>JBBQJE010000001.1:0-41905 GCA_038325635.1 Bacteroidales bacterium
GCTTGACATTTGACCCAATAATAGTGGTTGATCCAATTACAATTCCTGTCCCATGGTCGATTACAAAATACGGACCAATTACGGCTTCCGGATGAATGTCAATTCCAGTCTCCGAGTGAGCCATCTCTGCAATTATCCTTGGAATCAAAGGGATACCAAATTTGTGCAAAGCATGCGCTATTCGATAACTGGAGATAGCCCGAATACCCGGATAACAAAATATTACCTCGCTAACACTGGTTGCGGCCGGATCACCAAGATAGGCTGCTTCTATATCCGTAATCAAAATTTTTCTGAGTTCAGGTAAGGCGGCAATAAAATCTGACGCACAGCTTTCAGCTTCCACTTTTCTGACTTCAAGGTCGGTACTATACTCCTTATCGCAAACAAAGCACAGTCCGGCTAAAAGCTGCTCAGAAAGAAGATGAAATACCTCATCCACCAATACACCCATGTGGTATTGAAAAGCGGTTGCATTAAAATTGATTGATCCGAAATATCCAGGGAAGATAATCTGCCGAACCTTTTCAACAAATATTTTAAGTTTATCTGTAGAAGGCATTGGTTCACCTGCCCTCTGAGCATGAGAAACCTCACCAATAGAAGTAATATCGGTCAGCTCTGCTATAGCATCACCGATCGACTTTCTGATTTTTATCTCAGTATGTTCTTTCATCTTTTATGTATTAATAGGGTATCATAGAATTAAACGAGATCAAACCCCAAAAAGTTTATTCGATGTTATATGATTTTAAAATATTGAGCGCATTTTGTAATCTAACCTCCCCAAGACCTTCAATAATTTCATAGTTGAACCCAAATAATTCAATTTCATTGCAGTATCTCTCAAACAAACGATTTCGCATCTCGCCCCCATTCTCTCTAACAGGATCAGCAATCCAAGGTACATCAGGACTGCAAACAAGGAAAAGATCAATATTTGAAGCTGAGATGTACGAATTAATCCAAGAAGGAGATGTGCCATAAACAACTTCAAACCATACTTTCGTCAGGATCAACCAGGTATCAAACACAAAAATCCCCTTTGGGTTTGCTTTGGTAATTCTATTTTCCATACGAATCTGATACTGTGCAATAGTTTCAATATCCTTAGAGGTATATGGCCTATTAAGATTTTCAATATAATTTCGGGCATATTCCGGAATCCATTCCGCATTTAATTTTAATGCAAGAGATTCAGAAAGAGTGGTTTTACCTGTCGATTCTGGACCTGTAATAACAATTTTCTTTAGACCGATATCTTCACCCATTTTTCAGGATTAATTTCTTTTCGCCATTCGTAATATCCATATATTGCCAATACTGCGTAGACGAAGAACAATATTGTAGTCAGATACAACTCCTTGTAGGCAAAAAGACCTATTGATATGGTATCAACAAGTACCCACAACAGCCAGTGTTCTATTTTTTTCTTAGCAAGCATCCACGTAGCTACGATACTCAATGCGGTGGTAATGGCATCCAGTAATGGCACAGGAGAATCCGTGTAATTCATTAATATATAAGCAATAACAGCAAATAATAGGACGGAGGCCACCGAAATCTTGATCCAAGTTGATAAATCAGTTTTGGTAACCGAAAGTGTATTCCCTGCCGCACTACCATGAAGCCAGCACCACCAACCGTATATACTTATGGCAACATAATAAAACTGCAGAGACATATCTGCATAAATTTTAGAGGAAAAAAAGACAACTATATAAAATAATGCATTAAGGATACCTACCGGCCAAGTCAGAAAATGTTGCCGAATAGAAAATCCTATGTATAGGAACCCTGTTATAGTTCCACAAACCTCGACATAATTAAAAATAATCCATTGGTAAATTGTCATAGCATCAAGCTATCAGATAATTTTTAGGCTCACTTATTTAGATAACGTGCATAAGCCTTTGGATCCGAAAGCACTTCAATGGCCTTTTTCACTTCATCATCGTCCTCAACCAATATCTTGAAATAATCTCCAGGTTCATATAAATCACGGGCAATCAACGCTCTAATCTGTCTAAAGATAACGTTTTGCATTAACTTCAAACTTTCCTCCTCTCTTTTAACCCCGGACTTTTCGCCCAATGCCATCAAATCATTCAATACAGTAGGAGAAACAACAAATTTATTTTTAAAGTTTTGAAAATTAGGGTATTTAACGAGTAACTGTTCCCTTTGCTGATCAATGAAGCTAATCACATAAGGGAAGAAAATATTTTTCCTGACCAAGTTATTGAAGTACTTATAATGTATTGAAGTATCAAGTGGCACAAAGATATCAGGGACGATCCCACCGCCACTAAAAACCTTCCTCTTTGTAACCAAGGTATTAGTCATTAGTGAATCAGCATACAAAATACTATCCTTACTAAATAACTCTCCATGCTCATACCGCTTCAAATAATCATTTCTGTAATTTTCCAAATTATCTTTGTACGGTTTCTGAATATTTCTTCCTGCCGGGGTATAATAATGGGCCGTTGTAAGTCGAATCATAGAACCATCGTTTAAGGCAAATGGCTGTTGAACTAATCCCTTCCCAAAAGATCTTCTGCCAATGAGCACTCCCCTATCCCAATCCTGAATAGCACCCGAAACAATTTCAGATGCGGAAGCAGTCCCCTCGTCGATGAGTATAACTAAATTTCCCTTTAAAAAATCCCCATTTGTACTTGATCGGTAGTCCTTCCTCGGACTATGTATTCCCTCCGTATACACGATTAATTTATTTGCCTCCAGAAACTGATTAGCCAACTCGTAGGCAGCGCCAAGGTATCCTCCTCCATTTCCACGCAAATCCAATATCAGATTTCTAATCTTTTCTTGTTTTCCGAGGTTTTTCATGGCCGCCAAATACTCTTCAATAGTAGTTGCTGAAAATCTGTTCAACTTAATATAGGCTGTTTCTTTGTTAAGAAGAAATGATGCATCCAGGCTATAAATCGGAATCTTATCCCTGATAATTGTAAAATCAAGGGGTGCCGCTTCTCCTTTTCTTAGAATCTTCAGATTAACTGTAGTACCTTTATTTCCGCGAAGAAAGCCAAATACATCCTGCGATTTAATTCCAATTGAAGCAATATTTTTCGCATCAACCTTGATAATCCGATCACCAGGACGCAGTCCAACTTTTTCCGAAGGGCCGCCTGGGATGGTAGTCATCACGATCAAAGTATCCTGAATAATATTGAATGAGATTCCAATACCTTCAAAGTTACCTTCCAAGGGCTGATTCATCTCTTCAACTTCACTCTTGGTAATATATACACTGTGAGGATCGAGTTTCCCCAGCAGATCCACGATTGCGTTTTCTGTTAACTTTTCTACGTTGGCTGTGTCGACATAGAATGCATCAACCAATCTAAGTACTCTGCCAAATTTAACCGCCTGGCTTTGGATATCCTGGCCTGAAACACATAATGATAAAAACAACGAAAAAACGGTGAATATCACACCATTAGAAACCCGATAAATAGTATTCTTCACTTTTGGAAATAAATAGGATAACAAATTAAGCATAAATCATTACTATAGTACTCGAAGTGTCAAAGATAAGAAGTTATCTGAACTTAATTCTGAGCAGTAAGAAAGGAACTCTTGCTTGAATCGGATAAAAAAGAAATGGTCTGTAATTCCATGAAGAATTGCAGACCATTTCTTTTTTACATTTGGTATTACACGGAAAGTGCAAATTTCACATTCACGGCCATTTTATATTCATCCATCAAGGTATTGAACAACTCTTTTACCGAAATAATTTTATCTGTTTTCCAAACATTGCTTCCGGCAAATGCGTATCCATTTCTAAAATTTCCCCGCAAAGCAGAAGCCAAGGAGGCCATTATACAATAAGGAGCAGTAGCAATATCGCACGTTTTCACACAATTGACAGGGCAAACAGTAGGACGTCTCTTTCCACTATCAACATCATCGAGGAAAGAACAGCTTATTGCGCGTCCAGGCATTCCTACCGGACTCTTTATTATTCTTACATCACCTTCTTTTGCTTCAATGTAGGCTTGTTTGAATCCTTCTGAGGCATCGCATTCTGTAGTCGTCACAAACCGAGTGCCCATTTGAACTCCGGAAGCACCCTTATCCAAAATCATAGCTATATCCTCCCCGGTATAAATACCACCAGCGGCAATAACAGGAATTTGTTTTCCGTATTTTTCGCCAAACTCATTGGCAACCGCCACAACCTCTTCAAGGATGTTTTCAAGAGAATAGTTTTCATCAAAAATCTGATCCATCTTAAATCCCAGATGACCTCCAGCCTTTGGCCCTTCCACAACGATAGCATCAGGTAAGTAATCATAATTAGTGTGCCATTTATTGCAAATCAGCGCAGCGGCCCTACCTGACGACACAATTGGCACAAGTTTTGTCTCTGAGTCAGGGCTTAAAAATTTAGGAAGATCCAAGGGAAGACCAGCTCCGGAAAAAATGATATTAACTTTTTCTCTAATAGAAGTAGTAACTAAATCCGCATAATTGGACAAAGCAACCATGATATTTACGCCCAATACACCCTGAGATTTTTCGCGAGTTTTACGGATCTCCTGAGTCAACCCAAATATACAGTTCTTCAAATAGTCGGCTGAATGATCCTTGTATAAAAATCCAATTCCGGCAGGAGATATTACACCAACTCCACCTTCATTAGCAACAGCAGAAGCGAGTCCTGATAGAGAGACCCCTACTCCCATTCCTCCCTGAATAATAGGAAATTTAATTTTTAGTCCTCCAATGTTTAGTCCCTTCATCATTTATAGCTTTAATCTATAATCTTTAAAATAATAACAGCACAATGGTAGGAATAGAAATTTTATCCGCCAAAAAAATGGGTTATGCGGCCAAAAAATGGTTGAAAACAGTATGTTTTGGGACGAAATACACTATTCATGGGATGAATTGCATTGACTAAAAGTTGAAAAATCGGTTAGCTTAGCCTTACTTTGAAAATTTGGATCCAGTTACGAGATACTGGAATAGTAAAATCAAGCCGATCCATTTCCAAATGGTATCCATTGGCTGATCTTTTCAATTTGGTCACCTTGTTAATATTGACCATCCAGCATCGATGGCATTTAAGCATAATATCAGAAGATTCCAATGCTTTCTCAACATTAGTAAATGATTGTCTGAATAGCCTTTTCCGAACAGCTTGTTTTCTGTCTATCCAATAAATTTCAACATAATTACCGGAAGAGTGAATCAAGATAACACGTTCAACTTCTTCGGCAAAAGCTTGCTTTTTATTCTCTGCAACTAAGAGGACAGATTCGTGATCCGGAACGCTCTGAAAGGCATTGATTTCGTCTTTTAACCAACTTTTTCCAGAATCGATCATATCAACTACCTTCATCCTCATGGATAAGTTATAGCTGATCAAATTGAATAAAATAAGAGGCAATAGTGAAAGAGCTCCGGTTCTAAAAAATGGAAGATCGGTATAGGATATTGTTTTCGCAAACCATGCCATAAGTGTAAAAAGTGCAAATAGATTTGAGAACATCCAAACATTCCAAATTAATTCTTTCCGGATAGTCCACTTAGCCGGGTCAAAAAGTTTTGGAAACATTCCCGGAAGAATCAATGTATTGAGAAAAAGTGTAGCTGCAGTCAGCAGTCCCGTGCCGAGAACAAAATAACCATCATTCTCAGACTTTAAAAAATTTATTCCCAACGGTTGAATATATAATACAATGAGAATAAAACCCATACTCACCAGTAATATTGTTCGAGCATTGTGTTTAAAGTTATTATTGAACTGATATGGTTGATTTAAATTCTCAAACATGCCTTTGTTAACTTATTACTATTGAATAAAGAATATCATTCAAATTCTATAAACAGATTACAGTAGAAAAGGTTACAGAATACGGAAATATACTTCGTTATTTTGAAAAGATCAGCTACTTTGCCTAAAAAATGCAAAAGCCTCGGAGAGTAACTCCGAGGCTTTGCGGTCTGGACGGGACTCGAACCCGCGACCCCCTGCGTGACAGGCAGGTATTCTAACCAACTGAACTACCAAACCAAATAATTAAGAACTTTGAATGCGGTCTGGACGGGACTCGAACCCGCGACCCCCTGCGTGACAGGCAGGTATTCTAACCAACTGAACTACCAAACCAAGTTCTAAAAGGATCTCCTTTTCAATAAAGAGCTTCCTTAAAAGCTGTGCAAATATACGACTTGTTTTGTATATCTGCAATGGACTTTCAATAAAAATAGAAATACATGAAGACAGAAGCTACCAAACTGATTACCAGAAATAAACAAAATTACCCGATGGCGGAAGGCTGAAAAAATGAAAAATGGACACTTCCATAAACTCTTTGCTGAACTAAATTCGGATGTGAAGCAAAATTGTCTGTCTTGCCATGTTCCAGAATAAGCAAACCATCCGCATTAATTAGTTTGTGTTTCAGAATAAGATCGGGTATTTCCTTAAGGGATTTCATCTCATACGGTGGATCGGCGAATATTAAATCGTAGGTTTCGGTACAACTTGGAATAAACTTAAGTACATCATATCTTAAAAGACGGATAACCCCTTCCATCTTAAGCTGTTTGATTACCGAGGAGATAAATGCATAATGGACATGGTCCATCTCAACAGTTGTAACTGACTGGCATCCTCTTGAAACAAATTCGAAAGAAATGCTGCCGGTTCCCGCAAATAAATCAAGAACCTTTGTGTCTTCAAAGTCGATCCTGTTGTTAAGGATATTAAACAGATTTTCTTTAGCAAAATCTGTTGTTGGTCTCGCCTTAAAGTTCTTTCCCGGTTTAAAAAGACGTCCTTTTAATTCCCCTCCGATTATTCGCATTTGTAGAGATCAAGAAGTGTAGTAAAATAATGGTCAGGTAATTGATTGAAGGTATAGCTATAATTGAATAGTGAAGTTGGACGTGCGCAACTTAGTTTTCTGACATATTTTTTAAAAGTCTGGTACATCGGATCAGCCTGCTGGAAGAAACCATGAAAAACAATTTCTGTTGTATCGGGCGAGAGTTTAAGTTGGTCGAAAACATAGAAGACAAAATAGGTAACATCATCATCACCGGCATAATTAAACTGATTACATACCAACAGTTTTGTACCTGACATGACTACTAATTCAAAATAGGATCTGAAAAAATTTAAATGTACCTGTACTCTCTCGGGGAAATTCTTGTTCTCTTTGAGTCCTCTTTCAACCAATGGGAACAGATTGTGTTTAATAGTAGCTTTTGGGAAAATTAAAGCTAGGTATTCCTTCAAATTTTCAGGAATAGAAAAAAGGCACCATGCCTCTGCTTTTGGTAGCAGAGTTCGGTCAATAACGTATCCTTTCTCGATTTCATGGTTAAAACTAAAGTATTTTTCTACATAACTATGGTGGAAAAAGGCTTGTGGCACCAGGGTGAAATTTTCTGTGGCATAAATTATATCGATACTCTTAAATTTCAGTTTAAAGAGTTCTTCCTGACTAATCAACTCCCGAACATTCATAAAAAGCAATCGTGGGCGCTTAAGAAAAAAATTAGTGGATTTCAATACAGTGTATTTCCCTTTGGGGATATCCATGATTGCAAAAGAAAATCCGTCCAAGCTTATTTGAATGGATAAATGGTATAAATTACTCTGTTCGTGATCGAAGGATTTGTCGATAAAACAGATATCTTGCATTTGATTATTTTTTCGCAATAAATTGGTTTAGAAATCACAAATTTAGAAAAATTATGCGACTGTTGTGAACAGATCCATAAAATATCGTAACGCATGAAAAATTTTGTCGCCCAATTAATAGTACAAAAACTGGGGCACGAACCAACGAATGGACAAAAGGAGATGATTGATAAATTATCTGCCTTCGTATCGTCACCTGATTCTGACTCCCTTTTCTTGTTAAAAGGATATGCAGGAACAGGGAAAACCTCAACAATCAGTGCGTTAGTAAAGGTTTTAGATGAGTTGAAAATAAAATTTGTATTATTGGCACCAACCGGTCGGGCTGCAAAGGTTCTTTCAAAACAAAGCGGGAAACCAGCATCTACTATTCATAAAAAAATCTACCGACAACAATCCGGTGCTGATGGGTTGAGTAAATTCTCGCTCGACAGGAATCTGAGTAAAAGCACACTGTTTGTTGTAGACGAAGCATCTATGATCTCGAATTTACCTCAGGATCATAGCGTTTTTGGCTCTGGTTATCTCCTTTCTGATTTAGTTGAATATATCGGCAGCGGATTTAATTGTAAACTTATAATTTCGGGCGATACCGCTCAACTCCCACCTGTTGGCCTTTCTATGAGTCCGGCACTGGAAACGGATGAGCTATCACTCTTTGGTATGGAGGTTATTTCCATGGAACTGAGAGAGGTTGTAAGACAATCGGAAGGCTCCGGAATCTTGGAAAATGCGACTTACATAAGAAACCGAATACTGGAAGATTCACCGACCGGATTCTGGCCCATCAGGATGAACGGTTTTACCGATGTGGTAAAACTTGGCGGCGATCAGCTAATAGATGAGATATCGAATTGTTATAACCGCTTTGGCATGGAGGAAACAATTGTCGTTACTCGTTCCAATAAACGGGCGAACCTTTTCAATGAGGGAATCCGAAAAACTATTCTTTACCAGGAAGATCAAATTATGAGGGGTGATCTTCTGATGATAGTCAAAAACAACTACCATTGGTCTAAACAGATTGAAGAACTTGATTTTATTGCCAATGGCGACATTTCTGAGATAATTCGAATTCAAAAATATGAAGAAAGGTATGGATTTCATTTTGCCAATGTTGTGTTGCGCTTACTAGATTATCAGGATTTGGAAGTTGAATGCAAAATTCTGCTCGAAACGCTCACAGTTGAAGCTCCGGCGTTATCATCGGATGAGAATAAACGGCTGTTTGAAGCTATTTCGGAAGATTATGAAGAAATACGGAACAAAAGGGACAGATGGAAAAAAATACGAGAGGATCCTTACTTTAATGCGCTTCAGGTAAAATACTCTTATGCCGTTACTTGTCATAAAGCACAAGGCGGACAATGGAAGGCCGTTTTTCTGGATCATGGCTATTTGACTTCAGAAATGATTGACCGGGAGTTTTTACGCTGGTTGTATACAGCATTTACAAGGGCGGAAGAGCGGCTCTACCTTGTAAATTTTCACAAAGAGTTCTATTCTGACTCGAATTAAGGTGGTACTATAGTTCAAAAATATCCCCGTCGTTTGCAGGATAAGTCTCCGGAAAGATAGCTCTGGCCTCATCCACAAGTGGAGTAATCGTTTTATATCTCGAAGAAAAATGTCCGATTACCAACTTCTTTACATTAGCTAATTTCGCCATCTCCGCGGCCTGAACGGACGTTGAATGAAAAGTTTTTCTGGCTAATTCGGCGAGGTCGCCTGCAAATGTGGCTTCGTGGTAAAGTAAATCCGCACCTTCTATAATTGGTGCAATCCCTTTTTGGAAAATTGTATCCGTACAAAATGCATAGCTTCTGGTTGGGTTCGGGGGAAGTGTAAGATCCTTGTTTGATACTACATTACCATTTGGGAGAATCAAGTCAGCACCGTTTTTTATATTTGATCGCTGCGAGACAGGAATTTCATAAAATTCGAGAGCACTTTTATCGAGGTGCAATTCTGAGGCTAATTCCTGAAAAAGAAACCCACAGCAAGATATCCTGTGTTTCAGCGGAAAAGAGGTAATACGGACTTTTTTATCTTCAAAAAGGATCGAATTTCGCTTAAAATTTAACGGATGATAGGTAACTTTAAGATCGGTTATCTCATGCATAAACTTCATCATCCCTTCCATCATCAGTGGCAAATCTGAGTGTGCATAAATATGCAACTCTCCCTTTTTCCCATATAAGGCTAGAGAAGAGATCAATCCCGGCAATCCATATATATGATCACCATGCAAATGAGAGATAAAGATATGGTTGATTCTGCCCATCTTGAATCCAAATTTCCGCAATTGAATCTGAGCGCCTTCACCGCAATCAATAAGGTAAAGCTGTTCGTTAAGCTTAACCACCTGTGAAGTTGGAAACCTTTGAGAAGTTGGTAACGCAGAACTGCTTCCGAGTATTGTAACCGTAAATGAATTCATATACAAAGATAAAAAAACCCGACCATCTGGCCGGGTTTCTAATTATTTAGATTTCGCGATAAGAATTATTCCTTCTTCTCGTTTTCTTCCATTTGCGTACGTAGGGCAGCCAATTCGCTGATATCACCAAGAGTTGTTTTTTCCATGGTATCTTTCATCGGTTTAACACTCTTCGCAGTTTGTTTTGGAGCTGTAACTTTCTTCTTGGCTGTATCCTCAGTCTTCTTCACATCCTCATAAACACGTGAGTGAGAAAGGATGATTCTCTTGGCTGATTTAGAGAATTCAATAACTTTGAATTCCAATTTTTCGTCCATTTTCACATGGGATCCATCTTCTTTAACCAGATGACGTGGCGTAGCAAAACCTTCCACTCCGTAAGGAAGTGCGATTACTGCGCCTTTATCGAACAAATCGATAACGGTACCCTCGTGAATAGAATCGACAGTGAAGATCGTCTCGAATACATCCCATGGATTTTCTTCCAATTGTTTGTGTCCAAGGCTTAAGCGACGATTGTCTTTGTCGATATCAAGAACCTGAACTTCAATTTCAGAACCGATAGAGGTAAATTCTGAAGGATGTTTGATCTTTTTGGTCCAACTTAAATCACTGATGTGGATTAGTCCGTCGACACCTTCCTCTATTTCAACAAATACACCAAAATTGGTGAAATTGCGAACTTTAGCAGTGTGTGATGTACCAATTGTATATTTAGTTTCAATTTGTGACCAAGGATCATTCTTCATTTGCTTGATGCCTAACGACATTTTATGTTCGTCACGGTCAAGAGTAAGAATTGTAGCTTCAACCTCATCACCTACTTTCAGGAAGTCCTGAGCAGAACGAAGGTGTTGTGACCAGCTCATTTCAGAAACGTGGATCAAACCTTCTACTCCGGGTGCTATTTCAATAAATGCGCCGTAGTCTGCAATAACAACCACTTTACCTTTCACAACATCACCTACTTTGAGATCAGCACTAACATTGTCCCATGGGTGAGAAGCCAATTGTTTTAAACCAAGAGCAATTCGTTTCTTTTCATCATCGAAGTCAAGGATAACCACGTTGATTTTTTCATCCAGCTGAACGATTTCGTTCGGATGAGCTACACGGCCCCAGCTAAGGTCGGTGATGTGAATCAAACCGTCAACACCACCCAAGTCGATGAATACGCCATAAGAAGTAATATTCTTAACGGTTCCTTCAAGAACTTGTCCTTTTTCTAATTTAGAAATGATGTCCTTTTTCTGTTGTTCTAATTCAGCTTCGATCAATGCTTTGTGAGAAACAACGACGTTTCTGAATTCGTGATTAATTTTAACCACTTTGAATTCCATCGTTTTACCAACATAAATATCATAATCGCGGATAGGCTTGACGTCAATTTGAGACCCTGGCAAGAATGCTTCAATTCCGAATACATCAACAATCATACCGCCTTTCGTACGGCATTTGATAAATCCGGTAATAATTTCGTCGTTTTCAAGAGCAGCATTGACACGATCCCAGCTGCGCATAGCACGAGCCTTCTTGTGTGAGAGCGTTAACTGTCCCTTTTTATCTTCAAGAGTCTCAACATAAACCTCCACTTTATCGCCAATTTTCAGGCTTGGGTTGTATCTAAATTCGTTGACCGAAACAATTCCGTCGGATTTGTAGCCAATATTGACTACCACCTCACGTTTGTTCATTGAGATGACGATACCATCCACACACTCTTTTTCTTGTAAGATGGAGAGCGTATTGTCGTACATCTCGGTCATAGTTTGTTTTGAGGATGAACCTATTGTTGCTTTTTTGCCTTCATAAGCATCCCAGTCAAATTCCTCTTCTGTAGCGACTGCTGATGAAACCAATATTGGTTTAGGAGCAGCGACAACTTTTTCTGCAACTACAGATTCCTCGATTACAGCTACAGGTTCTTCTACAACCTCAGCAACCTCTTCTACTACAGGTTCTTCTACAACCTCAGCAACTTGTTCCACTACCGGTTCTTCAATAACCGCAGATTCTTCTTCGATTATTGGAGTAACATCGGCAACTTCATTGGTGATTGGCTCAACAGCAGAATTCTCTTCTGTTTCGTTTACCTCCGGATTTTCGATAATTTCACTCATTTTAAAATTCCCTTAAATTAATAAATTAGACATTATTTTGAATTGGGCGCAAAGGTACACTATCATTACGTAAAAAACAAACCAGGCAGACAAAAAAAAAATTCATCTAAGTGACTGATTGTTATGCTTATTAATCAGATACAAATTACGATTATCACAAGGCTTCTCAAGTCAAAATCTACCTTTACAACCCTCCTTTCATGACGCTTTCACAACACCTCATTGAAATTCAGAAAACCCATTTTTCAAACATACCTTTCATTTGTTTCATTCGATAAAGATAGACTCAGAAAAATTTTGTTTAGGTATTATAAGAGAATAATGACTGATATTCAAATAGAATTTTCCTTATCATTACCTCTACATATTCGAGATATTTATTCGTCACAATATTTTTTATACTCTACATAAATTTATAAATATCTCTTTATATTAATACTTTATATTTTTTTATACCTCTACATATTTATTTACACTTGAATTGACTAATTTTTTATTTCTCTCAATTTTTTATTTATTTGTGCTTGATTCAAAAGAAATTCAAAAACTGATTGTATGTTGTTTAAAAGAGCTAATCATTCTATTGACCTTATAGAAAATTTCCTTAGTACTGTCGATCAGAGTGTTCTGCTATTTAAGGAGGGGGTGAAATATTACCTATACAATGACACAGAACGATTCAATGCGAATCTCGAATCACTTGCCAGGTTGGAATCAGATGCAGATACACTCAGAAGAGAAATCGAAAATACCCTTTATAGCCAATCGCTAATGCCTCAACTAAGGAGTGACATTTTAAGGTTATTGGAAGACTTTGATAAACTGATTGATCTTTCAAAAAAGAATTTATTTCAGTTTGATGTGGAATCACCAAAAATCCCCGGAATATTGAATCAGGATTTTGTCAGGCTAACTCAAGTCTCTGTTTCAGCTGCTGAATCCGTTATTCCAGCAGCCAGACTCTATTTCAGAGATCCGCTGGGTGTTAAGGAGCAACTGCACCGGGTCTATTTTTATGAAAAGGAGACCGACCTGCTGGCTGATTCTCTCAGAAGAAAAATTTTTAACGAGTTACCTGATTTAAAATTAAGTGAAAAATTCCACCTGCGATACTTTTCACTTCATATTGAAATTATTTCTGATCAGGCCGAAGCATTGGCTGATTTGCTTTCCATAATGGCAATTAAACGAACCGTTTAGCGTCCATGATCTTACTTTTGTTCATATCAGGTGGTCTTTTCCTTGGATGGTCTTTAGGAGCCAACGGTGCAGCCAATTTATTTGGTACCGCGGTGGGCACCAAAATAATTAAATTCAAAAAAGCAGCATTAATTTCTGGAATATTTGTAATACTTGGAGCATTAATGCATGGACAAGGAGGAGCAGATACCCTCAACAAACTGGGATCAATAGATGCACTTGGCGGAGCATTTACCGTATCATTATGTGCAGGCTTAACAATTTTTGCGCTCAGCTATTACAAGTTGCCTGCTTCAGCCACCCAGGCCATTGTAGGTGCCATTTTGGGATGGTGTTTCTTTACTAAAACTGGATTCGACAATACAACACTAAAAACAATTGCAATAAGTTGGATTTCAGCCCCTATACTAGGAGCATTACTTGCGCCACTTCTTTACCTTCTGCTTAGGTTTTACATGCAAAAAAGCAGGCTGCACATCATCAAACTTGATTTTTTTATCCGCGTGGCACTAGTCGTTGTAGGGGCATTTGGTGCCTATAGTCTTGGTGCGAACAACATCGCCAACGTAATGGGAGTTTTCCTATCTTCCTTTCCTGATTTAAGTTTTAATCTGGGATTTACTATACTTAGTGGAACCCAGTTGCTTTTTTTCTTAGGCGGACTTGCTATATCCGCTGGAATATATTCAAATGGCCGTAAAGTAATCGAAACCGTCGGCAACGGAATCATGGAGTTGACTCCGGAGGCGGCAATTGTTGTTGTATTTACACAGGCACTAATTCTTTTGGCATTCTCTTCCGTTACAATTTCTCATGCCTTACATTCAATCGGAATACCTGAATTACCGCAGGTTCCTGTTTCCGGTTCACAGGTTGTAATTGGCTCAATCATCGGAATCAGTCTTTTGAAAGGTGTTAATGAAGTTAAATTCAAATTGTTTGGCAATATACTGACCGGTTGGATCCTTACCCCTCTAATTGCCCTAATTACCACATTCTTCTCACTCTTTATCGTTCAAAACGTATTTAAGATTATTGTTTCCAAATCGGAACATTCTCCGGAAACGGCTTTACAATCAGTTGTTACAAGACCAACTGAGGTAATCAATGTTCCTGTATCAGGTAATATTCCTCTTTTCATAGCGAGTATCGTCCTTGTTTGTGTTGTCGCACTTATCGTATACCTCCAATTGCGTAAGTACCAGCTCAGCATTCAAATTCAAAGTAAAAAAAGCATTGGAGAGTCGCAATACAGTGAGATGCAAAGGGCTCTAACGGACATTGAAATCAAAACCGTTCAACTTGAAAACAGTACGTTGGCCAGCCGACTGCAAGAAAAACGCAACGAGGTCGTCAATTTTGCACTCAATATCAGCGAACAACGCAGATTTCTTGACATGCTTGCTAAGAGGATAGAAGAAGCATATCATGAAGAGGAGACCACCAAACGAAAAGGAATTTTGAAAGAATTACTGACATCGTTACATCAAAAGATGTCCTTCTCTCACGAACTGGACGACCTATACCTGAAAGCAGAAAAAATACACCACGACTTTCCTGCCAAGATTAATGAGAAATTTCCAGATCTAACTGAACAGGAAAAAAGACTAACCATTTTACTTCGTGTTGGGTTCTCAAGTAAAGAGATCGCATCAATTATGAATATCACCCCTAAAAGTGTGGAGATCAGCCGATATAGGCTTAGAAAAAAAATAAATATAGAGAATAAAGTCAATCTAACTCAATTCATTAAAAGCATTTGAATACTATTGAAATTTAAAAAAACCAAAATGTGCGCAAAGATTAAAACAGAATTTAAAAATTTAATTCCCCGATTATTATGAAAAACAGTTTTAAAATTGGGTTATTTGTGGTGATGATTTTTTCCACCGGCAGCCTGCTAAAAGGTCAGGGTCATGTCGCAATAGGTCATGACTCAGACTCAGTCCGTTACAATGCTTATGGGCAAAAGGTTATGCGATCTGATGCTGTTCCGGAGTATAGAAACGGTATTCTTTCGTTTGAGTCGCCAGATAAGATGTTTCGGACCTGGTTCGACCTTCGTGTTAATTTTGACGGAGCCTATTACTTCGACAAGAATGCACTGAATCCAATCGGCAGTGGCGTTATGTTACGTCGTTTGCGATTTGCCATGAAAACAGTACTTTACAAGCACTGGACCGGTGAAGTTGATTTGAATTTTGCCAATGGTTTGGATGTGAAAGATGCATTCATCGGGTACCGCGATGACGATCTGAAATATTATTTTAAGGCGGGTTATTTCAAGGAACCTATTTGTGCGGAAACCACAACAACTTCGCGTTACCAAACATTTATTGAGGAACCATTCATGACCACTTTTGCTCCTGCCCGTCAATTGGGCATAGGTGTTTCAAAATGGGATAAGAAGTATTTGGCTGCCGTTGGTATCCATTTTCAGGATGTTGAAAATGCTCCATTGGTCGCTTTCACCCAAAATGTAAACAAAGCAGGCGGCACAGATGAAGGTTATTCAGCAAGCGGCAAATTTGTTTTCAAACCGATTAGCGAATCGGACAGAGTGATACACCTTGGGGTTTCAGGATCATACCGTACTCCAAAAACAAGTTACGAGTTTCCCAACACTTTAAGATATTCAACTCGTGACATGACTTCTGTTAACCGCAAAAAATATCTCGATAGCGACGATATTGCCCACGTGAAAAGTAACACTTTGTTTGGAGGTGAACTTTTTGCCAGCTATAAAAATTTCAAATTTGCCAGTGAGTATATGCAAACCAATGTTACCAGGGAAACTGGTTTTGAGAAATATAAGGCCAACGGCATGTATGCTTCGGTCGCATATTTGTGGTTTGGCGGCAGATACAGGTACAACGATGAAGAAGGTGAATACACCCAGATATCCCGCGGGAAAAAATGGGGCGATATTGAAACAGCTTTCCGTTTTGACTACATCAATTTTAACGATAAAACTGCACAAATCATGGGTGGTAGCGCCAATGGGTATACTGCAGGAATTACTTACCATGTCAATTACAACGTAAAATTTATGCTCAATTACTCCTATATTGATCATGATAGATATGCCAACGGTAAAGGTAAATTATTCGTAGGTCATGACTCCGGTGGAAATCTTACTTCAGATTACAGTAAGATTACTGAAGCAGCTGGTAAAGGCGGAGAAGATTACGGTTTCATCCAGGCAAGAGTAGAAATTGATTTTTAATTACATAGAACCATGAAAAAGATATTATTATTTATTGTTCTTTTCTCCAGCGCTTTACTTTTCAAAGCCTGCGTAAAAGATGAAGTATACGTTGACCCGAACCAACAACCCGGATCGGATATTAAACTATTGATTAATGAAGTTTCATCCAATGCAGGAGATCCTATTCCAGACTGGATTGAAATTTACAATCCGGGAAGTTCCGATATCGATATTACCGGATTTGGCGTATATGATAAAGTTGCGGCTATTTTCAAATTCCCCGCAGGAACTAAAGTTCCGGCCAAAGGGTATTTTGTTGTCCTTTGTGATGTGGCCACGGCGGCAACAGATCCAACTAATGTAGCTGCTTTTGGTATATCATCAGCAGGAGAGGGCGTTTCGCTCGTTGACAAAAATCTGGCAGTAATCGATCAGGTTACTGTTCCTGCTATGCCACTTGGTATTTCATACGCCCGCATACCTGATGGAGGTCCTACATTTACTAATGCCAATCCGACAAAAGGCAAGGCCAACAGCAATACCAATAGTCCGCCGGCAATTGTTGCAACTGACATAACGAATGTAAATGATAATGAGCGGTATAAATTGAATATTACAGTTTCAGATGCATCAGGCTTGGGTGATGTAAAAATTTTCTACCAATCCTCGACTGAAGCCTCCTTTACCAGCATGGCACCTCTTGGAAGTGGATTATACACTTTCACTTTCCCATTGTTCAAAATGGGTGAAACAGTCAAATACTATATTGAAGCAGCTGATGCGACTGGACTAAAATCCTATTACCCAATTTCGGCGCCGGCTACTCCGGGAACATTTACAGTAAAGGATGGTCTTGCACTTTTTACGAATGTTTCGCTCTCTTCAAATAACCCTCCGGCCAACGCAATGGTTACCGTCAATGCAACTCTATTTGACACCGGTGGTACTTCTGAAGCAAAATTGTATTACACAGTTAATTCTGAAGATGCCAATGCAAAGCTGACAGTAACGATGTCTTTGGTAAATGGTATTTGGACCGGCGATATTCCGGGACAAAGTAACAATGCAATCATCCGATATTACCTAAGAGCCGTCGACAGCAAGGCTCAAAAATCCTATTATCCGATGGAAACATACGATGCAGCAGGTGTTGTGACCAGTACTTTCAATCATGACCTGGGTTCAACCTGGCCAAAAATCACGGTTGCTCCTCCGCCAAATTGGGCAGCAATCGTTCTGAATGAAGTATGTGGTCAGCAGACTCCGGATGATGACTGGGTTGAATTCTTCAATAATTCAGATGCAGAAGTGGATATCAGCGGAATGAAGCTTATAAAGGACGGTGCTGTTGCAACTCCAATCTGGACAGCCCCGTCGGGGACAAAGATTGCTGCAAAAGCCTATAAAGTCGTTGCAACATTGCCAGCCGGTACCGGTTTGTTGGCAGGAATTTCAAATACTAAAGTTATCAAACTAGAAATGACGACACCTGCCGGAACCGTTGTAAGTACCTTCGAAAAAACGGCCAGTAATTTTCCAACCGGACATCCTGCTGACGGAAGCTACCAACGTACACCGAACGCAACAGGCGACTGGGCGGTAAAAACAGCTTATACAAAAGGGGCTGCCAATAATTAACTACAATGAGATTCTATTCAACCGATCCTTCTGTCCGGCCGCAATCGCTTCAAAGCGATTGCGGATCTGACAGCTCATGCAGCATGCTTATTCTGATAGTCATCATACTATTCTGCCAAAGTTGTTCAAAAAAGGCAGATGACGGATCGGTTAGTCTGATTCCCATTGAAGTACACAAACTGAATCTGCCGGAACCATCGGATCTCTGTTTTGGTCCGGGAAATCAAATACTCTATACGGTAAGTGATAATACCGCTAAAGTTTATAAGATAACTATTCAAGGTAAAATTCTGGAGACGCTTCCATTTGTTGGCAATGACCTGGAGGGAGTATGTTATGTAAATGATCAATTTCTGTATGTAGCACAGGAACGTTTGCGGAAAATTACAAAATTGGATCTTCAGGGTAATGTGATTGCCGAAGCTTCTATCCCGGTTGAGATAAACGACCTGAATTCAGGATTGGAAGGAATTGCATACAATACCCTAAACAGATGCTTTTACATCCTAAATGAAGTGAATCCAGGCCTCTTAATTATAACAGACGAAAATTTTAGTGTGCTCAAAAAGATCACCTTATCGTTTGCGGCTGATTATTCCGGGATTTGCGTAGACAACCAGAATCAGGAACTTTGGATTCTCAGTGATGTTTCAGCAAGTGTTAATCGCTGCACGCTCGAAGGGCAACTAATTGAAAAATTTAGAATTCCTGTCAACAATCCTGAGGGAATAGCTCTGGATGTAGAAAATCGCCTCCTGTACATTGTAAGTGACCAGGAGGGGACACTTTATAAATTTCAATTAAACAAATAAAATCAATTATGGCACAAGAAGAATTAAAAGTCGGTGAAATCTCAAAACCAAGGTTCGAATTTCGCTCCTTCGGTCAAAATTTTGACAATGCTGCCAAAAGAATGGCACGCTTTTCGGTTCCTATTCCTGAAAAAGTTTGGGAACGTTACTCTGATGAAATCTACATCCTTTCCAGAACCAATGACATCAACAATACCAAAGTTCGTGACGGATTGATGGACATAAAAACTTTTGTAAAAAACGTTGATGGATTGGAACAATGGAATCCATTGATGAAAGCCGAATTTCCCATCTCCAGAAAAATACTGGTCGAAGAGGTTTTCCCTGCTTTCAAGGTTGATATGCCTGAATTAACAAAGGAGAGTTACATTTTTGAGGAGTTCCTCGAGATGATAAATATTCATCCTGATTTACAAGCAGTTAAAGTGCACAAACAACGTTTTGGATACATGGTTAACAATACGATCTGTGAATATGGAGAATGTCTTTTCAATGGAGCGCGTGTTGTAACGATCAATTCAGAGTCAACGGAAGTTGAAGACATCAAGAAAACGATCAGAGATATCGGTCTTGCAGGAGTTGAGAACATCAATTATTTGCAAGCAATAAAAAGAGTGATTGGAATGATTAACAGACCTTTAGCAAATTAATTATCATGGCACAAGAAATAGAACGCAAATTTCTGGTTACCAGTGACGGCTTTAAAGCTGCAGCTAGTAAATCGACAAGAATAACACAAGGATACCTTTCTTCACTTCCTGAGCGCACAGTCCGCGTGCGAATCAAAGGGGACAAAGGATACATTACCATCAAAGGGATTGGTAGCGCCTCCGGGGCTTCCCGTTACGAATGGGAAAAAGAGATCCCCGTGGGAGAAGTGGATGAACTTTTGAAAATCTGTGAAGCGGGAGTAATCGATAAAACCCGTTATGAAGTAAAATCAGGCATTCATACTTTCGAAGTGGATGAATTTTACGGCGAAAATCAGGGCTTGGTCGTGGCAGAAGTTGAACTCTCAAGTGAAGAGGAAGCGTACGTCAAACCAGCTTGGATTGGACAAGAGGTGACAGGAGATGTAAAATACTATAACTCCATGCTGATGAAAACGCCTTTCACGAAGTGGTAGAAAAAATGGATAAAAGGCACTAGCCTTTTATCCATTCACAATTTCAATAAAATAGAGAAAATGAGCAGTTTAGAAAAAGAATTGACAGCATCCGAACAACCTGAAAATATTCATGATGTCCTCGATATGAACAATTACCGTATCGAGAAGCTACCAAAAGTTCACAAAAGCGGTTTCGAGAAATGGATGGCGTTACTCGGTGCACCAATAGCTGCCATTTTCTTTATTTTGATTTACTATTTTTCTGATTTCTCATTTCTGGATTTCATTGATCATTCGGCGCTAAAAGGGGATGCGCTGGAACGTTTTCACGCACTTGGCGAAGCTAAATTCTTGCGCATCAATTATGCTATGTTGGCTATTTTTGTTACTGCCATCATTTTGTGGATAACGGAAGCAATTCCGAATTATCTCACCTCTTTTTTTGTCATCATAGCCATGGTTCTCACCGGAGTGACTACCGAAAAGAATGCCTATGCCCAATTGGGACATCCGGTGATGTGGCTGAACATCCTCTCTTTTATTCTAGCAAGCATGTTGGTAAGCACTAAAGTTGCTAAAAGGTTTGCCTTATGGTTTGTAATCAGATTTGGGAAAAATGCTACGGGAATTTTCCTGAGTTTCATCGTTATCAATGTTGTCTTGTCTGTATTTATCTCTGCTACCACTGCAAAAGCTACTATATTGTTACCTATCTTCATGGTAATTGCGGCAATTTACGGTGCTACCCCTGACAACAGAAACAATTTTGGCCGAAATATCGTTTTGCAAAATTTGTTTCAGATCAATATTGGAGCCAGCGGGTTTATCACTGGGTCGGGAGCCAATCTCTTAGCCGGTTCAATGATAGCAGGCGCAATGGGATGGTCGATTTTCAGTTTTCAGGATTGGTTCATTGCGGCCTTTCCTCTGGCGATTTGCCTTATTCTCATTGGATGGATCGTGGGTACCAAAATCATCTTTCCAATGAAAGCAGAAGAACAGGTTCCACAGATTCAGGGTGGAATTGATCGTTTAAAACAGGAGTACCGGTTATTGGGTAAAATGAGTTTAAATGAATACAAAGCAATCGCCATCTTTGTTGCCGTGGTCGCCCTTTGGGCAACAGATAAGCAACATGGCATCTCGCAAACAGCCGTTGCATTTATGGGTGCTTTTGTTGCGCTCTTACCAGGAATAGGTGTTGTAAAGTGGAATGAAGTTGATATCCCCTGGCATCTTTTGCTCTTCTCGGCCGGAGCCTATACTTTAGGGGCAGGCCTTGAAGCGACCAACCTGGCATCCACGATTGTCGATGCCCTATTTTCCAAATTCGGCATTTCTTCAACGACCCCCTTCTGGATGCTTTTCTGTGGATTAACTTTTGCCATGATATTCAGTGCCCTATTTTTCGAATCCAAGACAATGAGAGCCTTAATATTTATTCCAATAGCTATCGGGGTTGCACAAAAATTCAAGATTCCTGTATTAAGTCTGGCACTTCCGGTTGCACTCCTGATTGAGCATGTTTATGTTCTTCCATTTAATAGCAAACCTGCGGCACTCCTCTATACTACAGGACATTACAGTTGGAGCGACACCTTCAAATTTGGATTTACAATGATGGCTATAAGCTGGTTGACTTTACTACTTTACAGCGAAACCTATTTGAGGTTACTTGGCTACACTCCCAATGGTGTATTTTTCTAATTTTAAAGCATCAACATAAATGTTTCTCACAAAATCAGGATATGATAGATGAAAATGTAAAGATTCATGATCAGTTTTCACTGGAAATTAAAGTGGGCTTTGTTGCCAGGAAGAAGCAAAAAATTAACGATTTTGCTTTCAATATTTGGGTATTTATACCTAATAGTCTTGATATTAACAGATTCACCTATACCAAAAATGATTTTTACAGGGATATGACTTCCCATATTCGTCTGATTACTCCCTCCTTTCTTCTTCGGAATATTGCTGATCACACAACACCACCTGTCAGTTCTTTGGAAAAGTCGTTCAACAGCCTTGCAGTTGCACCAACCCGAACAAACAAAGACAATTACGAATACCAGTTAAAAATGTTTTTGTCTATCCTGAAGAGTTCTCTCCGGGATGAAGTAGCCCATGCCATCAACAGCAAACTGGATAATGACCGGGATTTTCTGATTCAATCGTATTTGGTGAACGTAGAATCAATTGCCACGTATTACCGTTCACTTCGCCGAATTATTAATGCACCATCCATCTCAGATGAATTAATGGATTACTTTCTGTTCGGAGATGAATTTATGTCTAACTTGATTGAGTCTCACACTTTCCGATTGATTCAACTGTTAAAGAAGAGTCATCCTGAAAATTATGAAAGGATGAAAGGAGACTTATTAGGATTGATCAACCGCGAAATTGATTACAAAAAAGAAAAAGGATATCTGGTAGTCGAAAAACAGAACAAAGAAAACAACCAAGAGCTCGTTTTCCGGCAAGGTATGCTTAAAAAATATGCCGAAAGCAATCTTTTTCTTGATGTAAAGAAGAGAAAAGACGGAGTTTGGGTTGAACAGATTCTGTTCAGCCTTGCAGCAGGCTTATCCATGATTTTTGCTACAGTTATTGCCTTCTCCTTTCAGCTAAAATATGGCAACCTAACGATGCCTTTTTTCGTTGCCCTGATTGTCAGTTATATGCTGAAAGACAGGATTAAAGAGTTGGCACGCTTCTATTTTGCACATAAGCTAAACAAGCGCTATTTTGATCACAAAATCAACATCAGCATACACGACAACGAGATAGGATGGGTGAGGGAAAGTATGGATTTTATTTCAGAACGGAATGTTCCTTTTGAAGTGCTAAATAAGCGGGATCGCTCATCCATTCTGGAGGCAAACAACAGAGCTAGCCGCGAACGGATTATCCTTTACCGCACCCAGATGCAATTGAACAGGGAAAGCATAGATGCCAATAGTGAATATCCCATCGCCGGTGTCAACCAAATCCTACGCCTGAATATTTCAAATTTCATTCAAAAGATGGACAATGCTGAGTTCCCACTCTATTATCCTGATGAAGAAGATGGATATAAGATTGTTCCGGGGGAAAAAATTTACTACCTAAATATGATCGTACAAGCCAAAGAAGTCGAACAATGGGACTACAAAAGATATAGAATTGTCTTTAATCGCAAAGGAATTCAAAAAATAGAATCATTTGAATAAAATTGATCTGTAAAATTGATCCGTAAAATTATCTTGGTGATTTCAGCTTTTCTATTACTTTTACCTTTCCCAATCGAAATCACCAAAAAGGTAATAGTATGAAGATAATCGTCACAGGATCAAAAGGTCAGCTCGGTCGCTCCATTCAGGAACTTGCTATCAGGTATACTGATCTTTCATTCGTTTTTACTGATATTGAAGAACTGGATATTTGCGATCCCAGCCTGGTTGATGCTTTCTTTGATGCCGAAAAACCCTCATTTATAGTTAATTGCGCGGCTTATACTGCTGTTGACAAAGCTGAGAAGGAAGAATTATTAGCAGAAAAGATAAATCATCTCGCTGTTGCCAATCTGGCAAGGGCATGTAAGAAATCAGGAGCAAAACTTATTCATATCTCGACTGACTATCTTTTTGACGGAAAAAAATCGACTCCGTACCATGAAAAAGATATTGTCAAGCCACAGTCGGTTTATGGAATTACCAAATTGGAAGGAGAAACGGCAATATTACGATCCGAAATAAAAGCGATAATTATTCGCACCTCTTGGTTATACTCGTCCTTTGGTACTAATTTTGTTAAGACAATGATGCGCTTGGGTAGAGAGAAAACTCAACTGGGAATCGTTTCGGATCAAATAGGAACTCCAACTTATGCCGGAGATCTGGCAAAAATTATTCTTGATATCCTTCAAATGACTTCCAGCGACAGCAAACGCTTTGTTACAGGAATCTATCATTTTTCAAATGAAGGAGTGGCGAGTTGGTTTGATTTCACTAAAGCCATTTTTGAATATTCCCCTGAAATAACCTGTCAGGTAAAACCAATTGATACAAGTGCTTATCCTACTCCTGCAACCAGACCGGCCTACTCTGTATTGAATAAATTAAAAATCAAATCTACTTTTGGCATCGAGATTCCATATTGGAGAGATAGCCTTAAAATATGTCTTATCAAATTAAGAGAAGATGCAAACAAATGAAATTCCCGAAAATGTTCTGCTTAAAGCTAACGAATGGCTGAGTGGAAATTATGATGCTGCTACCAAAGCAGAAGTTAAGAAATTGTTGGATAAAGAAGATCCAAATGATCTGATTGATGCTTTTTACCGTGACTTGGAATTTGGCACAGGTGGTTTGCGCGGCGTAATGGGTGTTGGCACTAACCGGATGAATATATATACCGTTGGCGCTGCAACTCAAGGTCTCAGTAACTACCTCAATAAAGTATTTTCCAATCTACCGGAGATTAAGGTGGCGATAGGGCATGACTGCAGAAATAATAGTCGGTTATTTGCAGAAACTGCTGCTGCAATCTTTTCAGCCAACGGAATTCGAGTATATCTGTTTGAATCATTGCGACCAACGCCTGAACTTTCATTCGCAATTCGTGAACTTGGCTTGCAGAGCGGGATTATTTTAACTGCTTCTCACAATCCTAAAGAATACAATGGCTATAAAGCATATTGGGAGGATGGTTCGCAAATTGTTGAGCCGCACGATCTGAATATTATTGCTGAGGTTGAAAAGGTAAAGGTAAATAAGATTCTTTTCAAGGGTCGTCCTGAATTAATTATCTCGTTAGGGTCGGACATGGATGAGCGCTATCTAAAAAAAGTCGTTTCCGTTTCGCTTTCACCCGATTCAATCAAGAGGCAACATGACCTGAAGATCGTATACACACCTATTCATGGTACAGGAGTTAAATTAGTTCCAATGGCTTTAGCCAAAATGGGATTTACCAATGTGATTCATATACCGGAACAGGATGTGGTGAGTGGAGAGTTTCCTACGGTTATTTCTCCAAATCCGGAAGAACCTGCTGCTCTAGCTCTGGCATTGAAAAAGGCGAAAGAAGTTGACGCCGATTTGGTGATGGCCACAGATCCTGATGCCGATCGTTTGGGCATTGCGGTCAAAAACGATAAAGGAGAATTTATCCTTGTTAATGGAAATCAAACCGTATTAATTTTTCTCTATTATATTATCACGAAGCGGAAGGAGCTTGGATTACTGACCGGAAACGAATATGTGGTCAAAACGATTGTCACCACTGAACTTGCTGCAGAGATTGCGACCAAGAACGGAGTTGAATATTATGACTGCTATACCGGATTCAAATACATTGCAGAAGTTATTCGCGAGAACGAAGGGAAGAAAATGTATATCGGAGGTGGCGAAGAAAGTTTTGGCTTCTTACCGGCTGACTTTGTCCGCGACAAAGATGCCGTCACCTCTTGTGCTCTGATGGCAGAAATTGCCGCATGGGCAAAAGATAATAAACTTACCCTTTTCGAGTTGCTGCAGGACATTTACCTGACTTATGGTTACTCAAAGGAGAAGATGAAATACATTGTTCGAAAGGGAAAATCCGGGGCTGAAGAAATTGAGCAGTTGATGGTTAAATTCCGGAATAATCCGCCGGTTCAACTTGCCGGATCGCCATTGGAACGGGTCAAAGATTACGAAACTCTTCTGGAAAAAAATCTGATTACCGGCGAGCAGAAACCAATAAATCAGAAAACAACTTCAAATGTTTTACAATTCTTCACGGTAGATGGCACAAAAGTTTCCGTAAGGCCATCCGGTACTGAACCCAAAATTAAATTCTATATAGAAGTTAAGGCACCTATTGAATCGCGGGAAGCTTATGATGAAGTTGAGCTATCAACCTCAAAGAAAATTGACGAAGTAATGAACGATTTAGCAATTTAACATACAATTATTACCATGAAAAAATTAATATTTATTCCATTTTTGGTATTTGCCATAACAGTATTTGCGCAAAAAGCAGAACCTACAAAAAAAGCAGAACCTACAAAAGAAGATCTGGCTAAAATGAAACCGGAGATGACAGAATTTTGGGATCCCGAAGTTGCTGTTGTTACACCAGGTGATTTGCCTTTAAACGCTCCTTCTGATGCAATTGTACTGTTTGATGGTACTCCTGAAAGTTTTAATGCTAACTGGACGAATGTTAAGGGTGAACCTTCCGGCTGGAATGTAGCAGACGGTTGTTTCACAGTTGTCAGAGGTGCCGGAATCATCAAAAGCAAAGTGGAGTTGATGGATTTTCAGATGCATATTGAATGGCGCACTCCGTCGGAAGTGAAAGGTGAAAGCCAGGGTCGAGGTAATTCAGGTATTTTCCTTCAGGGAAGATATGAATTGCAGGTATTGGATAATTACCAAAACAGAACCTACCGCAATGGACAGGCAGGATCAATTTACAAGCAATATGCCCCACTGGTCAATGTTTGCAAAAAACCGGGAGAATGGCAGTACTATGATGTTATCTATTCTGCGCCGCGCTTTAAGGAGGATGGAACAGTGTTCTCACCAGCCAGGGTAACAATATTGCAGAATGGAGTATTGGTACAAAACAATATTTCACTTTTTGGACACACCGAATATATTGGAATTCCAAAATATGAGGCTCACGGTGCTGCCGCACTTGAATTGCAAGATCACGGAAACCCGGTAAGTTATAGAAATATCTGGGTCAGGAAGCTTTAATAAGAAGTGGCTAAAGTGAACCCTTTATGGAAAAAATACTCATCCTCGATTTCGGTTCCCAATACACCCAATTGATTGGTCGCAGGGTTCGCGAACTGAATGTATTTTGCGAAATACATCCATTTAATCACTACCCTGCCATTGATGATTCGGTGAAAGGTATCATCTTATCTGGTAGTCCCTATTCGGTAAGAGACGAGAAAGGACCCAGAATTGACCTATCCGAAATCAGAGGAAAAATACCACTTCTCGGCGTTTGTTATGGAGCTCAATATCTTGCCCATTTTTATGGTGGCGAGGTCGCGGCTTCCGACTCAAGAGAGTATGGCCGCGCGAAATTGAAATGGATAGAACGTACCAATCGGCTTTTCAATCATATTAGCGATAATTCGCAGGTTTGGATGTCTCATGGAGATTCCATTATCCGGTTACCCGAAAATTACGAAGTAATTGCCTCTACCGAGGATGTTGAATTTGCGGCTTTCAAGGTAAAGCGTGAATCAACGTATGCCATTCAGTTTCACCCGGAAGTTTACCACACCTCTGAAGGCTCGCGTTTGCTGGAGAACTTTCTGGTTGATATTTGCGGATGCCATCAGGACTGGACTCCCGACTCATTTGTTGAAGCTACTATCGCCCAATTGCGCCAAAAATTGGGCGATGACAAAGTTGTGTTGGGACTTTCCGGTGGAGTAGATTCAAGTGTTGCCGGAGTTTTACTGCACAAAGCGATTGGGACCAAACTTACGTGTATTTTCGTTGACAACGGACTTCTGCGTAAAAATGAATTTTCCGATGTACTTGAATCATACAAAGGAATGGGACTTAATGTAATAGGCGTGGATGCGAAGCAGAAATTCTGGAACGATCTTGCCGGAATTACAGATCCGGAAAAGAAAAGAAAGTCGATAGGTAAAAATTTTATCGAGGTTTTTGATGCTGAAGCCCATAAAATACAAGACGTTAAATGGTTGGCTCAGGGAACAATTTATCCCGATGTTATTGAATCTGTGTCAGTGAATGGTCCTTCTGCCACCATTAAATCGCACCACAATGTTGGCGGTTTACCGGAGAAGATGAAACTTAAAGTGGTGGAACCGCTTAATCTTCTCTTCAAGGATGAAGTGAGAAGGGTTGGTAAGGCACTAGGTATCAAAGATGAACTTCTTGGTCGTCATCCATTTCCGGGCCCCGGACTAGGTATCCGAATACTTTCGGATGTTACACCCGAAAAAGTAAGAGTTTTGCAAGAGGCTGATGCCATTTTTACGCAAGCCTTGCGTGACTGGGGTCTTTACGACAAAGTATGGCAAGCAGGCATTATGCTGCTGCCAGTGCAATCAGTCGGTGTCATGGGCGATGAAAGAACTTATGAGAATGTAGTGGCCTTGCGGGCAGTGGCTTCCACCGATGGGATGACAGCCGACTGGGTTCATCTGCCATACGAATTTCTGGCAAAAGTATCGAATGATATTATCAACAAAGTTAAAGGAATTAACCGGGTGGTTTATGACATTAGTTCCAAGCCTCCGGCAACGATCGAATGGGAATAGGATGCGGGTAGAGACGCATTAATTGTAGAGACGCGATAAATCGCGTCTCTACAATTAATGCGTCTCTACCCGCGTTTCATGCAATTGCTGCCAAATATTCGCTGGCGGTCATAACGGGTATTTGACATCCTTTAAAATCTTTCCCGTTTCTGGTTATCAAAAGGTGGCAACCTGCTTTTAAGGCACTAAAATATTGAAGGGAATCTTCAAAATCCGGCATATTGGAATTTAGCCCTTTTTCAATGATTAATTCATCCAGATCGCATATTTCAGAGATAATCCTGAATTTTCTTAACTTCTCTTTCGCTATTTCTGCATTCTCAAATTTTGTCAATAAATAATTTACAGTTGCATAGGACAATGCAGAAACTACTATAGTAATTTGCCCCTTATCTGCAAGCGTCGCAATCTTTGCAATGGAATCATAAAACGGAAGTCTATTGCCCAATAAATCCAACATAATATTAGTGTCGAGAAATAACCTGGTTCTCATTTATACTTATTTTCTAAATGATTTGAGTACTCTTCTTTATAATCCAGATCTGCTGGGATAGAAATCCCCGAAGAGATGCTCTTTACAAACGGAGAAATCTGAATTTCCTCCACTTTTGAAGAATCATCTGGAGTCACCAACAATTCTAGGTATGATTCAATTACCCGCGATAAGCTTCTTTTATGTGATGTAGCATATTCTTTGGCCTTTTCAATCACATTCTTATCCAGTTTCAATGTTAATTTTGTGTCCATGACGAATTAATTTATACGTACAAAAATATCAATTAAATCCGTATGATGCAAAATTCAATAGCGAATATATTGCCCCGCTGGGGCGCTCGTGCTGTTGTGCTACCTAAAACCCAGGGCATTGCCTTGGGCTGGGTTGTATCCGGCCTTCAGCCGATTCATTGGCTAGTCGATGGATTTATTTTTCAAATACGATTCGGAAAGAACAATTGATGTTGACAATTATCAATTTTCCTACCCTACCACCACAAAATTTTCTGCCGTTAACTCCTTCTCCCCGCTCCAACGGTAAGCTGACAGTTTTCCGGTTGAATCAACGCAACTATCAAGGCAAGCAATGTTTTTCTGAACTATTTGAGCACCATCCGGCAGGCAATAATGTCCAAAGAATACGATTGGCAGATCCGGGGAATATGGTTCATAAGAGGGAGCAAGTTCGACTGGAAAATGATAATCCGGCAAAATAAATTTATTTCCAAAATAAAGTTGCCGAAAGGTCTTATTCGTTGGGTCCGTCCACCAGTTTAGCGTGAAGACCTTCCTGCTAAGGCCTTTGGAACATTTAATAATCAGATCTTTGGGAGTTTTGAATTCGAGACCTTTCAATAATTTATAGACGATTACAGCCATATCAGGATGTTTTTCGTGCATTTCCCGGATGAATTTTCTTTTCAATCGACCGTTAGGCAAATACTCTTTCAATTTTGAAATCTCCTGATCATTCCAGTAAGCGTGCCCGATCCTTATTTCACCCATATCGAGAAAAAAAGGAAGCGTGCGCATCCATTTAATATGATCTAACCACTCATCATTTAAATCTTTGAAGACTGTCAGGGTTTTCTGAATCTGATTTCTGTTTCCGGCAATGTGGCGAGACATAAAAGTACCGTTATCATCTTTTATGTGGTACAGAATACAGCTGTATTCGTGGTTTCCAAGTATCGCCAAGGCACTACCTGATTCTACCATTGCACGAACGACTAATAAAGTTTCCCTAATTTCCGGTCCGCGATTGATGAAATCACCCACAAAAATGACTTTTCGTTCTTTATGCCTCCAAATACCATCGACACGCTTGTACCCAAGTTCGGAGAGAAGCCGCTTCAACAATGAGGCATATCCATGAATATCACCAATAATATCGTATCCGCTCATGATCTAAACGTATTCGTCGAAAAAGGTTCGGCTTGGTAAAATTATGTTCTATGTAAAATTAGATTTATCATCCGATTTACCAAAAATTATTTTTAAGACAAAATAAACTGAATAAGTAACAAAATTTACGATTTATACTTTCAGGAAATCTTCTATTTGTCTATGTTTACATCCGGACTTTCTAAATTAAACGAAATGAATATAAAAAAAGAAGTTTTTGGGCAGTGCTGTCACGGCGAAAAGGTTTTCTTGTTCACACTTGTCAATCCGAAAGGGGTATCCGTCAAGATAACCAACTATGGAGCCATCATTACCTCCATTGAGATGCCGGATAAAAAAGGGAATAAAGAGAATATCGTTCTCGGGTTTAATACACTTGATGAATATCTGTCTTCTGAATATCAAGCTAATTATCCCTATTTTGGAGCTGTCTGTGGCAGATATTGTAACCGGATTGCAAATGGGAAATTGGATTTAGAAGGACAGACGTACCAACTAGCGATCAACAATGGACCCAACCATCTCCATGGTGGCAAAGTTGGTTTCGACAAGGCAATTTGGTCCCCTAAGACTATTGAGATGCCGGATTTCGTCGGATTAGAATTAAAATACCGCAGCGTTCATCTGGAGGAAAACTATCCAGGAAACCTAGATGTTACAATCCTTTACAAATTAACACACAAAAACGAACTTCAAATTGAATACAAAGCAGTAACGGATAGAACCACGGTTGTTAATCTTACCAACCATACTTATTTCAATCTAAAAGGAGGTAAGGAGAATATTTTCAATCATAAACTACTCATCAATAGCAGAAAGCGAACGGTTAACAATTCTGATTTAATCCCTACCGGGGAAATTGTGGACGTGACAAATTCTTCGTTTGATTTTTCTTCAACGAAAGAAGTTGGTTCTGATATTAGTTCCCTTCCTGAGGGCTATGATCTCAATTATGTTCTGGATAATGAAGCAAAAAAGATGATTTTTGCCGCCAAACTATCTGAAGAAGAAAGTGGAAGATCTATTTCAGTCTCAACAATTGAGCCTGGCATTCAATTGTATACAGGATATTGGATTCCATCTCTCAATAATCGCTTTGGCAGTTACAGTGGGATTGCATTGGAGACACAGCATTTCCCTGATTCGCCAAATCATCCAGAATTTCCAACGACAATTTTGCATCCAGGGGAAACTTATAAATCAAAAACAATTCTACATTTCGCAACAAACTGACGATGAACAAGCCATGATTTGTCGGCCTCAATCAACGTGAATTCCGTTGGAACGGGATTCCATGAGTTCATTAAAAAACTAACAATTGACGAATGAAAACATTAATCGAACTTTTTGAAACAAGTGTTAAGAGCTTTCCTGACAATCCATTGCTTTGGGAAAAATTGACTGCAAAATATGAGCCAACCACCTACAAAGAAGTTCAACAAGCTGTCTATGAGTTTGGTGCCGGACTGATGGCTCTTGGACTAAAAAAGGGTGAGAGAGCAGGCTTATTATCTGAAGGAAGAAACTATTGGCTAATCAGTGAACTTTCCATTTTATATTGCGGAGCAATCAACGTACCACTTTCAGTCAGGCTGGAACCCTCCGAATTAAAATTCCGAATTGAACATTCTGGTCTAAAAATGATGATCGTCTCCGCTGGACAGGCATCCAAATTGTCCGAAATTATAGATCAACTTCCTTCTCTTGAGAATGTTATCTTGTTGGATGGAAATGCAAATCCGGGTACGAAAGAAATTTCATTGAAAGATGTCATCGCAAAAGGAGTGGCCCTCCTTGCAAATGCTCAAAGCAAAATAGAATTTGAGCAGGTTTGGCAAAATATCCAACCGGACGATGTAGCCAATATTTCTTACACATCTGGTACCACGGCTGATCCGAAAGGTATTATGCTTACCCATAACAATTATGCCGTAAATGTAAAACAGGCTCACACCGTACTGGAAATTTATCCCGATTTTATTACCTTGGCAACATTACCCTGGGACCACTCTTTTGCACATACTGCCTGCCTTTAAACATTTATGATGAAGGGTGCATCTGTCGCATCTATTCAGTCCGGAAAGACTCCTATCGAAACGCTACGAAATGTTCCGATGAATATTAAGGAAATTAAGCCGACTATTATGATGAGCGTACCCGCTCTCTCTAAAAATTTCCGTAAGAATATTGAAAAAGGGATCCAAAGCAAGGGTGCATTCACAGAAAAGCTTTTCATTCATGCCTTGAAAGTTGGCTATTCATACAACGGTGATGGCTGGAATAAAGGCAAAGGCTGGAGACTATTTCTTAAGCCGATGGTTCTATTGTACGACAAAATCCTGTTCTCCAAAATTCGTGAAAATTTTGGCGGTAATTTAAAATTTTTCATCGGAGGTGGCGCCCTGCTAGACACGGAGTTACAGCGATTCTTCAGTGCTATCGGGATACCCGTTTATCAGGGCTACGGATTAACGGAAGCCTCTCCTATCATTTCAGCTAATTCGCCTTATGAGGTCAAGTTTGGCTCCTCAGGTAAAGTCGTCAAATACCTTGAAATTAAGATCGTTGATAATGACAAGAAAGAACTTCCAGCTGGTGAAAAAGGTGAGATTCTTGTCAAAGGCGGAAATGTAATGAAAGGATACTGGAATAATCCGAAATCGACTTCAGAGACTATTATCAACGGATGGCTGCATACCGGCGACATGGGTTATCTTGCGAAGGATGGCTTTTTATATGTATTGGGAAGATTTAAGAGCTTGCTGATAGGCAATGATGGAGAGAAATACAGTCCGGAAGGCATTGAAGAGTCAATCGTCGATCAATCATCCATTATTGAACAAGCGATGCTGTATAACAACCAGAATCCTTATACTGTTGGAATGTTCGTTCCAAATATTCCCGAGATTAGACGTCAATTGGACAAATTTGGAACCTCGCTCAAATTTGAGGAAGGATGTGTAAAAGCCTTAGAAATGATCAAACATGAAATTGATCAATACAAAAAAGGCGGAAAATTCGAGAATGAGTTCCCTGAAAGATGGTTACCAGCCTCTATACTAATTCTTCCTGAAGCGTTTACAGAACAAAACCACATGCTAAACAGTACCATGAAGATGGTACGTGGTAAAATTACTGAACATTTTAAAAAAGAAATAGATTTTCTGTACACTCCGGAAGCAAAAAACATTGTAAATCAGATGAATATTGCAGCTCTCAAGAAGTGGGAGAGTCAGTAAAGCTAAGTAAAATAAATAAAAAAAGGTAAATGGCTTCAGCCATTTACCTTTTTTTATTTATTTTACTTAGCTTTGCACAGAATTAGGGGTGCCTTAAACATACAGGCTGAGATCAAACCCATCGAACCTGTCCGGGTAATGCCGGAAAGGGAAAATGAAATTTCAATTTCTAAAGTATCTCGGTCTGAACATCTATCGTTGCACTTCCTTGCTCGTTATCAATAATTTAATTGAAGGCAATGAAAGTTACTTGTTCAAATCTGCAACCATCGCTCTACAAAAGAATTTATGGTTTTCATTTTATAATCCTGCTCTTCCTGTTTGCATTCTCGTCCGAGCAGCTCTCCGCTCAAATAAGTTTGCAAGGGAAAGTTGTTACAAAAGGAGGTGAAACGCTGCCTGGCGCGACCATCCGGATCGATAATCAGAAAAAAATTTTGGCGACAGATAGCAAAGGGCAGTTTTTAGTGGATGGCATTACAGATGATAATTGTCAATTGGAAGTTACCTATGTCGGCTACCATTCTTATAAGTCGAAACTCCATTTAAATCAGGGAATTAACCGGGTGATCGTTACTATGGAAGCTGCCGATATTCTGACAGAAGATGTTATAGTTTCGGCAACCAGAGCCGGGAGCAAGACTCCGATGGCTTATACCACGATCGATGTCAGTAAGCAACCGGAAAAATACACCGGTCAGGATTTGCCTTATCTGCTCAGCATGACTCCTTCGTTGGTGACAACTTCCGATGCGGGAACAGGAATTGGGTACACCAATTTCAGGATACGGGGTAGTGATGCCAATCGGATAAATATGACTGTCAACGGCATTCCTCTCAACGATGCAGAATCTCATACCGTCTATTTCGTCGATCTTCCGGACTTTGCTTCCTCCACGCAAAACATTCAGGTTCAGCGAGGTGTTGGAAGTTCAACAAACGGAGCAGGCGCTTTTGGAGGCACTGTCAATGTACAAACCAGCAATCTGAATCAGAAAGCTTATGCAGGTTGGAATACGGCGGCAGGCAGCTTCAGCACCCTGAAAAATACGCTAAATGTTGGCTCAGGATTGCTCGGAGGTAAATTTATTCTGGAGGCACGGCTATCCAAAATTAATTCTGATGGTTATGTCGATCGTGCCTCCAGCGATCTACGATCTGCCTACCTAACTGCAGCGTATATCACCGAAAAGACCATGTTAAAAGCGATCTTTTTTACCGGAAAAGAAAAAACGTACCAGTCGTGGTACGGGGTTCCGTCCTCCATGCTCCAAAGTAATAGGACTTATAATCCGGCAGGGATCATCAACGGACCTAATGGCCAAGTCACCTTTTATGATAACGAAACCGATAATTATCAACAAGATCATTACCAGCTTCACTATACACGTCAGTTTAACAATAGATTAAGTGCAAATTTTTCTCTTCATTATACCTACGGTAGAGGATATTACGAAGAATACAGGCAGAATCAAACGCTTGCTGATTATCTCATTAAGCCGATCGTTGTCAATGGTATCACCATCAATGAAGCAGACTTGATTCGCCGAAAATGGCTCGACAATGATTTTTACGGAGCAGTTGGCTCGATGAGTTACAAAGTCGAAAAAACAGCTATTATCATTGGATCTGCGTGGAATACCTATTCAGGTGCCAATTTTGGAAAAGTAATCAGTAATGTAACATTAAATCAATATGTTGGAAATTTGCCGATGGATCATGAGTGGTACAGATCGAATGGTGAAAAAATCGATTTCAATCTATTTGCCAAAATAAATTATCAACTTTCATCCAGGTTATCCATTTATGCCGACGTTCAATACCGCCACATTGATTACAAGATTGATGGAGTTGACGACAAGCTAAGAGATCTAACACAAGCACATTTGTTCGATTTTTTTAATCCAAAAACAGGAGTCTTTTATACACTGAATAGTCGTCAAAGCCTTTATTTCTCTTACGGGAATGCCCATAGAGAACCTAATCGAAGCAATTACACGGATGCCGATCCAGCGAAACCAGCACCAACCCAGGAAAAATTACATGATTTTGAATTGGGTTACAAGGGAGCATTTGGAAAATATACCATGGAAATCAATCTCTATCGGATGATTTATCGTGATCAATTGATACTGACCGGTCGGATTAACGATGTTGGTTCGGCCATTATGACCAATGTGGCTAAAAGTTACAGAATGGGCTTCGAATACACCGGCAAATTAACGCTGGCGAAGAATCTCGCCTGGGAGCATCATGCGACTCTTAGCAGAAATAAGATCAATGGATTCGTTGAATATGTCGACGACTGGGAAAATTGGGGCACTCAAATTACGCATAATCTAGGCACAACAGACATCGCCTTTTCGCCTACCCTGGTGGCTGGCAGTACAATAGCATGGAAAACAACAAAGAATCTGAATATTAATTTGCAGTCAACCTATGTTAGTCGGCAATACCTGGATAATACCTCCAGCACCGACCGTTCGTTAAATCCGTATTTTGTCAGTAGCTTAAAAATTGACTACACACTTCCACAAAAATTGGTAAAAAAATGGGCCTTTTATGCCTCCATCAACAATTTGTTTAATGAGAAGTATGAGTCCAATGGATGGGTATATTCCTATTATTCAGAAGGTTCCAGGCAAAAGGAGGATGGCTATTTTCCGCAGGCAGGAATTAGTTATCTTCTGGGTATGTCGATCGAATTTTAATTTTTTTCGATCTCTTTTAATATTTTTTCTATCTCCATTTCGGTGTTATGGAGCTTCTCCCGGCAATAAGAAACAAGGGATGATAGCCGTTTTACCTTTTCAGATAGTTGATCTACATCCGGTTCGTCGTTTTCAATTTGCTGAAGAATTTCTTCAATCTCGGTGATAGCTTCTTTATAAGATAGCGCTTTTTTAATGTTCATTTTTATCTGATATTACTATTTCTATTACTTTACTATAGATCGCACCTTCAAAAAATAGTGTTTTTAATTGTTCGTCATTTTTCAGCAGAGTAAGATCCTTAACCAGCCTACCCTGAGAAGTGGTGATCGAATATCCCCTCTTTAAAATCGTATCCGGATCGGACAACATTCCCTTTTGCTCTGCAATTTCAATTCTATGTTTTTCATTCTCTATCTTTCTCTGTGCAATTCGTCTGAATTTCTCTAGGTATCCTTCCAATTGCTGCTTTTTATTAAAAATCCCTTTGTAGACGGTAACATCCAGTAGATTTTGAGCATGGATTATTTTCTGTTGGCGGATAAAAAGATAATGATCGACAAGAAATCCTATCTTTTGAAGTTTTTTAGCCAATTGATGCTCTTTGCCTTGTAAGGTCAGTTTGATCTCCTGCTGAAATTTCCAGGTAAGTTCCATCAATTCATTTTTCTCATTTCCCAGCAGACTTCTCACTAAAGTGACAATCTCACCGGTCAGATCTTCCAACCGGCTATTTTCTCCCTCCATCCGATTCTCGACAAGCTCTATCGCTTCCTGCTGCAACAGGTTAATCCGCTCCTCAAATGCGGAGGCTCCTTCAATAATAAATTCAGCAACTGCCGTTGGAGTCTTCAACCTGGTATGAGCGACCAGATCGACGATAGAATCATCCTTTTCGTGACCTATCCCAGTGAGTACCGGCAATGGAAACTGTGTGACATGGTAGGCGACCTTGTAATTATCGAAGCAACTCAAATCGACCTGAGATCCTCCTCCCCGAATGATAACCACAACATCAAAAAAATTCTCATAGGGGTAGATTCGGTCCAACGCATCCACAATAGATTGTTCTGCCTGGTTTCCCTGCATGATCGCCGGGAAGAGGTGGGTATAAAAATGAATTCCTTCTGAATTTTTGGTGAGCTGCTCCATAAAATCTTCGTATCCGGCAGCCGTTGGGGAGGAGATTATGGCGATTTTCTGAGGTACCAAAGGGAGTTCCAGTTCCTTGTTCATGGTAATAACACCCTCATCTGTAAGTCTTTTGATAATCTCTCTTCGCTTTCTTGCCTGATCGCCCAAGGTATAGGTTGGATCAATGTTCCGGACGTTCAAGGAGAATCCGTAAAGTTCGTGAAACTCGACAGAAACCTGCAAAAGAACCTTGATGCCATCGGTAAGCTGCTGGCCGGTAGTCGTTTCAAAAAAAGGACGGAGCATTCGGAAAGTGTATGACCAGATCGTGGCCCGTGCCTGTGCCACAATGCGATCTTCTGATTCACCTTTCTCAATCAGTGTAAGATAGCAATGCCCATTGGAGTGAACGTTGATCTCTGAGATCTCTCCGATCACCCAAACTGGTGCATTAAAATTAGCGGAGAGAACTTTTTTAACCTCGCCGTTGAGTTCCGACAAACTAAACCTATCCTTCATTCTTCCAAAGTTAACAACTAATTGAAAACTTACAATTGCAGGTTGAAAGTATCGCATAAAGTGGTATTACAGGTTGCTCAAACATGCATCTTTTTACCTATTTTTGGCAAAAAAGAGCGATTAATTACCATGAAGTCAGGAAAGATTACCAGAGTGCAGTTTATTAAAAACCTACTACCGTTTCTGTTGGCGTTAGGTACTTTCTATGTAGTCGAAACAGGGGCAAACCACCCTGAGTCGATAGAAAGAATCTATTCCAGAGGCCTTTATCCGTATGTCGCTTCAGTCCTTTCTGCTTTTAGCAACCTATTTTCCTTTTCAGTTTGGGATGTATATTGGTCGCTCGTGGTTCTGGTCATTTTGTACGCTCTTTTTCTATTTGTGACCCGGAAACTACGAATATGGAATGTCCTCCTCCGAACGCTGCAATTTGCGGCTATTCTTTATACTTTTTTCTACCTTTCCTGGGGGTTTAATTACTTCCGGCAGCCCATAGAAAAAAGGCTCAATTGGACCCGGCATATCGAAAAAGTGGATATGTTTCCTGCCGTTTTGGATACCTTAATTTCCAATGCAAACAATAGCAGAGTGGAGTTCACAGAAAAAGACTATCCGATTATTGACAGCTTAATTGAACAATCCTACCGGAATAATGCAGCCTATTTTGGATATACTTACCCCAATGGCAGCAGAAAACCCAAAACAATGCTCTATACCTGGTTTTTTGCCAAATCAGGAGTGAGCGGTTATTTCGGACCATTTTTCAACGAGGTACATGTCAACGGTGAACTATTGCCGACAGAATATCCTTTTGTTCTGGCACATGAAAAAGCGCATCAATTTGGAATCTCGGGTGAAGCAGAAGCGAATTTTATGGCATGGTATATCTGCAATTCGAGCATGGACAACCGATTAAAATATTCGGCTAACATCCAGTTGCTTCAATACTTTTTGGGAGATCCGTTTCATCATGATGCGATCAAAGAATACCTGAAACGCTTCGATAAAAGAGCCATGGCCGACATCATGAAACAGCGAAATCATTGGAAAGAACTGCGCAATGAAACGATAGACAAGGCACAAACGGCCGCCAACAATGCCTACCTTAAAACCAATAAGATTCACGAAGGTATGATGAATTACAACAGTGTCGTCAGGCTGGCAATTGAATGGTATCTCAATGATTTTCAACGATAACTATCAGGTATTTCAGCCATGAAATTAAGGCATGCCGGAGTCATTTACTTTGGGCTCTGCGATCTTTCCTTTGAGGTTGTCATATTTTTTAAACTCCTTTAACTGCATGGAATCGAGCACCCCACTGTTGAGAATATCACCTTTAGAATATTTTATTTGATATTTGAGCTTTCCGTCTTTATCAAAGACTTTCCAGTCACCGTCTGAAAGATCATTCGTATAAAATCCTTCCATAGAGACCACTCCATCCTGATCATAAAACAGGGCAGGTCCATTTTTTATACCAACCAAATATGTAATCTCATTCCGTTTTAGCCCTGTTGGATAATATTCTGTTGATTTCCCGTCGAGTTCATCGTTTTTCCACTCTTTTTCCCACAAAACTTTTCCATATTGATCGAATCCTGTTGATTTGCCCTCTTTTTTGCCCAAAAGATAGTTTTCAATCAGGATCACCTTCTCACCACTGTAAAAATTCCATGTGCTATCGCGCAAAGTGCCTTCAAAAACTCCTTTTGCATAGAGACTGCCCTCAACATCAAACAAGGATGTGAAGACCCTGTCTGATTTCGATCGATAAACCATCAACGCCTTAACTTTGCCGTTTTCGTGGTATCTTTTCCATTCTCCTACGGGCTTGTCATTGAAGAAGTTGCCTTCATATTTTAAGGTGCCGCCAGGATATTTGTTCGTCCACCTTCCTTGTTTCATTCCTTTGGAATCTGTCTTGTTAGCAGCTTCCTGTGAAAAGGCCAAAAAGGAGACAGCGCAGAGCAGAATGAGTAGTACTACATTTCTCATAGCAATAGACTTTCAACAAAGGTATAGAATTCTTCTACTATCAACTTAATTTAATTTAAATTTAGCACTTAAAATTCTGACAATTGAAAGCTTTAAAATCCATAATTTTCATACTGCTGCTGGCCGTTTCAACAAACCGGATTTCGGTTGCAGCGACCATCCAGAGAGGAGAATCATTATCCTACACTGATCCAAAAATCCATACGGTTTTATTTTTTACGGAAGGATGGGAGTTTTCGTTGCCGGTATTAGAGCTTGGGAGTTCACAAAGGCTGATTTTCAAATTTGATGAGCTTTCCAGGGAACCTAAAACCTATAACTATTCGCTCGTTCATTGTGATGCGGATTGGAATCCATCCCGGGTAGTCACTTCTGAATACCTTGAAGGGTTCCCTGAAAATCCCATCAATGACTATGCCTTTTCTATAAATACAACCATTCCATTTGTCAACTACAGGCTCATTCTACCAAATGAAAATGTAAAAATTTTATTATCAGGTAATTACCTTTTAAAAGTCTGGGAGAATAGCAACAAAGACAAGCCAATTCTCATCCGTCCTTTTTATGTCGCAGAAAAGCAGGTTGAGATATCCGGCGAAGTCCAAAAGGCAACCTACGAAGGATACAATGGAGAAAGCCAGCAGTTGGCTTTTGCCGTTAACTATCCAAAATTCACGATAACAGATCCTTTGAATGAAATCAAGACCGTGGTAATACAAAATTTACGTTTAAACAATCAACTTTCCCGAATGAAACCAACTTTTATCCGGCAAAATCAGTTGGTATATGAAGAGAAGGTCAATCTGTTTAAAGGAGGAAATGAATTCCGAAATTTCAATGCCAAGAATCTGCAAACCAATGGGATGGGTGTCCAGTCGATTGAATATCGAGATCCGTTATACCACCTATTTCTGTTCCCGGACCAATCCTTTCGTACTGAAATTTTTCGTTCCCGGGATGATTTAAACGGAAGCTATCTGGTAAAAAATGACCGTGCAGCAGATAGTGATCTTGAATCAGATTACATCAATGTGCACTTCTCTTTTGTCCCGCCAGACCAGGTAACGAACGACGAGATCTATGTTTTTGGTGCCCTCTCCGATTGGCAATGCACACCCAAAAATCAGATGACCTTTAATACGGCAACTAAGCTATATGAGGCCTCCATCCTGCTCAAACAGGGGTTTTATGATTATCAATATGTGGTTTTCAATCAAGAAAAGCAGGCAATCGATGCCTGTTTTTTGGAAGGAAGTCATGTAGAAACGGAGAATGATTACCGTATTTTTGTTTATTACCGCGGATTTTCATCGAGGTATGACCGGCTGATCGGATATAGGGTGGTAAATTCGGTGAAGCGTTGAGTAGTAGAGATGCATCGTCATGCGGATGTAGAAGAGACGCATAATCATGCGTCTCTACCACCATTTCGTCGATCAGATCCGGATGGTACTATTTTTCATCCTTTTCTTTCTCCTCTTTCTCCTCTTTAAGAGGTGACTTTGATAGCAGCTTTCCGTTTGCATCAAACTCAATAGCCAACTTATCTTTACCCTTTACTGCTTCCATTTCGAACGCCACAACGCCTTTGGCATCAGTTGCCTTTGTTATCTCGTCCAATTTGTAACCGGCAAAATCCTTAGCGATTGTAGCTTTAACTTCTTGCGGAAGTTCGTTTGCCTTAATCTCCATCTCCGTTTCGATCAGATTCCCCTTTGCATCGACCAGGGCAGACTGTTCAATTTTGTTCAGCATAAAATCCACTTCAAATTCTCCAGGCTTTTCGATGCTCCATTTAACTTTCTGAGCTGCAGGAAATTTAGTAGCAAAGCCGGATTTTGCTTCTGCAGGGATTTTTTCTTCTTTGGTTTTCTGAGCGGAAACGCTTATGACAAGAGCCAAACCAAC
>JBBQJE010000002.1:0-39849 GCA_038325635.1 Bacteroidales bacterium
GTCTGCAAATACCATCAATTTGGTTCATGTTATTTTTTGTTTGATAGATTAAACGGAAGATTACCATGCGTCAATGTCTCCCATTTTGCAACCCAATGTCCGGCAAGGGCAGGACGTCTTTTCAGGAGCAAATCGGAAGTATAGGGCAATTCGATTCCCAGCCGGTTATGAAAATGGTTGTAAGCGATTTCCCATGCTTTTCCGCCTCCACCCTTTGGAGGTGCAATTCCTTCTTTGTCATTAAGCCTGGCCAATACTTTACCCATGCATATATTTTCAGGAACAGCAACCACCCCGGTCATCCAACCCGCATGAAGTTCAAGAAATTTAGTAATGCGCTCTATTTCAGGTTCGAATAAATCAACACCCTGTTGCCAGGCAGTTTCAGCGGCATACATCATTGAGCCGAACCCCAAACCAAGATGGCCCAAATCGCGGCAGGTCTCCATACAAAGCCCATCCATATATCCGGTACCCGGACATGAACTTCTCCAGATATTCTGAACATAACTTTCGCTGTTGCTTTTAAATGATAGTGGGAAAGGCCCATCCGATTTTAAATAGATATAGGTTTTTACCCGTTGTTTCCATCGATCAACAGCCTGGTTGAAAAGCGATCGGTCATCCTTGAATACGGCAATGGCAATTTGAGCTTCAATGGCCGACTGTACCCAGTTATTGCCCGGCATCGAGTCGTCAAGGGTATAAGGCAAAAACTTATCCAATAAACCATTGAATTTTGCAAGGTGTGTTTCAGAAAAGCCAGCATTGGTGTAACGCAAGATTTCAGCGCCATTTACATACCAGGGGGTTGCCCACGAAACGACCAGGCGGGCATTCGAATTGATATTTTGCTGATAGATATCCGACCAGGCAGTAATAATTTCGATGGCTTTGCCCGCATACCTCTGATCTCCTGTAAAATACCACATCAATGCAAGCGAGTACACAGCCATTCCATCGTCAACAATATCATTGCACCCAATATTGGGTTTGTTGTAAGAACCGCACTCAACAACAGAGATGGGCTTGTAAATATAGGTTAACGATGAATAGTTAGATTCTTTAAGCGTATCGAACGATGACTTCCAAGGTTCCTCTCCTGCAATAATTTTTGATTTGACAAAATCCAGCTCTGCCCTGCTATTCAAAATCCCCGGATGGGAGAATGACTGGCCAAAGAGGTTGAAGGATATAACACATAATAAAATTGGAATAACCGTTCTCTGAACAGTGTTGAAAGTTATGATCATAATTGCTTGAATCTGGGGTTAATTTGCAAAAATATCAATTTCAGGAAAGCTAATTATTTGAAGCAATGCAGGGTATTTATTTCTAAATAACCCTGCACCTCTTCAAATTAAACCTTTCAAAACATCAATTCAAAATTTTATCATTTAGTTTTGCATTTATTACTATTTCCAACCAACAGTCTGCTCCAGATTTGGGTTTTGTGAAATAGCGTTGACCGGAATCGGCCACAGATACATTTTATCGTCCCAAACAGGTACATACGGAGTGCCTTTACGTACATCAATGTATGGCACACCATTTACCAATGTTGTTTGAACTTTTGCACCTTTGTATCTTGCTATAGCGGCAGCATCCCAACGGATTCCAAGATCGGTTTGTGCAAATTTAGGTCCTTGCTTCCAGCGCCTGATGTCATTGTAACGTTTACCTTCAAGGAATAACTCAACCCGGCGTTCACGACGGATTTCAACCATTAAAGCAGAGACACCATCAGCGGCATACCTTGGATCCATTGGTGGATTCATAGTCAAATTAGGCATGGCAACCCTTGCACGCAGCTTGTTAATCGATAAATCCAGATCAGCCTGAGTAATGGAATTTAAATCTGCTTTAGCTTCTGCAAAGTTCAGATAAATCTCACCTATGGTTAAATCCGGCGGAGAACAGTATTGTTGATCCCTGATTATTAGTTCATCGGTAGCATTCCAATGCTTTACAACATGATAACCAGTGTTTGAGGTATTGTGCGCACCTGCCATTCCATTTATTTGAGGATAAGTATGAGTAGCATCATTGCAATAGGTTAACAAGGTCTGGTCAGCCGGAGCTAACACGCATTGTCTTAACCTGAGATCGCGATTAACAAATACATCTTCAATTTTTGCATCGCCGGCATACTTGGCTGAAAGTGTGATTGGTTTGCCGTCATCACATAAAACATCTTCCACAAAACCTTTGGTAGCACCACCGTTATAATTCAGGAACAAACGTGAAGCGTAATGACTATTAGTAGGATATTCATATTTTCTCCAATAAATCACTTCAGGATTACCCACTTGAGTTTGAGATGACATCCTGTATCTATAATCAGATTCAGGATGTCCTGTATTGTAAAGCTTAAATGCCGTATTTGCCATCAACTCATTGGAAGCAGCAACACAGGCATTCAACCACTTGTCGGCATTTGCCAAACCATGGTATTTTCGCCAGGTACCTTCGAACAGACAAACTCTAGATTTTACAGCAAGAGCCACCCATCTTGTAACCCGTCCAGGGTTTTGGCCATTGCCCCAATCTGCAGGAAGGTTCGCGCAGGCAAAATCCAGATCGGCAAGTACCTTATCCATGACCAAATCACGGGGATCGCGTTTACCAAACAAAATAGCGTCGTCGTCAATGTTCAGTACTTTATCGACCCATTGCACATCGCCAAACTTCGATACTTTTTCGGCATAGAACCAACCGCGGAACAAACGGGCTTCGCCTTTATATTTATTTATAATCGCAGGAGTAAGTGGAGCGCGGTCATAATTGGCAAGGCCAAAATTAATACTGCGGATAACGTCCCATCCTGCCCAACCGGTAGGTCTTGGATCATTTTGTACGGTCCAATTACCACATCTGATTTTGTAAAATTCCAAAGCCCGATCAACATTCGCCCCAAGGTTATCGCTCATTTCATCTTGCCACCAAATACCAGTGTAATAGTTTACGCCAGGACCAGCCCCCAGTCCCATCATGATCGGATACTTCTGATCATCTTTGAGGATGCCATAAAGTCCATTATTGTAGTTCTGCAAGTCACTTTCGGTATTCCAGTAAGTCTCGTTACTGATCTGATCTAAAGGTAATCTTTCAAGGAAGGCATTGTTACAGCTTGCTAGTAAGAGCAAGAAACAGACTACGGCACTGTATTTAAGATATTTATTTTTCATAATTACATTTTTTATAAGTTAACAACAATACCAATGGTGAGTGTTCGCATCAAAGGATAATCAATTGAATTTGAAAATACATATTCCGGATCCAGAGGCTTACGCATTTTTGAATACTCCCATAGATTTTGCCCGGCTGAAAATACTTTTACACCGGCTAAACCAATCTTACTGGTGATGGATAATGGGATATCATAACTTAAGGTAAGACTTTTTAAACGAACATAGGCTGCACTTTGTAAATACCGTGTTTGTGGCACAAAGTTTTTATTCCCCAACTGAGGATCGGGCCAGTATGCATTGGGGTTTGTAGGACTCCATGAATCCGCTATCCATGACTTTTCAACATTGTAGGAAGCCCATGGGAAAAACCATGTCCAAGCGGCTGTTGAAGGATAATAATCCCTTTTCCCAATTCCTTGGAAGAAAGCGGCTAATGAAAAATCCTTGAATTTCAGACCGGCATTTAAACCAAAACTATACCTTGGATTGTTGTTTCCGATTATAATACGATCACCGTGGTCTGCAAGTGTGTTACTGCCCGGGCTGATAACTTTGTCGTTGTTAAGATCTTTAAACTCCATGTCACCAACTTTCCATCCTGTTCCTAACCTCGATTGGTCAGGTATTTTAGCCAGCTGATCAGCATTCTGAATTAATCCAACAGTCTGATAGCCCCATATTTCGCCTAATTTCTGACCAACGTAATACTGACCCAAAGAACCCGATGCGTTTTCATATTTAGTAATTACGGCCTGCCAGTCAGCAATTGAAAAATTCAGGTCGTAACTGAGATCCTTTGAAATCCTGTCACGCCATTTTAAAGAGGCTTCCCAACCCTTGGTACGTAAATCTGCTGAATTTTCATTTGGAGCTGCAGTTCCAAGAATATCGGGATATGTTTTTTTCATCAACATATTTTTTGTATCCCTGGTATAAACATCAACCGTCGCATTCAATCTTTGTTTCAATAAAGTAATATCTAATCCAACATTCTGGCTTACAACAGTTTCCCATGTGAGTGAAGGACTAACCAGACCTGGCATCTGAACAACTGGAATAACTCCTGAAGACAAAGGAAAATTCGTTGTTGTCACATTCATTGAAGGGATATAGGGATAATAGTTGCTTCCTAACAATTGATTTCCTAGGGTTCCATAAGAGACTCTGAATTTTAAATCATCAAGGTAATGTTTGGTAGCTGACATGAAACCTTCGTTAGAGACCCTCCACGCAGCAGAAAATGAAGGAAAATATCCGAACCGATCATTTTTAGGAAACCTGGAAGTTCCATCATAACGACCATTCGCTTCAAACAGGTATTTATCTTTGAAAATATAATTTAAACGATAGAAAGCCCCTCGTAATGCAGCTTGGGTTTTACCTCCTGTAATGGCTTGGGTCCCTGTGGTGGCGCCAATGTCAATAATCGTTGATGAAACAGGTTGGGCGGCCTGACCGCTAATATTGGTGTTAAGACCCCATTCCTGGTTAAAACCAGCCATCGCCTTAAGATAATGATTCTTGGTTTTAAATTCATATTCCGCATAAGCGTTGAATACATAATACTGATTGTGATTCCTCTTAACGGCAACAGTATTGGTGCCAAACCAGTCTAAGGCCGTATTGGTCAGATCATATTTAACAGCACTATACAGTGGAGTTCCAATTTCATTCTGGTCATCATAGATCTGGTATGAAAAATCTGATCTGATATTTAAGCCCTTTAACGGTTTAAGGGTAAAACCGGTTTTAAACCAGTCGTCGGTATTGCTAAATTTATTACGGCCACCATTCTTGGCTTGGTTTTCAAGCATAAATTCGTTTGCATTTGACCAATACTTGCCTTCCAACTGGGGGTAATCCGGCAAAAAAGGAACCACAAATGCTCGTATCGGTTCAATTCTTATCACTGAATTTAATTGTGCTGCAGATGGCTTATCCGATACCTGCGAGTTGATTGATATTTGTTGGTCTATGGTGAACCATTTTCTAACATTGAATTCAGCTTTCATCAAAATATTATATCGTTTGAAGTTGTCATTCCCTGGAATTTTCAAATATCCATCTTGATTTAAATAGCCAAACGAGGTATAAAAATTTGCCTTCTCTCCTCCGCCTGAAACAGCTAAATCATATTTTTGCTTGGGTGAGGAAGTAGCAATGAGATCATCTGCCATGTGGGTATATTCATAATTCTCAAATATCCCATCTACCACTGCATATCCGGGTTGATGCTGTTGATCGTTCCAGTAGTTTTTCAACCGGCCCATGTAAGCATCTGTATAATATGCTGTTCCACCATCCCTTGTGCTAACCTGATTCCTTAATAAGGCATATTCATACCCATTTGTAAGCGGATCGACATGAAGAATTGGTTTGTCGCTGGATAACTCAGTGCTAAGCCGTATTTTAATGTCACCCTTACCTTGTTTTGTTTTCACCATGATCACACCAAACGCAGCCCGGGCGCCATAAACAGCGCCTGCAGCAGCATCTTTAAGAACGGTAATACTTTCAATATCCTGCGGGTTTATCCGGTTCAGATCCATAGGAACTCCATCCACCAAAATAAGAGGCGCCCCACCATTAATGGACTCAAATCCTCGCACATTCAAATCGGTGCTTCTGGTCGGATCGCCATTGTAGATGGTAACATTCAGGTTAGGGATCAATCCCTGCAGACCTTGACCTACATCAGTAATAGCTCGGGTCGCCAAACGATCGGAGCTTACCATATCGACAGAACCTGTAAGGTTCGCCTTCTTTGTTGTACCATACCCAATGGCAACAACTTCTTCAATATCAATAGATTCATCCTCCATTTTAATGGTAAGTTTATTCGAGGTACCAAGCGAATACTCCAATTTTTTCATTCCAACAAAAGAGAAAATCAGTGTTTTAGCATCAGCTGGCAAAGGAATTGTAAACTTCCCGCCAGCGTCAGTCAAAATTCCAGTTGTTGTACCCTTTAACACCACTGCTACTCCGGGAATAGGTGCACCGGAGGCATCATTCACTACTCCGGTGACGGTTCTTTTTTGCTGTTCTGCATTAACTGACAATGGTTTGCCAGTCAAATCAGATTCGGCTCTGACAGGTTGAGTTCCTTGCAGCACAAAGAAAACTACCAGAGCAGAAATAATTGGAACCCAAAGATTCCGAAGTCTTTCGCCTGAAAAATAATTCATTTTGATTTTTTTCATCTTCATTTAGTTAAAATTTGCAATTTTCATCATAAACTCTCTGGTTAACAGGTAAAAATATTACATGTGTCTTTTATTCAATATTTTGCCTTTTTCTTTCATATTCAAACAAATAATAAAATAGCCTGAATGAACGAGGTTCTTCTTTCATTTTTCCTGAATTCTCCAGTAAATTCAGAAGATGATCATAGTAGTTAATGGATGCTTCCCGATACGGATCTCCTGCTAAGGTGCCTAAATCGAACAGTGCGTTGCATACCAGGGCCATAGAAAGCAGATTTAAATCTGTTTTACTCCAAAGCGGAGATCCTGATGAAGCTTTGCCCTGTTGATTCATCCTACTGGTAAAAATGGAGGCAATATTTTGCGACAATGTCCGGTACTTATCCAACCCTGTTTCTTTGTAAAGGAAAGCAAAGCCATAAAGTCCAATCGCCAGATTTGCATAATCATTTGCAGCTAACTTTAATGAGTTGAAAGATTCGGTTGTAGAATCCAAATAATCAATTAGTCCAGATTGCTGTTTGCCGATCAGCCGATTCTCAAAATATTTTTCCAGAATCAGGTCTGATTGTTTCAATGCAAATATTTTATAAACGGGATCACCTGTTTCTTTGGAAGCGGAAAACATTGCCTGATTGCAGAGCAATCTTTCAAGAGGAAGATCCTTTACAGATGTGGAATCAAAGTCGCTGCCCATTTCTTTATCCACATTGGAAATATATTTATTCAATGAGCTCAGCAGGTATTTTTGATATTCCTGATCTTTTGTGATAAGGTATGGTGTTAATAAATTTTGTATCCTCTCACCATTTGGATCGCCCACCAACCTATCAGCACTTTCTAATATTTTACTCAGTTTTTGTGCAATAGTCCTATGTCTTTCGGTATCTTTGAGGGCATAAACTTGCCATGAAGCGGACACTAAATAAGCAAAATCGTTACTTACTAAAATTTTCTGCGTGAAGCCCGAACTTGCGAAAAATGCGGGTTTTGATTGGAAAGATGCTATAGGAAATTCCAGAGAACTAATATCCTCACAGTATTTATTGTATGAGTCAATCAGCCGCCCTTGCGTGGCCTGCTTAAAATTTAGGATGGCAAATGGCTTTTTTGAATTCCCCAGGTTGCATCCCGAAAACAACAACAGCACGATTGATACAATAATCAATCGAACTTGGAAAAATAAACATCTGCACTTTTGCTCCATAGCCTGGTAGTTTGCAAATCAATTTTAGGTTAATTCTAAAACATTATCTTTCACTTCAGATTCAAATTCTTGAACTTTTGTACCCAATTTGAACACATGTCTCAATTTGGAACGCTTGTTCAAGCATTTTCTGAAGAAATGATTCAATTGTCATTTCATAGTTTTGTACATTTATCAAAAAATTGTGAATGCGGCTAACTGCAATTTTTGTCCTATTCTTGCTTTTCAGGGGTCCTGCTTTTGGGATCGAAAAAGATTTTATTTTCGAGCGAATATCGCCGGAAGAGGGATTTGCATTCAGTGCAGTAAATACCATAATGGAGGATGAGAATGGGTTCGTATGGTTTGGTTGCAACAATGGCTTATTTTATTACAATAGCTTTGAAATCTCACGATATAATTTCGATCCCCAAAGAAAAGATTCCCCTCCATCGAACAAAATAAATAAACTCTACAAAGACAATCAAGGCAGACTTTGGGTTTGTACCGACAATGGTGTCTGTTATTTTAACAACGCAACAAATTCATTTACCCGAATTGATTTAAAGCAAGTTGATAGTTATCTGAAATCTAAATCAGTAACTTTTCTTCTTCAATATACTGACAATGAATATCTCATCGTCATCAACAATTCTTTATTCAGCTTCAACACCAATGACCTGACCATTCGACCAATTGTCATCGGATCTGAAACAAAAAAATCAATTACCTACCTGGAAAGAGGCGAAGACAACAAAATTTATATAGGAACCAGCCTCGGAGAAGTTTATGCAACTTCTGCATCTGCGCTGAATTTCAAAATTTTTTATCGAACCAATTCCTCTGCAGTCAGGACCATTTGTTTGATCGACAAATATTTCTGGATAGGATTTCAAAATGATGGCGTGGATCTGGTAGATTCCGAAGGCAGGCTAATTGACAAATTCAGACAAGAATCTTTAGGAGAAAGACATTTGCCCAACGATCGTGTAAGAAAAATAATCAAACGAAAGAACGGAGATATTTGGATCGCCACTTACAATGGAATATTTGTGGTTGATAAAACGGGCAATCATACGATAACACAAAATACGCTCAACAAACTTCCACATAATAGTATCTATGATTTGTGTCTCGATCAAAATGATGGGGTCTGGGCAGGAACCTGGTCTGGCGGACTTGCTTACTACAACGATTATAATTATCGATTTAGACATATCCAGAGATTAACAGATTGGATACCTGGCACTAAAAGCGTTATCTCTTGTTTCGCGGAAACTCCTGACGGAAAAATCTGGATTGGCAGTGAATCGAAGGGTTTAAGTAATTTTAACCTTAAAGACAACTCATTTGATTCCAATAGTCGAAGTATAAATGGAGAGAGTACCATGCGCATCAAATCATTGATGACAGATAAAACCGGCAAATTATGGATTGGTACTTTTTATGAGGGATTATGGTATTTGGACAAAAAAACAAATATCCTTCATCAGTCTCATGTAAAGATTAAGAATGTCATGAATAATATTTCCTCCATTACACCAGCGAAGGACGGTTTATGGGTTGGAACCCGTGAGGAAGGACTAATTTTCTACAATCCTGATAATGAGTCATATAAACTATACAATTATGAAGAAATAAAAATTAAATCAATTTCCTCTGACAAAATTTGGATGACTTATCTCGACTCTAAAGGAAATCTTTGGGTTTGTACCGATTTTGGCTTATCTGTAAAACAAAAAGATTCAGAAGATTTCGAACGATTTTTCCAAAATGAAAACTCCGGCAGTTTGAGCCGCAATATCATCTATTCCATTTGTGAAGACAGAAATGGGAATATGTGGATTGGTACCAATGGAGGAGGAATTGATATCTACAATCCTGCGGATAAAACCATTCGTAAATTAGCTTTGAACAATATTCTGGATAATGCTGATATATACAGTATTATAAAAGATCATCACAACAATATGTGGTTTTCGACAAACGTAGGAATTCATGTCTATTCACTCAAGACAGGAAAACTAAAAAGCTTCACCGAACAAGATGGGCTTGCAGGAAGTCTGTATAATCCAAATTCTGCATTTATCAATTCGACTGGCCAACTTTTATTTGGAGGATCCAATGGATTTAACATAATTAATCCCGATGCTGTCAAGGAAAACCCAATAATCCCCCAAATCTTTGTTTCAAAGCTTTTTGTAAATAACCGTAGCATACTCGATCAGCCAATAAGATATGTCAATTCATACCACTTGGCCAATCTGGAAAAAATCGAACTTGAATACAACCAGAACTCATTAATTTTCAATTTTGTATCCAATAGCTTCATCAAATCACTTAAAAATAAATTTAGATATCGGTTGGTAAATTATCAGAACGAATGGTTTGAAACCAGTTCCGGCAAGGATGTATCCTTTACGAAAATACCTTCCGGTCAATACATTCTGGAAGTATTCGGATCTAATAATGATGGCGTTTGGAGCAAAATTCCTAAAAGGATTAACATTAAAATTTATCCTCCTATCTGGATAACATGGTATGCTTACATATTTTATCTTATTTCAATTTCGACTATTTTATTTTTTGTCATTAGAGAAGTCATCTACCATGAAAGATCCAGAAAAGAATTTATGGCTGAACGCTACAAGCGGGAAGCTGACGAAATACTTTTTTCAGAAAAAACTAACTTCTTCACCAATGTTTCGCACGAATTCAGGACACCATTAACGCTGATTATTTCTCCCCTTAATAACCTGATGAAAAAATTTAAGGACGATCAGTATTCGCTTGGGCATCTTAGTACCATGAAACGAAATGCTGACCGGCTATTGAGATTAACAAATCAGATATTAGACTTCAGATTGCTTGAACTTGGAAAAATAAAAATAACCCCGGCTAAAAATGAAATCGTAAGCTTGTGTAAAGAGATATGCGAATGTTTTGAATACCAAATTGTTGAAAAAGAAATCAATTTTGTTTTTTTATCCTCTTTCAAAAGTCTAGAACTATCATTTGATGCAGATATGATTGAGAAAGTAGTATATAATATTTTGTCAAATGCCTTCAAATTTTCTCCTGAAAAGGGGCAAATTATCCTTTCGGTTGAACACAAGATATTGGATGAAAATAGTTATTCCGGATATTATTGCACCGGTAACCAATTTACGGGCGATTCTCTTGAAATCAAAGTTAGGGACTACGGAAAAGGAATCGAAACCAACCATGTTTCAAAGATTTTTGACCGCTTTTTTATTCTTCATCAAAATCAGGAAACCGGAACTGGCATCGGTCTGCACATCTGTCAGGAATATATAAGTCTTCATTCCGGAAATATACTGGTAGCATCTCAAATTGAAAACGGAACAACATTCATTATCAACCTTCCATTAACCAGTAGTTTTGATTCTGAAAAAGAAAATATCATTTTCCAACCACACTACGATAAATTAAATGATCCGGTTTTAGGTGATCAAGCTGATTTTAATCCGGCATTTTTTGGTAAAATGATTCTGATTGTAGAAGACAACGATGAACTGCGAATCTATCTGAAAAATTTTCTGTTAACGGGGTATAAAGTCCTTTCCGCAAAAAATGGCAAACAAGCCATAGAAATTGCACTGGAAGTTATTCCGGACCTAATTATTTCGGATATTTTGATGCCGGGAATGGATGGACTGGAATTGACCAGCCAAATTCGCAATAACCCAAAAACAAATCATATACCGGTTATCCTGCTCACAGCACTATCGGGCAATTCTGTGCAGATTGACAGTATGAACCGTGGAGCCGATTTGTTCCTTACCAAACCAATTGATGAATCATTGTTATTAGCTCAAATTGATAACATTTTAACCAACCGTGAAAATCTGGTTAAAAAAATTGGAGAAAACATGGTTGGTGCGAGTCCGGCTGGAGATAAAAAATTAAAATTGTCGCTAATCCAACAAGCCGAAAACTACATTCTTGAAAACATCCGCAATGAACACCTCGATATCTACATGCTGGCCGATGAATTGAATATCAGCAGAAGTTCTCTTTACCGAAAATTAATGGCTCACACCAACCAAAGTGCAACAGAGTTTATTCGAGATGTCAGGCTCAAGTATGCTTTAAAACTGATCAAGGAACGAATTTACAACATAGATGAAATTGCCTCGCTTTCAGGGTTTAATTCCACTTCCTATTTCAACCGTACATTTAAACAGAAGTATGGAAAAACACCAAAAGAAAATCAGAAGGGTTAAATCTCAAAAGAGCAACAACATCTTTGTTGTACTAATTTTTCGATAGAAATGATATTCGATAATTCAATTGAACTAAATTTCATCAGTAAAACCAAGGTTACCAGCTAGTTCACATAAAAATACCTAATCCTGCATGCCGTTCCCTTACTCTGTGGATTCTTCTCAGCCAAGACCCGGATTTGAACCCGGTGCTTTCCGGGTACTAAATTGTAGCCCAATGTATAGAACCAGGGAAGATGCAAACTGGCACTCCAGGCTGTAAAAAGATCCTGTTTTTGCCAGGGATTTTGGTCGATGCGGTATTGAATTGTTCCGGCATCCAAACCTGCTGCAACAGCGATTCCGATCGCATTGCCCTCAAATTTGTAATCCAATATCCCGGTAGGGGTTTCGGCAACCAACATTGGCACATCGGTAAAGTCGGCACGCGTACCGGTTTTGTCGGCAGGTTTCCAGTCAGTAACGACTTTCCAACCTTTGGCAGGCTTTAGCTGAACCGCAGGAATCAGTTTTCCTCGATTGTAACATCCCATAGCCAACTTACTAGGAAGCGGGTAAGCCACCGTTTTATCGTCGTCGGCCACAAATCCGCTCCAACAAAATTCGAGAAACGACTTCATCGACTGGTAATAGATATGCTGACCAAATGGTGAAGGATGGAGATTTTTAAAGTCTTTGTCCCACGAAAATTCACCATTGTCAATGCGATCGGTCACTTCCTTCGCCAGATTAATGGTGGATATCCCGTAATGTGCAGCCACTTTTTCGTGGTTCTGAATTTCTGTAGGAATGATTCCTTTGCGATAATCCATCATCTTTTCTGGATCCACGAAATGCATCAGTACGATGTCCATCTCCGGATTCGATTCCTGCGCATGCCGAACAATACCTTCCATTCCCAACACCTGTGTCTCTTTAGTAAAACCGTTGGTACGATCGTTCACTGCCGCTTCCTCAAACAAAAGATCAACTTTCCCATTTTTGAGAACATCCCTTTCAAACCGGAATGCGCCCGGAGTACTGCCCATCGATCCAATTCCTGCCGCAATAAAATCAAATTGGGTTAGCGGAAACCGTTTCTTCAGATAAGCACAAACACTATCTCGCCAACCAGCCATCTGGGTGATAGATCCTCCCAAAAATGCGACTCTTCCTTTCTTTTCGCGCTCAAAAACGATTTGTGCGTTATGCATTTTACTGCGATACGAATGGTAATTTTTACTTTCAAGCGGAGCTGAAATTTCGGGATAACTGTTTAGGATAAAATCCACTCCCGCCTTCAGATTATCAATTGGGAAATGATGTCCCGACAAAGTTTGCTTACCGGCTGTATTGGCATAAATTGTGGCCGGTCCACCCAACCGGATGTAACGATTTATCAATTTAAAGCTGTTTTCCTCATTTGGAACAAGACTATCATTTAGACTTATGGAATGAAAGACCGGAACCTTGGCCGCAGCCAGCTTACCAAGATTGTCAAGCGGATTATCCGAATAATCAATTGCTTCTTTATCAGTTTTGAAATTGTAGGCAATTTTCAATTGTCGCCAGGAGGTAGAATCGCCTTTCGATATCAATTTTCCTCCCGGCCAACTTTTAAAATCGCAGACTGGCGCCTCTCCGTAAATACAACTCACCCGATCAGGATATTTCTTGGCAAAATTATAGATGTACAAACCACCGCGGCTAACCCCTTCCAAAGCAACCTTTTTGTTTAATCCATAGAACAAGGTCAGGTAATTGTAAAAGTCCCCCCATATCTCGACACATTTTGGCGACCCGAAAAGATAATCTGTATTAATATAAACAACATAGAATCCCTTACGAATCAGCATGCTGTCCATCTCGTAGTGCCATTCAGGAAAACGGGCTCTCCAAATCCAGGGTTTACCCGGCGCCGACTTATCAGGAACGATAATATGGCAATCACGACGATCAAATTGAAAATCATACCTTGTAAATCCATGCCATTTTGACATTTTGCCGGGATATTGAGTAGGAAATGAGTCCTGAGGGCGATCAGGAATCCCCGATCTAACAGTGAGACTATCTCCGATACAAACCTCTTTCCCGGCGGATACAAATTTCATCGGATCGACTGGTAGAGCGAAACTACTGGAAACAAGCAATATGCAGGTCAGTAGAAAGAAAATATGCTTCATAAGTTTGCAAGGTTTTGTTTTTTCAAAATAAAAGATTCATTATACCAAATATCCTATTTTTAGTCAAATTATGATACTTTTAAATCATTATTTTTAACCCTTAATGTTCTATCCGCTTAACAATTTACCATGAAAAATGCAACCATCCGAACGACCATCCTAAACCTATTTGTTTTGCTCTGCTTTTCTTTTCTGCTGTCCAATGCCCAGGCTCAGGAAAAATCAGCTTTCATTACCAACTGGCCCGAATGGCGAGGTTTATACAATACAGGTGCCGTTGCCGGAGGAAACACTCCGATCGAATTCAGCGAGACCAAAAATGTGAAATGGAAAATTGAAATTCCTGGCAAAGGCCATGCAACACCGATCATTTGGGGCAATCAGATAATCATACAAACGGCCGTTGCGACCGACAAAAAAGCGGTTTCCACCGATGCGGCAAAACCCGCAAGTCCAATGGCCCCAACCCAGACCGAACTGATTCATGAATTTAAAGTTATTTCGGTTGATAAGGCAACCGGAAAGATCATTTGGCAAACGATTGTTAAAGAGGAAATGCCTACTGAAAGGACGCATGAACTTGGTAGTTGGGCCTCCAATTCGCCAATCACGGATGGTGAAAATATCTATGCTTTCTTTGGCTCTCGCGGATTATATTGCCTCGACATGAACGGCAAAGTGAAATGGGATCGTAATTTCGGCCAGATGGATATTGTAGCCAGCTTTGGCGAAGGAAGCTCTCCGGCAATTTACAAGGATAAAATTTATATCCCCTGGGATCATCAAGGCAAATCATTCCTTTATGCTTTGGATAAAAAAAACGGAAAAGAAGCCTGGACTGCAGCCAGAGAGGAAATCACCTCCTGGGCAACTCCTGTAATAGTTGAAGTAAACGGCAAAGCTCAGGTAATTACTAGTGCGACGAATAAAGTAAGGAGTTACGATGCCGAAACCGGACAAATTATTTGGGAATGCACCGGAATGACTAGAAACGTAATTCCGAATCCGATGTACGCCGATGGCATTCTATACTTGTTGAGCGGCTTCCGCGGAAATGCAATAAAGGCGGTTGATTTGGCAAATGCAAAGGGTGACATCACCGGAACCCCTGCAATCCTCTGGGAATATAACCAAGATGCTCCTTACACGCCAAGCGGAGTGCTGATGGATGGCAAATTATATTTTTTGAAAGGTAACAATGGTATCATGACTTGCCTGGATGCAAAAGATGGAAAAGTTATTTACAGCAACCAAAAACTGGATGGAATTACCAACATCTTTTCATCTCCTACCGGGAACAAGGATAAAATTTACATCGCTGCAACAGGAACTGTTGACGTAATAAAAGCCGGCAATGAATTCTCATTATTGTCCAAAAACACCCTCGATGACACCTTTCATGCCTCGCCGATTATTATTGGCAATGAACTGTTTTTAAGGGGATTTAAATATTTATACTGCATTTCCGAAAAGTGAAAATTTATCGAAAATGGGCATGAAGTGTCGCGATCATAGTGGGAGAGATATCGCTTTGAATATCAGTGCATATATATGGCGAGACTGGTATCCAAAAGTTGGACAAAACACATGAAAGGCGGCAATCTGGCTATATTAGTCCTGAATAGAAATACAAAACCAAGAAATAAACTAGTGTTTAAATTAAATGATTTGGGCATTAGCAAAAGTTCTGTCATAATTGAGATATTTGTATAGAAGAATAACGATAATTACACTCCTTCAATTTCATGCTAGTTTCAGCCATTAAATAATCAATACAAGATAAATCGAAGTCGTATGATCTCAGTAAAACATTTTTTACCCTTTTTAGCAACTATTCCGGTCGCTTTTGTGGCCCAAAACAGTTCAGCGCAGAAGCCAAATGCAAAACCTAATGTTATATTCATCTATGCCGATGACATCGGTTTTGGCGACTTGAGCTGCAACGGCGCCAAAACGATTAAGACACCCAACGTGGAGATGCTTGCCAGCCAAGGTGTACGCTTTACTAACATGCACAGTGCTGCAGCCACCTGCACTCCTTCGCGTTATGCGCTTCTGACCGGTGAATATGCCTGGCGCAAGGAAGGCACAGGAATTGCAGCCGGAAATGCAGGCTCGATTATTCGTCCTGAGAGATATACCCTGGCTGACGTGTTTAAAAATGCCGGCTACAAGACCGGAGTAGTTGGAAAATGGCACCTCGGATTGGGTAACAAAACAGGTACGCAGGATTGGAACGGTCATATAACCCCTGGGCCTTCCGACATCGGTTTCGATTATTCTTTTATCCTGGCAGCCACCGGCGATAGGGTTCCCTGCGTCTATGTAGAGAATGAGCGAATCGTTAATCTCGATCCGAAAGATCCGATTTTCGTTGATTATGAAAAGAATTTCGAAGGAGAACCTACTGGGAAGCTCAATCCGGAAATGCTCAAAATGCACCCCAGCCACGGACATGATATGTCGATCGTTAACGGCATTTCGCGGATAGGATACATGAAAGGCGGGAAATCGGCACTTTGGATAGATGAAGAAATAGGGGAGAGGATTACATCCAAAGCACTATCTTTCATTGAATCAAATAAGGAACAACCATTTTTTCTCTACTTCGCCACGCAAGATGCACATGTCCCGCGTGTCCCTGGACCGCACTTTGTCGGTAAAAGCGGCATGGGTCCACGTGGTGATGCCGTCCTCGAATTCGATTGGTCGGTTGGGGAAGTACTCAAAACTCTTAAAAAACTTGGCTTGGATAAAAATACCATCGTGATTTTGTCGAGCGACAACGGACCGGTGGTCGATGACGGCTACAAGGATCGGGCAGTTGAATTGTTAGGCAATCACAAACCTGCAGGGGAGTTCCGTGGAGGTAAATACAGCAGTTTTGAGGGGGGCACACGAATTCCCGGAATTCTAAGCTGGCCGGGTGTCGTGAAGCCTGGAGTGTCTGACGCATTGCTTTGTCAGGTAGATATGCTGGCTACTTTTGCCGGTCTTTTAAAAGTAAAGATCCCCGCAAATGCTGCTCCCGACAGCGAAAATCACCTGGATGCATGGTTGAACAAAAAAGGGAACGGCCGAGAGTATCTAGTGTTGCAAAACGTGCAAAACAATCTTTCTATCGAAGACGGAAAATGGAAATACATTGCCCCGGGTTCGGGTCCGGCTCTCAATAAGGATACTAATACCGAATTAGGAAACCTGAAGGAGGATCAGCTGTATGATTTATCATCCGACAGCAGTGAAAAAAACAATGTTGCTGCACAAAATCCGAAAATCACTGCATCATTTAAGAAAAAACTGGATAAAGTCAAGGCGGCCAAATAACTTAAGGATAAGCAAATAAAATAATCCATATATTCATAACATTGTACATTCTCTTTTGTTGACTATCCTGCTATTTTTGTCTGAAACAAACCAAAACTCATGGAGAAAACCAAACTCAATAGACAATTTATCATCGGAATTACATTGGTTTCTGCCATGGGCGGACTGCTTTTCGGGTACGACTATGTGGTAATCGGCGGAGCCAAACCATTTTATGAACGATTTTTCGGCATAACCCAATCTCCCTACTTGCAGGGCTGGGCCATGAGCAGCGCCTTGATTGGATGCCTAATTGGAGCATCGGTTTCGGGATACCTGACCGACCTTTTTGGGCGCAAGCGACCCCTGATAGGTGCTGCAGCAATCTTTACACTGGCAGCTTTAGGTACAGGAGCCTTCAATTCGTTTTCCCTTTTCATTGCTTTCCGGTTGATGTGCGGATTGGGTATCGGCCTGGCATCGGCGATATCGCCGATGTATATTGCAGAAATCTCACCCGCTTCGTTGCGCGGAAGACTGGTCTCTGTCAATCAACTTACCATCGTCATCGGAATATTGGCAGCACAGATTGTCAACTTCCTAATCGCCGAAAAAGTGTCTCCAGGGGCAACTGACCTTATGATCCTAAACTCCTGGAACGGCCAGTCCGGTTGGCGCTGGATGTTTTGGTCCGGAGCTTTCCCGGCTGTGATATTCTTTATTTTATCCTTTTTTATCCCGGAGAGTCCGCGGTACCTGGCAAAAAAAGGAAACTGGAAAGCTGCAACGGCAATTCTTCAGCGAATCGGCGGCGCAGCCTATGCAGTTGAGGGGCAAAAAGAGATAGCAGAATCCCTTCAGGGGCACAGTTCAAAGATCGACTGGAAAGTTCTGGCATCTGCAAAAATGCGACCGATATTGATTCTTGGAATAGTTCTGGCCGTTTTTCAGCAATGGTGCGGTATCAATGTGATCTTCAACTATGCGGAAGAGATATTTTCTTCTGCGGGCTATTCGGTCAACGACATGCTTTTCAATATCGTTATTACCGGCGCCGTCAACCTAATTTTCACTTTTGTGGCTATGCGGATGGTCGACAGCTGGGGCCGCCGCAAACTGATGCTGCTCGGTTCGCTCGGACTGGCAATCATCTTTTTAACGCTGGGTGCAACCTATTATTTGGAACTGAAAGGGTTGGCCATTCTGATTTTGGTGTTGCTGGCAATAGCTACCTATTCCATGACGCTGGCACCAATTACATGGGTCATACTTTCCGAAATATTCCCGAACAGCATCCGGGGTACCGCCATGGCTATCGCCACGACATCCCTTTGGATCGCCTGTTTTGTGCTTACCTACACCTTCCCTATACTGAACAGGGTGCTTCATGCCAGCGGAACCTTCTGGCTGTATGCCTTTATCTGCCTATCAGGATTCCTGTTTATACTGAAAAAATTACCCGAAACAAAAGGGAAGAGTCTGGAGGAAATCGAAAAAAAATTAATCAGCTAAACTGGTACTCTCATGAAAAAACTTGAATTGGCATTTTTACTTGCATTTGCATTTTGTATAGCAAATGCTCAAAAATACGAACTGATTTCTCCCGATCAAAAACTCTCTGCGGTGGTTGAAATCAGTCAGGGAATCACCGTAAAACTGCAAAAAGGGAATGAACAGGTAATCAGTCTTGCCGGTTTGAAACTTGAAACGTTGGGGGATAATAATCCTTTTAACAATCTTCTGGTAAAAAAAATTGGCCGCAAATTAGTTAACGAAGAGATAAAACCTATCATCCGAGACAAAAGTGAAACCTATCAAAATTGTTACAACGAACTGGGCATCAACTTCAAAACTGGCTATGCCCTGACATTCCGTTTGTTCAATGAAGGTCTGGCCTACAGGTTTTCCTCCACCCTGAAAGACAGCTTGACAGTCCTGAGGGAAAACCTTGTCATTCAGCTTCATGATAAGGATTCAGCACGGTTTCAACCTGCCAAATCGTTCAGATCATCCTATGAGACACCTTATGAAATCAAGAAAATCAGCTCGATAGCAGAGGGACAGCTTTGCCATTTGCCGGTTCTGATAGAAAAACCGAACGGCCCGTTTGTGATGTTTACAGAAGCTGATTTGTACAATTATCCGGGATTATGGGTTAAAGGAACGGGAAAAACTGAACTGACAGCTACCAATCCAGCCTTCCCCAAAAAATATTCTGACCAAGGAAACGCCTACGTACAGGGTCAGATTGCCGAATGGGAACCTTTTATCGCCAAGATTGCGGGAACAAGGACATTTCCATGGAGAATCTTCGCGGTAGCAGATCAGGAGGAGGGTCTGATTAACAACAACATGGTTTATCTCCTGGCGTCGCCTTCCGAAATACAGGATTTCTCCTGGATCAAACCAGGTGTTGTCATGTTCGACTGGTGGGCCAAAAACAACATTTACGGCGTTGATTTTAAAGCCGGAATCAATACCGAAACAGCCAAATATTTCATCGATTTCTGCGCCGCAAAAGGGTTTCGGTATTTCCTTTTCGACGACGGTTGGTATCCGAAAGATGATTTACTTCATACAGTTTCTGGTTTGAACATGGCTGAAGTTACGGCCTACGCAAAAACAAAAGGAGTGGATATCATGCTCTGGGTAATTTGGCATTCGCTCTACAAACAATGGGATCAGGCTTTCGATCAGTTTGAAAAATGGGGCATCAAAGGCATTAAAATGGATTTCATGAACCGCGATGACCAAGTAATGGTCGAATTCTACGAAGCCGTAGCCCGGAAAGCAGCAGAGAAAAAGATGGTGGCCGATTTTCACGGTGCCTACAAGCCATCTGGGCTAAGCCGGAAATACCCCAATTTGCTCACGCGCGAGGCACTGATCGAATTCGAGTACAGCGGTGGAACGACCTGGGACAATACCGAGCACCACAATCTGCTGCCATACATCCGGATGTTTACCGGCCCCATGGATTACATCCCGGGAACCATGCGAAACTCGACCAAAGGAAACTTCCGCGCCGTCGGGGATTATCCCATGGGGCAGGGAACAAGAGCTCATTCGATGGCTTTGTTCGTCATACTGAGCAGTCCGATGGAGATGCTACCAGACTCTCCTTCAGATTATTATCGCGAAAAAGAGTGTACCGATTTCCTTTCCGGGATACCTGTAGAATGGAATGAAACCCAATTATTGAAAGGGAAAATTGGCCAATACACCATCATGGCACGAAGATCAGGTGCCGACTGGTTTGTCGGGGCCATTACCAATAACCAGAAACGCTCGTTCGATTTATCAACAGATTTCCTGAAATCGGGCAAGTACCACCTCGAAATCATTGAAGACGGGATCAACGCCAATACCCGAGCCGAAGACTACAAAAAAACAGTAAGGGATTTTTCATCGGGTGAAATCCTGAAATTGAATCTGGCCGCAGGAGGAGGATGGGTAGCCAAAATTACATCGATCAAGATAAACTAACAATTTTTCAACCAATGAAACGACTGATATTTGTATTTTTCATGATTTCTGTTTCCTGCACACAACTGGTAGGCCAGCAAAAGATAGACCTTTCAGGATCTTGGAAATTCGCCATCGATCCTCTTGATAAAGGAATTTCTGAAAAATGGTTTACACAACCACTGAAAGATCAGGTAACCCTCCCCGGTTCAATGTCTACCAACAACAAGGGCGATGAAATTACTTTAAAGACCAAGTGGACCGGGCAAATTGTTGACAGTTCCTATTTCAAAAATCCCGAATATGCCAAATACCGGGAACCGGGAAATATCAAAATTCCATTTTGGCTGCAGTCGTTAAAGCATTATCAGGGAGCTGCATGGTATCAGAAAGAGGTGACTATTCCTGCAGATTGGGCTCAGCAAAATATAAGTTTATATCTCGAGCGCTGCCATTGGGAAAGTCGCCTTTGGGTAGACGACATAGCGATCGGCATGAAAAATTCATTGGGAACACCACACATTTATGACCTCACAGGTAAACTTCCTTCGGGTAAACATATCCTGACGGTCTGCGTTGATAACCGCACCAAAGAGATCGATCCAGGAGTGAATTCGCACAGTATCTCCGATCATACTCAAACCAACTGGAATGGGATGGTCGGAAAATTATTTCTGGAAGCCAAAGCAGTCGTCAACATTGGGAATGTCCACGTTTTCCCTGATGTTCAGAATAAAAAGATTACGGCAAAAATTGATGTCAAAAACCCCACCGGGAAAACTTTCGGGATCAAAATTGCCCTCAATATCAAGGGCACTTCGACTCCAGCCGAAAAGACAGCATTTTTCAACCTGGGAGTTGGCGATAACGTCTTAACAGTGGAGTGTCCAATGGGAAATGAGGTAAAACTTTGGAATGAATTTCATCCGAATTTGTACCAAATGACAGCCGTACTAACGGATCTGACCACCCAACAAACTGATTCCATTCAGACGACTTTTGGTATGAGGGAGTTCAAGGCTGTCGGTAAACAAATACAAATTAATGGTCAGCCAACCTTTTTACGCGGGACGCTCGAATGTGCCATCTTTCCAAAAACCGGCTATCCACCAACCAAAACTGAAGAATGGCTGCGGATTTTCAATATCTGCCGTGCTCACGGTCTGAACCATATTCGTTTTCACTCGTGGTGCCCTCCTGAAGCTGCCTTTGAAGCTGCAGATCAAACAGGATTTTACCTGCAAGTTGAATGCTCCTCCTGGTGTAATCAATCCACCAAACTTGGCGAAGGTTTTCCATTCGACCAATATCTCTATGAAGAAAGCCAGCGAATGGTCGATACTTATGGGAATCATCCTTCCTTTTGCATGATGGCCTATGGAAATGAGCCCGGTGGACCAAAACATATTGCATTTCTGAAAGATTTCGTCACATTCTGGAAAACCAAAGACAGCCGCCGCATTTACACTTCGGGTGCTGGTTGGCCAAATCTTGACGTGAATGACTACCTAAGCACCCCGGATCCCCGGATTCAAGGATGGGGTCAGGGTTTGAAAAGTATCATCAACGGCTCGGCACCTACAACCAATTATGACTGGTCGGCTAAAATTTCTAAATTCAATCAACCGATTGTTAGTCACGAGATTGGTCAATGGTGTGTCTATCCAAATTTCAAGGAAATCAAAAAATATACCGGAGTCTTACGAGCAAGGAACTTTGAACTATTTCAGGAAACCCTGAAAGATCATGGGATGCAACAACTTGCCGACAGCTTTTTACTCGCTTCCGGCAAATTACAGGCATTATGCTATAAAGCAGACATCGAGGCGGCCTTACGAACACCAGGATTTGCAGGGTTCCAGCTATTGGATTTGCACGACTTCCCCGGACAGGGATCTGCACTGGTAGGTGTTCTGGATGCTTTCTGGGAAGAAAAAGGATATATTTCACCCAAAGAATACAACCATTTTTGCAACTCAACCGTTCCTCTGGCCCGATTGAAAAAATTCGTCTTTACCAATAATGAAAATTTTGAGGCTTCAGTTGAAGTAGCACATTTTGGTGATAAACCAATGGTTTCCATCAAACCTGAATGGAAAATTACAGACAAAAACGGAAAAGTAATTCAGTCCGCGAAATTTGCGAAGACGGATATTAAAATAGGAAATTGAATTCCTTTAGGTTTGATCTCAATGTCACTTTCAACCATCAAAAAGGCTGAAAAACTGAAGTTGGAAGTCTCGGTAAATTCATTCATAAACGACTGGGATTTTTGGGTTTATCCAGCAAAAAATGAAACAGTTCCGGCTTTTGAAAAGGTGAAAATGGTCACGTCGATCGATGAAAACACTCGTACTTTTCTGGAACAAGGTGGTACGGTTTTGTTAACCTTGAAAAAAGGCACCTTAAATCCTGTATACGGAGGTAAAATTGCCATTGGATTCTCCAGTATCTTCTGGAACACCGCCTGGACAAGAAATCAGGCTCCGCACACGCTAGGAATTTTATGCAATCCTTCACATCCTGCATTGGCGGAATTTCCAACAGAATATTACAGCAACTGGCAGTGGTGGGATGCCATGAGCCATTCCGGAGCGATCAATTTAAGCAGCTTTCCAACTGAAATAAGACCGATCGTGCGGGTAATAGATGATTGGTTCACCAATCGACCATTGGCACTCCTTTTCGAGGCAAAAGTGGGTAAAGGAAAAATCCTGGCATCAGGCATTGATCTGGTAACCGATCTAGCTGAAAGACCCGAAGCACAGCAACTCCTTTTTAGCTTAAAGAAATACATGACCGGAAATCAGTTTAATCCGAAAACGATTGTATCTTCTGAAATCCTTCAAAAACTCACAGAATTGCCATGATGGTATTCAAAGAAGAAGATGGCTAAAACGACCAAATTCCCAATTCCATAACGGTTGAGAAAAATGGGGCTTTCGGATGTGATTTTCAATTGGATTTTCAAATCCTTCGATCAATCATTTGTTACAAAAACCTCGCTGTTCATCTTGCAGTGACCCACAAAACTGGCGCCGGGTTCTACTGAAAGTTTCCCCATTGTAAGGTTTCCTGTAATTGAGGCACTACTTTTAAGAGAAAGTAACTCTTGCACAATAATTTCACCGGTAACGTAGCCCATAATTTCGGCGCTGGTGCAACGAATGGTGCCTCTAATTTTCGAATCCGGACCAACCACTACTCTGCCTTTACAATCAAGATCCCCTTCCAAAATTCCATCAAATCGGATGTCCCCATTTGACTCAATATTGCCATTAATGGAAGTGTCGTATGCAATAGTATTCAGGGCTTTAACCTCACTAATGATAGGTTTTGACATAGTTCTAATATTGATCAGTTAAATAAATGAAGATGAAGGTAATAAAACAATGAGAAAATCCTTCTATATGAAACAAAAAAATCCCTTCCGGGATTCTTTAGACGATATGTCCGAATATAAAACTAAAGTTTTGTCAAATCGAACAATTAGACTGCAGCGGTTTTTTCAATCGCCAATTTACCCCTGTAATAACCGCATTCTGCGCAAACGGTATGATATTTAACCGCTGCACCGCAATTAGAGCAGGATGAAATCTGGGCAGGAATTGCTTTGTCGTGAGTTCTGCGCTTATCTCTTCTTGTTGAGGAGTGTTTGTGCTTAGGATGTGCCATTTTTAATAATCTTTATTTTAATTACCACTAAATTTTTTCAACTCATTCCATCTTGGGTCATCCGGTTCATCTAAAGTATTGCCGTGGTGTCTGAGTTCTTCCAGTTTTTTAAGCATCACCGGATCGCACAAACTTTTTCCATCTTCTCCATCCGGGTGAATTCTTCGAATGGGCAAACTTAAAATCACGAATTCATAGATATACTGTGCGATCTCAACCTGAAAATCAGTAGGATGAAGATAAATCAATTCTGCCTCATCTTCGACTGGTTTTTCGCTGAATTTGACCAACAGCTCTCTATTGCTTTCAATATGATAATAAAAATTTTCCAGGCAGCGGTCGCATATTATCTCTACATCCCCGCTAATTGAAAAAGTCAATCGTAAATGAGTCGAACGTTTTTCAAGCTCTACCTGGATATCCAACTCTCCTTTCTCTACTTCCGAACCTTCAAACTCAGCAAAGAAGCGATCAGTGACTTTAAAATCAAACTGATGCTTCCCTTCACTCAATCCTGAATAAGGGAGTGTGTATTGCGAAAGGTAGTTCATAATTATCCCACTTTAAAAGCTTGGCAAAGGTATAAAAAAAAGTGAAACAATAAGGAAGTTGAATTTTTTTCAGAATTTCATCTTCCTTATTGTTTCGCAAATTCCTTCAACATCGAATCCGCACTCTTTGAAAAGCTCCGGTTGTGTTCCATGTTCGATGAATCGATCTGGTACACCAAGCCTTACAACTGACTTAATATATCCCTTAGCGGCGAAATATTCGAGTACTGCACTACCAAAACCACCGGCAATAACACCATCCTCCACAGTGATTATATGATAAAATTTTGCTGCTACCTCATCAAGAATTTTCTGATCAATTGGCTTCACAAATCGCATATCATAGTGTGCCACAGAAATATTTTCTGAAGATAAAATCTTTATAGCTTTTGTTACAAAATTTCCTGTTTGCCCTATTGATAAGACGGCAACATCTTGTCCATCAGCCATCTTTCTTCCTTCCCCTACCGGGATTTCGGTAAAATCAACTTTCCAATCTTTGTATTTTCCAACTCCGCGCGGATAACGGATTGCGAATGATCCCTTGTTAGGAAGTTGTGCAGTGTACATTAAATTGCGAAGTTCAATCTCATCCATCGGTGCAGAGACCGTCATATTCGGAATGCTTCGCATAAAAGCAAGATCGAATACCCCATGGTGCGTCGCGCCGTCTGCTCCAACAAGTCCACCGCGATCCATACAGAATACGACATTAAGCCTTTGGAGAGCCACGTCATGAATAATCTGATCGTAGGATCTTTGCATAAACGAGGAGTAGATATTCACAAAAGGCACCTTGCCTGAAACCGCCAATCCGGCAGCAAAAGTTACCGCATGTGGTTCAGCTATACCGACATCAAAAGCTCTTTCCGGCATTTCATCCATCATGATATTCAATGAACAGCCAGTTGGCATAGCCGGTGTAATTCCAACAATATCCTTATTTAATCGGGCGAGTTCCAACAAAGTTTGTCCAAATACAACCTGATATTTGGGAATTTTTGAGTTTGTGTCGGCATCTATGAATATTTCACCTGTTAATACATCAAATTTTCCCGGTGCATGCCATTTAGTTGCATCATTTTCGGCAGGAGTAAAACCTTTTCCTTTTTTGGTGAGAACATGCAGAAGTTTCGGACCTGGAATCTCCTTCATTTGAGTAAAAATTCTGGAAAGTGTGATAACATCATGGCCATCAACCGGACCAAAATAACGAAATCCGAGTGTCTCAAACAAATTACTGTCATCAAAAACCATAGATTTCATTGCATGTTGCTGTTTCCTCAAAAACCAAATCATATTTTTGCCAGGGTTCCTGAAATGTTTTAACACTTTCCAAATACCTGTTCTCAAACGGTTGTAGACCTTTGAAGTCTGCATCCGAACCAGGTAACGGCTTAAGCCTCCAACATTAGGATCGATCGACATATTATTGTCGTTCAGAATAACCAGTATGTCGGCATTTGTACCACCAGCATTGTTCAGTCCCTCGAATGCCAATCCACCAGTCATTGAACCATCTCCAATTATGGCGATTACTTTGCGGTCTTTTTCACCGTTAAGTATTGAAGCAGTCGCGATTCCAAGTGCAGCAGATATAGAGGTAGAAGAGTGCCCAACGCCAAAGGCATCGTATTCGCTTTCCGTTCTGTTCGGAAAGCCACTAAGTCCTTTATATCTTCTGTTTGTGTGAAATTGCTTCCTTCTTCCGGTTAATATTTTGTGTCCATACGCCTGATGACCCACATCCCAGATAAGTTTATCGTACGGGGTATTGTAAGTGTAATGAAGTGCAACAGTTAAATCAACAACTCCCATACTTGCACCAAAATGGCCCGGATTACAGGATGCTTCGCGAATTATTAAATCCCTGAGTTCAGCGCAAACCTGTGGCAAATCCTTTTCATTAATTTTCTTAAGATCAGATGGATAGTCAATATTATCAAGAAGATTTGCCATTAAAAATGAACTTTTTGTAAAATCAAAAATATGTTATCTATAATCATTACAAATATAAACTTAAATAGTTCATTTTTTTGTCCAGGCCGATTTTAGGGTGTATGCCTCCAATGATTCAACAAATAGTTCGCCTCCCTGGGTATATAATACTAATTCATTTTCTCCCGTTATTGGTGAAAAGCAGGTACTGATTCCTTGTTCTCCGTTGTTGGTATATATTTCGATGGATGATCTGTCAACAAGAATCTGAAATTCAATCTTTCCTTCAATGGGTTCAACAATCAATTTGACACCATTCACATCCAATGTCTTTTTGGCCGATTCGTAACGAATGTCAGTCCCATTCGACTGCTTTCCATTGCGGACAACAAAGCCAAATGAATCTGAACTCTTAGGAAGCAGCACGGCTTTTATGAAAACTGCATCACCTTTAATGCTGCTTAACAGATTTCCCTTTATTCCCGGGATAAGATTCTTTCCTTTCTTCACAACGTCACGGTCGAACAAAGTTGAAATGGCTGCAATTGGCTTTCTGCACAAAACAATGCCTTTCTTGGTTGTCCGAAGTGATAATTCCGTCGGAAAACTCATCTGGCCATTAAAAGGCATCTCGGCAAATTCTCCTCCTCTCATCCATGCAATTTGAATTGTTTTGCCATCCGGCGTATTTGAAACAGTTTGCGTGGCGAAGAAATTTTTCCCATTATCAAGTTTCTGTAATTCAGTTTCGGGGTTGAAGGATATTCCGTCAAAAGTTCCAATTTTATAATCGCCTTCACCGCTCAAAACGACCCATTTTTTATCAGCAGGTTTTCCTTCCAAGGCAATTTCGAAAATGTCGGGACATTCCCCAAATCCTTCCAGATGACTTTGAAACTGCCAATGAAGCATATCTACAGAAGAATAAAAAGTAATTCCTTCATTTTTCAGGACATCCGGTTTCCCACGGTGCAATGCAAGAATCCATTTGCCAGTTTTTGTATGGAAGAATACCTTTGGGTCATGGGCATCTTCACCCGGATTGCTAATGATCGGATTCTTAGCATATTTAGTCCAAGCTATCCCTTTGTCATTGCTAAAAGCCATGTTCTGATTCCCATCGCTGTCGGAATAAAACAACAGCATTACCTTCTCGTCTTTCTGCTGTAATCCGGTCACATTCATAGAATCAATAATCGCGCTCCCTGCTGAAGGTCGACATAATGCAGCGGTATTGGCCTTTTCGTCCGGAGTAAAAGCAAAAGGAAGATGCTGCCAGGTAACCAAATCCTTACTGACTGCATGCCCCAGCTGATTATTAAGTACTTTTTTGTCGATGGATATATTTTGATAGAAGAGGTGGTATTCTCCATGGTAGTAAACTAACCCGTTAGATTCAAAAAGCCAATTTTTCTCAGGCGAAAAATGAAACTGAGGCCGGTATTTCTCGTTGTAATATTTTGTGTCAGGTTTGGCAGAAACAAGGATGATTAGTAGTAGAAGTAAATATAATAAGTGCTTCATAAATCAGGCTATTAAGATTTGTTGGCATTCCTTAAGGAATTTTTTCAAATATACTCTTTATAGGAAAACTTTGTCCAAAGGGCAGGCAAAATTATGGTTGCAGATTTAAAATAGTAATTTTGCCTTTGGAAGAAGTGAACAAAAGTGACTTCTAAATATTAGATTAAATGATAAACAATACTATAGAAATAATGGCTCCGGTTGGCTCCTACGAATCACTGATGGCGGCCATTCAAGCCGGTGCGGGCTCTGTATATTTTGGAGTTGAGCATCTTAATATGAGGGCAAGATCTGCTAATAATTTTACGTTAGAGGATCTGAAAGAAATCGCAAAACGTGCCGGGAAAGCTGGGGTAAAAACTTATCTCACTGTCAACACTGTCGTTTTTGATGAAGAATCAGATACCTTGAAGAAGATAATTGCAGCCGCCCAAGAGGCCGGTGTTTCTGCCGTAATTGCCTCTGATTTAGCTGTAATTCAGGCGTGCAGAGCTGTAGGAATGGAGGTTCATATTTCCACTCAGCTAAATATTACCAATTACGACACGGTGAAATTTTATGCCCAATTTGCCGATGTGATGGTTTTGGCCAGAGAAATGAATATTGGCAGAGTGTGGGAAATTTCGAATAAAATCAAATCAAACGATCTGCGGGGACCTAGCGGAGAGTTGATCCGGTTAGAGATGTTTGTCCACGGTGCTTTATGCATGGCAACATCCGGGAAATGTTACCTCTCACTTCACGAAATGAATTCCTCAGCAAACAGGGGGTCCTGCATGCAAAGCTGTCGACGGGCATACACCGTCACCGACAAAGAGACCGGAGCTGAACTTGAAATTGACAACGAATATATCATGTCGCCGAAGGATCTGAAAACAATCCATTTCCTTAATAAGATCCTCGATGCAGGTGTTTCTGTTCTAAAAATTGAAGGCCGAGCCAGGAGTGCTGACTATGTTAAGACGGTTGTTGAATGCTACCGCGAAGCTGCCAACGCCTGCCTTGACGGAACTTTCGGAGAAGAAAAAATTGTTGATTGGGATAACCGGCTTTCAACCGTTTTCAACAGAGGATTCTGGGATGGCTATTACCTTGGTCAACGGTTAGGCGAATGGAGTGGAAACTATGGTTCATTAGCCACTAAAAGAAGAGTCTATCTTGGCAAAGTCACCAATTTCTTTACCAATATTAGTGTTGGTGAGTTCAAATTGGAAACCGGATCGTTAAAACCAGGCGATGAAATTCAGATTACCGGGCTAAGTACCGGAGTGCTTCAAACACTCGTTGAAGAGGTTAGAGTTGAAATGAAATCTGTGGATGAAGCCCCCAAGGGATGTTACTGTTCCGTTACTGTTCCTTCTAAAGTGAGAAGGTCAGATAAAGTGTATAAGATTGTAGATTCATCCCAGGTAAAAGCACAATAAAAATTAGGTTCTCTTGATATTATGAATATTTGCCATAATCCCTGCTATTCCTCGTTAAAATGCTAATTTTACGTTAGAATTGTAAGTTGATCATGGGGAAACGATTGTTTGTGATTTTTACCATCCTTTTGATTGCCGGGATTTTTACTGGTTGGTATTACTTTGTCAAAGAGTCGAAATATCTCGGAACATCACCTCTCAAAGCGGTACCCGTCGAAGTACCCTTTTTTGTTCGTATCCGTAATTTGGGTGACTTCGCCGAAAAAACAATGAAAAACAGCAGTTGGGAATCTCTCCGAAATCTCCGAGAAGTCGCCGAAATTTTCAAAGAACTTGCCTTTATCGATTCTTTAATTCGCCAAAATAAAGAGCAAGAAAATTTTCTCCGTCATAAGGAGCTGATAGTAGTTCCCGGAGATAGTTCAAAGTTATATCTGTTAGAAATTGGAAGTATTTCAGAGAAAAAAAACATCAATCTTCTTATACAAAATTATTTTCTATCTAAAAAAATTGTTTCAACCGAAAGAGCCTATAAAAAGGCGATGATCAACGATTATGAATGGGATGAAAACGGTGCTACGAAGCGGTTGCTAATTACATTTTATAGGGGAGTTTTAATGGTTTGTACCGAATCCATTGATCTGATACGAGGAATTGAACAGATGGATCGACCTTCTGTATTGGAAGACGCAAATTTTCTTCAGGTCAATAAAAATGCGACAGAAAATATTGATGTTAATATTTTTGTCAACCACAAGACCTTACCGGGATATTTGTCCGGAATTAATGCCAATTTATCTGCCACCGCTATCTTCCAGTCAAATTATGCTAAATGGACAGAGGTGGATCTCCTCCAAAAGGAAAATCAACTGCTGATAAATGGATATACCGTTCCTGACACCACCCTTGCCAGTTTTCTTACTGTTTTTAAACGTCAAAGGCCATTGAAAGGCTCCATTGTCGATTATACTCCTTCCAATACTACTTTTTTTGCGGCTCAAAATGTCTCTAACCTAAAATACTATTTGGAAGATTTCGTCGTTTATCTGAAAAGTAATGGTCAGGCTGATTGCTATAACAAGCGACTTGACTCTATTTCCACAATTCTAAATATCGACTTCAGACAATATCTAAAGGAGAAATGGACGGGTGAAGTGGCTGCCGTGTTCACGAATCAAAATTTGGAAGATTCAACAGACAACCGATTCTTGCTCATCAAAGTGAAACGAGGGTCAAATGATCAATTCGTCACTGCAATAAAAAAATGGTCAATTGGAAATAGAAGTAATTCAACTGATAATGAATATATTGGCGCATTAAAAAATAATATTTCGAAGTCGCCAATTTCCGATTTTGGTAATTCATTCGGAGTGCTATATTTTGACGCACTACCAACCAAATGGATGACTTTCGGCGATGGATTTATTTTGATGGGAGCAACACCTGGCTCCCTAAAGCGTTACATGAACCTCCTGCAAAGGAACGACCTTGTATCGAAAATGCCTTCATACCCCATGTTCACATTGGGATTAGCTAATATGTCAAATTTCTATTTGTGGAGTTCACCAGGCCAATCACTCCATTTTTTTCGGCAAGTAATAAACCCAAAAAAATTGCCGGAAAGGAAAAATGAGATTGCCGGTCTTAAAAAGATTGAAAATTTCGCTTGGCAATGGAATTACGATAATGGTTTGGTTTATAACACTGCCTGTCTTACCATTAATCCTAAAGCTGATTTGGATCCAATACCGTTCTGGAGTTATCCGCTGAAGGCAAAAATGAGAAATAAACCTGTTTTTGTGTCTTATTCAGGTAAATCGATTCATAAGGATCTGGTTTTCCAGGATAATGAAAATTATCTGATAGACCTTGATAAAGATGGTATTGAACGCTGGAAAATCCGCATTGAAGGTCCAATTTTTGGAGAGATAAAAATGATCGATTATCGCAAAAACGGTGAACGCCAGTTACTTTTCAACACCCCATCGGCGATTCACCTGATTGATAAGAATGGTGCCGAGATACAGAATTATCCGGTCAGGCTGAAGTCTAATGCGACAAATGAAATGGCCGTCATCGATTACGATGGCAAAAAAGAGTACCGTTTCCTGATAGCCTGTCAGGATCGCAACGTTTACAATTTTGACAAGTTCGGAAAAATAATAACCGGATGGCAGGCAAAAGCAACAGCTACTATAGTGGAACATCCGGTAAGATATTTCAGAATTAAAACCAAAGATTACCTTGTTTTCTCGGATCGTACGCACACCTTTATTCTTGACAGGCAAGGGAAAGAGATTAAATTAAATCGTTCGTTATTTGATTCATCCGGCAAATTGGTTTTCTCTTCTGCCACTCCCATTCAGTTAGAAAATGAGCCAACCAAATTTAAATTAGGGATAGAAAAATTGACAGAATCGAAATCCTCTGCAGGAGATGGTACTGTACTGCTTCGAAAAGATGGCTCAACACTTGCCTTGGATCTTCCTTCAAATTTCGCAATTCAAGCGATTGGATCATTCATCGAAACTTCCAATGTTTCTAGTGTTTTAGGATACACATCGGATGGATATTTGTCAAATTTTCAACTAATTCTTAAATGAAGATCGAATTATTGATGATTCGACCACAAATAAAATTTACTATTTTTGTGCGTTGGTACAATTCGTAAAGTCATGACTCTCTTTGTAATTTTAAATATTGTCACTTTTTTCGACACACTTTTTATCCTGCTTCTCGTCTATTACGGGTTCAGGTTTTTCTTAAGATATTTCGGTCCAAGAGTGGTCGAAAAGGCTGCTGAGAAAATCTACCGGGATCTCAAAGCTCAGGAGGATGCCCGAAGAAGGCCGGAAACTTCCTCACCTGGAAATGTGAAGGTCGAGCGTACAGACCGGAAAGATAAGATGTATCGGAGAAATGAAGGCGAATATGTAGATTTTGAAGAAGTAAAAAAATAATTTTCAATTGCATTTGGTGCATGCAAAATCCTATCAATCAATATATTACACAAATTTAATATGAACCAGGAAGATCTTTTTAAGAAGCTGATCGCTCACAGCAAAGAATACGGATATATTTTCCCTTCCAGCGAAATTTATGACGGACTTGGGGCTGTTTACGATTACGGCCAAAATGGCGTTGAACTGAAGAACAACATCAAAAAATATTGGTGGGATTCCATGATCCTGCTCAACGAAAATGTGGTGGGTATCGACTCTGCCATCTTCATGCATCCGACTATTTGGAAGGCTTCCGATCACGTTGATGCATTCAATGACCCATTGATCGACAATAAGGATTCGAAGAAAAGATATCGTGCGGACGTGCTGATCGAAGAGGAGCTGGCGAAGATTGAAGGAAAAATTGAAAAAGAGGTTGAGAAAGCCCGTGGTCGTTTTGGTGAATCTTTTGACGAAAAAGTTTTTAAAGAGACCAATGCCAGAGTGTTGGAAAATCAACAAAAATGGGCTGCCCTTCACAACCGCTTTGCAGAGGCACTGAATAATTCTGATTTGGTTGAACTGAAGCAAATTATTGAAGACAATGAAATCGTTTGTCCGGTGTCGGGTACCAGAAATTGGACCGATGTTCGCCAGTTTAACCTGATGTTTTCTACCGAGATGGGTTCGACTGCCGACAGTTCCATGAAAATATACCTTCGTCCGGAAACAGCTCAGGGCATCTTTGTTAACTATCTGAATGTTCAGAAAACAGGACGGATGAAAATTCCATTTGGAATTGCGCAGATTGGAAAAGCATTTAGAAATGAGATCGTTGCACGTCAGTTTATCTTCCGTATGCGGGAATTTGAACAGATGGAGATGCAGTTTTTTGTACGCCCCGGTACGGAATTGGATTGGTTCGAAAAATGGAAAGATACCCGTATCAAATGGCACAAAGCGCTTGGTTTCGGCGAGAATAACTATCGTTTTCATGTTCACGAAAAGCTGGCCCATTATGCCAACGCCGCAGTTGATATTGAATTTAAATTTCCATTTGGCTTCAAGGAAGTGGAAGGAATCCATTCCAGGACTGACTTCGATCTTTCACAGCATCAGAAATTTTCAGGTAAGAAGATTCAATATTTTGATCCGGAGTTAAACGAATCCTACGTTCCTTTTGTGGTTGAGACCTCGATAGGTGTTGACCGGATGTTCCTACAGGTACTCTCTGCCTCCTACCACGAGGAAGAAATTGATGGCGGCGATGGCAAAAAAGATATCCGTGTGGTGCTAAGGCTTCCTGCGCCGCTTGCTCCGGTTAAGTTGGCAGTGATGCCGCTAATCAAGAAGGATGGTCTTCCGGAAAAGGCAAGGGAGATCATTGATGATTTGAAATTCGAATTTTACTGCCAATACGACGAAAAGGATTCTATCGGAAAGCGGTACAGACGGCAAGATGCTATCGGTACGCCATTTTGCGTAACCGTCGATCATCAAACCATGGAAGACAATACGGTGACTATCCGCTACCGCGATTCCATGGAGCAGGAACGTGTAGCAATCGACCAAGTCAAATCCATTATTGCCGGACAAGTCAACCTGAAACGATTATTCGAGAAGTTGATGTAAAAAATAAAAACCGGTTTTCAACCGGTTTTTATTTTTTATCACTTATTTATCTCTTCTTCAAGTAGTTTTACTACCTCATCCGTTGCCTTCTGACTTTCTTCCTCCGTTGCAACCATTTTCATGTATTTGATAACTTTGTCTTTACCAACAACCAGTAAAACCCCCTTTCCGTTACAATCGCCAAGTCCTAATGCATTTGCAAGGATGAGATTTTCATCCAGCATGATGACAGAACCCACAAACTGTTTTTCCTTTTGCCTGGCTTTCATTCTGATTCCGGCATTTGGGATCCAAGTATCCTTGCAGTTGGCAATGCCGATACCCTGGTATTTGTTCTGATCAAATTTTTGGGCCTTAACGGCTTCTGAAAGTTTGTCATTTACATCTTTCACATCCGGATCGGTGTATTGAATCAACAAAACTTTTTCGCCTACAAAAGGGATTTGCTTGGGTTGATTGTTTGCATCTGAGATCATGAGCGATGTCATCATCTTTCCTGTTACGTCACCTGTCTGAGCCTCTGCAGCCAATGGGAGCAGGTAGAAACAACAAAACAGTCCTGCGATAATTTTGATACTTTTCATTTAAATTCTATTAAGTCTATTAAATTGGATCAAAAAAATAAAGGTAGAAATAAATTTAACTATTTAACTATAGACAATTTTGGATTTTGGATTGCTAACCGGAGAAACAATTTTCCATCGCGGTGTCATTCCAAAATCGAAAATCCAAAATCCAAAATTGTTATTTTGTTATCATCTTCTCAAAAATCTGTTTTTGTTCGATCAGTGCTTTTACTTTATCTGCAGGATCAGTTCTGCACTCTAAAAGGATCCAGCCTTGGTACTTGTTTTTCACAAACAGACTCATCAGATCCTGGTAAGGATAGGTGGTGTCGTTTAATTCCCTAACGTGACAGATATCTCCAAAACGAGCTTTCACCATATTGAAATTGGCTTCCAGCCCACCACCATTCAAATCCTGCGCATTGCAATTCCAGCAAACTGTGGCATTTGGATGAGTGGCCACATCCATGATTGCCTTGATATTGAACACTTCCTGGGTCTCTTCACCGTGAACCTCTAACCGAAGCTGCTGACCCAAATCGGCACCAAAAATGGCCAATTCGTTCAATGCTTTCCCAATTTGTTCGATAGTTTGTTCGTGAGGTACACCTTTGTGAAATCCATTTGGTTTCACTTTGACACCTGAGCCTCCGATATCGCGGCTTAGCAGCATAAAGGCTTTAGTATCCTCGATGGATTTTCTCAATCTTTCAGGTTCAACAAAGTCATATTGTTGATTGGTACCCATTCCAACGATCTCAACCGGACTATCTTTAAACTTCTTCTTCACTAAAATGCGTTCATCTTTCGTGAGAGCAGGACTTACACCGTGTTTATGTTCCACTCTTAGCTCAACACCCAGTATCTTAGATTCTGTCAGATTTTTAATCAGGGTATCCTGATCCCAGTCTTTTCCCCACAAGTACGTTACAAAACCTAGCTTTGGACCCTTATTTTTACTTTTCCCAAAGACCAGCTGCCCGGTAGGTAATACCATTGCTCCAGTTGCTAAACTCAAGTTCCTTAAAAAATCTCTTCTGCTTTCTTCGAAATTTTTTTTCATTTTTTGAATTGATAAGTTAAACGATTAAATGTTATTCTCTCTAGTATTTGTGATCTTATGCCAACAAATTTAATTAATATATTGGTTTAGAAGCTCAGACTGCCTAAATTGAATTACTGAGAATTAACGGCTTCGGAGTTTATTGTACTCAGTTGCCAGAAGCAAATCACCCGGATGGGTGATTTTTATATTCTCTTGATTTCCGGGTACCATTGTTACGGGGAAACCCATTTTTTCAACCACGGAGGCATCGTCCGTGAATGCAGAATTCCAGCACTGGGCATAGGCATTTTTTAACAGGATGGTTTGGAAAACCTGTGGAGTCTGCACGCTGTAAAAGATGGAGCGGTCGACGGTCTGAGAATTTTCCATCGTTCCCATTCTCAATGTTTCGTTTATTGGAAGTACCGGAACCGCAGCTCCCGTTTTTACTGCCTGGTTAAAGCAATTTTCGATCGTGGAACGTGAAACCAGCGGACGAACTCCGTCGTGAATGGCAACAAATTCTGATTCCCCGAGAACTTCCAAACCGTTTTTTACGGAATAAAAGCGCGACACTCCCCCTTTCACTACCTGATGCGGATAATGGAACTTATGCTTGGCGCACAATTCTTTCCAATACTCGATTTGTGCTTCCGGCAGCACAACGACAATCCGGATAGCAGCATTATAGTGGATAAAGCACAATATCGACCACATTAAAACGGGCAGATTTTCGAGCAGAATAAATTGTTTGGGAAGCTCAGTTCCCATTCTTGTTCCACTGCCTCCGGCAACAATGATGACGCTTTTATTCATTGTGATAACCAATTTGTGTTGATTTCGATTACAAAATTAACTTTCCATTCCAAGATTGAATCTCTGTTTTAATTATTTTTGAAGATCACTTAATCCTTTCAACGAATGAATGAGATTCTACAATTTCTTAAAGAGCTCGACGCCAATAATCAAAGAGATTGGTTCAATGCTAACCGTAGTCGTTACGAGAAGACCCGCACCGATTTTTTAGCCATTACAGCCTATCTGATTGATGAAATCAGGAAATTCGATGCGGAGGTTCCCTTACTTCAGCCAAAAGATTGTATGTTCAGAATTTTTAGGGATGTTCGTTTTTCGAACGACAAGAGCCCGTTCAAAACAAATTACGGAAGTTATATCGCACGGGGTGGACGGAAGTCAGGTTTTGCCGGCTATTATATTCATATACAACCAGGTGAATACTTTGCATCCGGTGGAGTATATATGCCACCACCCGAATATCTTCAAGCCATCCGACAAGAGATCTATTATCATCCGGAGGAATATATCAACCTGACGACCCATGAGCCATTTGTGTCGACCTTTACCCAGCACTACTTTGATTCCTTGAAAACTGCACCGAAGGGATATCCCAAAGATTGGGAACATCTGGATCTTATAAAAAATCGCTCCTATGGGTTCGGTCATCATTTCAAAGAAGATGAATTGCTTAAACCAGATTTTCTGCAGAAATGCGTACAGCTCTTCAAAATCATCTATCCTTTGAATGCCTATTTCAACCGGGCTATTGACGAAAGCATTTCTTTTTAGAAGCAATTATTCCTATTAATTATTTTGCATTATTTAACATTTTTCATTCTAAATACCTTAAAATCAATAACATAAAAAATTACAAAATTTAAATTTATTCTTTAATTTTGTTCACTTCATAATTCTTAATTAACACAAAAATCGAATGAAGAAAATCCTTTTTCTCTTACTAATTTTTATTTCTGTCCTTGCTGTTAAGGCACAAAATGTTCAGTTGCATTACGATATGGGTAAAGGTCGAAGCTATATGACCTCCACAGTAGAAATGTTTAAACCAGACAAATGGGGAAGTACTTTTTACTTTATTGACATGGATTACAATGCCAGAGGAGTAAACGGAGTAAGTCTTGCCTATCTGGAAATCTCCCGCGGAATTAAATTTTGGGAGAATCCTTTTGAGCTTCATGTTGAATACAACGGAGGATTTGGCCGCAACAAAGACAATTCTACTTTCCGGATCAATGATGCATGGTTGTTTGGTGGTAATTATACATGGCATGCTCCGGACTATTCTTGGGTCTATACAACAGAAGCTATGTTCAAAACAATACGAGGCAAAAACAGTTCTTCATTTCAGTTAACACAAGTCTGGACGGTACAATTTTTCAAAGGAAAACTCACCTTCGATGGGTTTGCCGATTTCTGGCGGGAAGACAACGACTTCTTTGTGAACGCCCCCCTGGGTACAAAAACAAAATTTGTATTCCTTGCTGAGCCTCAATTGTGGTATAATTTTTCCAAAAACTTTGCGATTGGTAATGAAACTGAAGTTGCAGCAAATTTTTCGCTCCACAAAGGTTTTAAAGCATGCCCAACCGCAGCTGTTAAATGGACTTTCTAATTAAATAATTCAAGGTATGTTAGAAAAACTCTTCAAATTAACTGAAAACAAGACGAATGTAAAGACGGAGATCATTGCAGGTATTACCACCTTTATGACGATGGCATACATTCTGTTTCTCAATCCGAATATCCTTGCATCAACCGGCATGGATAAAAATGCGGTATTCTTCGCTACCGCGATTTCTGCAGGCTTCGTTACCATTGCCATGGGATTGGTGGCAAATTTCCCTATCGCCCTTGCTCCGGGAATGGGATTGAATGCCCTTTTTGCAACAGTAGCATTGGCTGGTGTTGGAATGCCATGGAGGGTTGCTCTTGGAGCTGTGTTTATCTCAGGTATTATCTTCATCATCCTGACAATTACCAAGATTCGTCAGATATTAGTTGTCGCAGTACCAAACTCTTTAAAGCGAGCAATCACGGTAGGTATCGGACTTTTTATTACTATCATTGGATTGAAACTGTCCGAGATTATGGTTGTTGGCACGAACCTGATTCCGCCGACTATTGAAGCAGTAGGTAAAACAGGGGGAATGGCAACACTGAAATTCTTCGAATGGAATATTGGACTGGGTAGTTTTCACAACCCTGGTATGTTATTGTGCCTTATTGGTATAACACTCACCGGCGTGTTGATGGCAAGGAATATCAAAGGTTCATTGTTAATAGGAATCATAGTCACAACGCTGATTGGTATTCCAATGGGTGTGACAATGGTGCCAAAGGATTTTGCCTTTATTTCACTGCCTGATTTGCATAATTTGGCTGTCGGGGAGCTCGATATAAAAGGAGCATTGAACATGGGAATCTGGACGGTGGTTTTCACCTTTACTTTTGTAGAGTTGTTTGATACCTTTGGAACATTAGTTGGAACTGCCAATAAAGCCGGACTTATTGACAAGGATGGTAATTCACCAAAGATTGGTAAGGCAATGCTGGTAGATGCTTTTGGAGTTTCGTTTGGTGCATTGATGGGAACTTCTACGGTAACTGCTTATGTAGAAAGTGCCGCAGGTATTGGCGAAGGTGGCAGAACAGGCTTGACAGCAATCACTACCGGATTGTTGTTTCTAGTTGCATTATTAATTTCTCCGTTGGCGATGATGATACCAAGTGCAGCAACTGCTCCGGCTTTAATTATTGTTGGCGTTTTGATGGCGTCCTCCGTTTTAGACATTGATTTCAACGATTTCACCGAAGGCTTTCCAGCCTTTATGACTTTCGTATTGATGCCGTTTACCTACAGTATTGCGAACGGAATCGCAGGTGGAATTTTCTTTTATACTTTGCTAAAAGTTGCGTCGGGAAAAGCAAAACAAGTACATTGGATGATGTATATTCTATTTGCACTTGTTGTGA
>JBBQJE010000003.1:0-37660 GCA_038325635.1 Bacteroidales bacterium
ATTTTCACCTCGATTTGAGGTTTCAATTTCCCATTTGCCGTAATGATCTCCGTGATATCCCGGATCTCAACTTTTTCTGTGGCCACTTTTAAGGTTACGTCCTTGCCAAACCAACCCATCTTCTTACCGACCAGCAAAACAACAATAACTAGTAAAACCAGACCAATAATTAAGGGTAAACTACTTTTTTTCTTCTTCATCCTATGTTGATTATCAATTTTATTTCCAGCAATCTCTTTTTCAAAAAGATCTTTGAGCTAATGATGCAAATATTACGCTTCCTTATTAAAACATGAGGAAAGTAATGAATGCGATCATAAAAATAGCATAATTTTGTATGAAGATCACTACTATTACACAATCAAATTCTCGAATTCACTAAAAAACATTCAGTTATGTATGGAAAGATAAAAGAATATCTGCAAAACGAGCTTCAATTCATTCGCGAAGCAGGGCTTAATAAAAATGAACGTCTGATTATTTCACCGCAAGATGCAATCATTCGACTCTCTTCAGGGCAGGAGGTTTTAAATTTTTGTGCCAACAATTATCTTGGACTCTCAAATCATCCCGCTCTGATTCAAGCTGCTATTGATGGACTGAAATCGCATGGATACGGAATGTCATCTGTTCGTTTTATATGTGGTACGACTGATTTGCATAAAATTTTGGAACGAAAAGTTGCTGAGTTCTTCGGAACAGAAGACACGATTCTTTATGCTGCATGCTTCGATGCCAATGGAGGTATTTTCGAACCTCTATTTTCTGAAGAAGACGCAATTATCTCAGATTCGTTGAATCATGCATCCATCATCGATGGAGTTCGATTAAGCAAAGCAAAAAGATATCGGTATAAAAATGCCGACATGAAGGATTTGGAAGATCAATTAATTTTGTCGAAAGATGCCCGATTCCGGATAATTGTAACTGATGGTGTATTCTCCATGGATGGAAATGTTGCCCCACTTGATCAAATCAATATTCTCGCTAAAAAATATGATGCCATCATAATGGTAGATGAATGTCATTCAGCAGGTGTGGTTGGTGAAACAGGACGTGGAGTAACAGAATTGTTTAATATAAGAGGAGAAGTTGATATTATTACCGGAACATTGGGGAAAGCATTTGGTGGTGCTCTAGGAGGATTCACAACCGGACGAAAAGAAATCATAGAATTACTCAGACAAAGATCGAGGCCCTATCTATTCTCAAATTCGCTGCCTCCTGCTGTTGTAAACGCCGGAATTAAAATGTTCGAAATGATGGAAGAAACATCGGAATTACAACAACGACTTCATCAAAATACGGCCTATTTCATGTCAAAAATGATTGCAGCCGGGTTTGATATCAAGCCAAGTAAATCAGCTATATGTGCGGTCATGTTATATGACGCCAAACTTTCCCAGGAGTTTGCTGCCCAATTACTAATTGAAGGTATTTATGTAACTGGATTTTACTATCCTGTTGTACCTCAGGGACAAGCCCGGATAAGAGTTCAGCTCTCTGCTGCCCACCAGATAGCTCATTTGGATTTGGCCATTTCAGCATTCACTAAGGTAGGAAAATCATTGGGAGTATTAAAGAAGGGGTAAAATCAAAATCTTTGATGTCATTGCTTTTACCTTACCTGTCGCTAATTTTGTATTTAAATAAAATTAATTTTACCGACTCAAATTCGAAGAAAAAATTTCTCCGAAACGGGGTATACTTTCTCCTTTAATTGAACATTTTTTATATCAAAATTTAATAATGAAAAAAAATTTCTTTGGCTTAATTGCTTTTATTCTTTTACTCTCCATTCAGGCAAAAGCCGATGAAGGAATGTGGTTGCCCTCGCTTGTCGGGAAGTTGAATATTGACAAGATGCATTCAATGGGTTTGAAATTAAGCGCCGAACAGATTTATAGTATAAATAATTCGAGTTTAAAAGATGCTGTTGTTGCTTTAGATCGAGGTTCCTGTACAGCGGAGATTGTTTCTCCAGATGGTCTTTTACTTACAAATCACCATTGCGGATTTGGAGAAATTCAAAAACACAGTTCTGTTGAACACGACTATCTCAAAGACGGATTCTGGGCAAAGAGCCACGATCAGGAATTGTCAAATCCGGGTAAAAGTGTCACCTTCCTGATAAGAATGGAAGATGTTACCGACAAAGTTTTGAAAGGTATTTCTGATACTATGTCATCTTCTTCCCGTTTGGAAAAAATGATTAAAGCGATATCCTCTCTTGAAAAAGAAGCCAAAGGGAATACCCAATATGAAACGAGAGTTCGACCTTTGTCGGAAGCAAACATCTTCTATTTATTTGTTACTGAAACCTTCAGAGATATTCGTTTGGTAGGTACTCCACCTCAATCGATAGGTAAATTTGGTGGCGAAGCAGATAACTGGATGTGGCCTCGTCATACAGGTGACTTTTCGATGTTCCGAATTTATTGTTCACCGGATGGCAAACCTGCAGATTACGCAAAAGAAAATGTACCATACCACCCTAAACATTTTCTACCGATTTCATTGAAAGGGGTTCAAATGAATGATTTTACCATGATACTAGGCTATCCGGGAAGAACCAACCGTTACCTTACTTCATTCGGATTAAAAAATACGATGGATATTGTCAACAATATTCGGATAAAAACCAGAGCAGCAAAGCTTGACATTATCCGAGACTATATGGCAAAAGGTGAAAAAAATCGGATTCAATATGCCTCTAAGTTTGCCGGTAGTTCCAACTATTACAAATATTCAATTGGACAGAATATGGGACTTGCAAATCTGAATGTAATTGATAAAAAATTAGCTATTGAGAAGGAATTTATGGTCTGGGTAAATGCTGATCCTGCCAGGAAGGCCAGATATGGAACTGCACTTGACAAAATTGAAAAATCATACCAGTCGGTCGATGAAAAGATTGCCTCTGAATATGCACGTGAAGCACTAATGGGTGGACCTGAAGTATTCAGATTTTCAGCTGGGATCAGTACTCTTTACGACGAACTTAGAGGTAATGATCAAGTGAAAATCAAAGCAGCAGCAGATAGATTTGCGGCCACTTTAGAGGAATTTTACAAAGATTATGACGCAGATACTGATCAAAAAATCACTGCCGTCTTACTAAAGATGTATGCTGATAATGTAGTTCCTAAATATCATCCGTCTATCATAACTGAGGTTGCAAAAAAGTTCAAAGGAGATTATGCATCCTATGCACAACATGTATTCAAAAAAAGCATATTCCCTGATCAGCAAAAATTGGTGGCTTTTTTAAAGAATCCATCAAAAAAAGTCATTGATAAAGATCCGGTATATAGTGCCTTACTTTCCATGATGGATGCAATGAAAATCATTGGAGTTGACGTCCGCAAATCAACCGCTGAACTCGAAAGTGCCAGAAAGCTTTTTGTTGCAGGCTTAAATGAGATGAACAAGGACAAAATTTCTTACCCGGATGCTAACTCTACAATGCGATTGACATACGGTAAAGTTGGAGATTATGACCCAAGAGATGGAGTTCATTACAGTTATTTCACTACGCTGAAAGGTTATGCAGAGAAAGGAATTGCCGGGGATTCTGATTTTGATTTTCCTCAACAACTTGTAAACCAGTATCATGCAGGTGACTATGGAAGATACGCCGATAAAGACGGAACTCTTCATACCTGCTTTACGACAAATAACGATATTACAGGAGGAAACTCCGGTAGCCCGGTCATGAATGCTAACGGTGAACTGATAGGAATTGCTTTTGATGGAAATTGGGAAGCTATGAGTGGAGATATTGCTTACGAGGCAGATCTTCAGAAATGTATAAATGTAGACATTCGTTTTGTCCTATGGATTATTGACAAATATGCCGGGGCGAAAAACCTTGTTGATGAGATGACAATTATCCAATAACAGTTCGATTTAATACCAATGGCAGAGGAATCGTCTCCAAAAATTATTATGTACACTGACGGTTCTTCTTTAGGAAATCCCGGACCAGGAGGTTATGGTACCTTGCTTATACATGGAAAATTCAAGAAAGAAATATCTGCCGGATTTCGATTGACAACGAACAACAGAATGGAATTGTTGGCCGTCATTGTTGGATTGGAGGCATTGAAAAATGAAAATTCCAACGTTACGATATATACCGATTCCAAATACGTAGTTGATGCGGTTGAAAAGGGTTGGCTCCTAAACTGGATTCGAATACGCTTCAAAAACAAGAAAAATAGCGATCTTTGGGTGCGCTTCTATGACATTTATCAAATTCATAAGGTAAAATTTGTATGGATTAAAGGTCATGCGGCAATCCCAGGCAATGAAAAATGTGATCAGCTTGCTGTCGCAGCCGCTAAAGGATCCAATCTTTCGATTGATGAAGGTTTTAGAAGTGACCAATCGTCTTTAAAGGAATCATAATATGGTACTAATCTTTTTTATAACTGGTACTAAATAAAAATGCGCTTCTTATACAACATCGGTATTCATCTGTATCAATTTTTAATTTGGATTGCGTCTTTCAGGAATCCAAAAGCTCAGAAATGGCTATCTGGAAGGAAAAATCTTTTTGAGAAAATTCAACAAGAGGTAATCCCAGGTGATCCTTTGCTATGGTTTCATGTATCCTCGCTTGGCGAATTCGAGCAGGCAAGTCCGGTAATTGAAAGAGTAAAAAAAGATTTTCCCGGGTACAAAATTGTGCTGACTTTTTTTTCTCCTTCCGGTTATGAGTTAAAAAAAGATTATCCATTTGCCGATTATGTTTTTTATCTCCCATTAGATACACCAGGGAATGCCATTCGATTTCTTGATATTGTCAAACCGGTTAAGGCTTTTTTTGTTAAATATGAATTTTGGTTTAATTTCTTAAATGAACTAAAAAAAAGGAAAATACCCACTTACATTTTTTCGGCTCTTTTCCGTCCATCTCATTTTTTTTTCAAGCCTTGGGGCATCTGGTTTAGAAAAGCGCTAAGAGCCTATACCCATATCTTCGTTCAAAACCAAAGTTCATTCGATATTCTGAAAAAATTCGGTTTCTACAATGTCTCAATAAGTGGTGACACAAGACTCGATCGTGTTGCACAAATTGCACAAACTGTTTCGGAACTGCCGAAATTAGAAAAATTTTGTGTAGGAGGTAAGGTCATCGTAGCTGGCAGTACCTGGCCTGAAGACGAAGCCTTATTTATACGTTTTATCAACGAATGTGAGCATCCGGTTAAATTTGTTATCGCACCTCATGAAGTAAATCCAGCATCACTTCAACGGATTATTACACTGTTGCAAAGACCATATATTTTGTACTCATCCGAATCAACCAATAAACAACTCGAAGATGCAGAGGTTATGATTGTTGATGGTTATGGTTATTTGGTCTCTGTATATCGGTACGCTAAAATCGCTTTTATAGGTGGCGGTTTCACCACAGGTATTCATAGCATTCTTGAACCGGCAGTCTATGGAATGCCTGTTGTATTTGGGCCAGATTACCACAAATTTCACGAAGCTGTTGAAATGATTCAGCTGAATGCGGCACATTCAATTTCTACTTATGAAGAGCTCAGCAATCTTTTTGAGAACTATCTGACTAACCCGGTCAAGCTGGCTAACGAGAGCCATTTTGCTTCCCAATATGTTGAATGTAACCGAGGAGCAACTGAACAGATAGTCCATTATTTTTTCGAAAATTGACTGTTTTCAACTGAAATTCCTGTTCGTTTTTTTTAAGAAAAATTTCCACAAAATATTTTTTTTGTAAATTTTTTAAGATATAAATATTTATATCTGATTGTTATTAAGCATATTAACACTACAAAGTTGATAACTTTGTTTTAATATTTTATAAATAGGTATCCAAAAATTTCACTTTGTGACTATATTTACCTCATGGAAATCTATTCACAAAATTTTAATTATCTAACTTAAAATAGCTAGTAACTTATTCATTTGAAGGAATTATAAATATGGAACTAAACGACGTGACCTCAATGAAAAAACCCATTCATCTCAAGAATTATTCAAATGAAGAGGCGTTTGAAGCCTCTCTCAAATATTTTAACGGTGATGAATTAGCCGCCAGAGTGTGGGTAAATAAATATGCGTTAAAAGATTCGTACGGCAACCTATTTGAGCTTACTCCGGATGATTTGCACCATCGTCTTTCATCAGAGATTGCTAGAATTGAAAAAAAATATCCTAACCCTCTTTCTGAAAAAGAACTTTTTGATCTGTTTGCAGAATTTAAATATATCGTTCCGCAGGGAGGACCAATGACTGGAATTGGAAATGATTTTCAAACCGGGTCATTATCTAACTGTTTTGTGGTTGGTAACGGTGCAGATTCGTATGGCGGAATCATGATGGTTGATCAGGAACAAGTACAACTTATGAAAAGAAGAGGTGGAGTAGGTCACGATCTTTCACATATTCGCCCCAAAGGGTCACCAGTAAAAAATTCGGCACTCACTTCTACCGGGATTGTTCCTTTTATGGAGCGATTCTCAAATTCAACCCGAGAAGTTGCTCAAGACGGTCGGAGAGGAGCTTTAATGCTCTCTGTTTCCATCAAACATCCCGATTCTGAACAATTTATTGATGCAAAAATGGATGAAGGCAAAGTGACTGGTGCTAATGTTTCTGTAAAAATTGACGATGAGTTCATGAAAGCAGTTCGCAATTCATCGATGTATCATCAGAAATATCCAATTAACAGCGACGAACCCGTCTATACAAGAGAAACTGATGCCACTAAACTCTGGCAAAAAATTATTTTTAACGCTTGGAAATCTGCTGAACCAGGTATTCTTTTCTGGGATACTGTTATCCGGGAATCAGTTCCCGATTGTTACGCAGACTTCGGTTATGGGACAGTTTCGACCAACCCTTGCGGAGAAATTCCATTATGTCCGTATGACAGTTGCCGTTTAATAGCTATCAATCTGTATTCGTATGTGGATCATCCATTTACAGATAAAGCAAAGTTCAATTTTCCACTATTCCGTTCTCATGTAAGGCTTTCCCAGCGAATAATGGACGACATCATTGATCTGGAATTAGAAAAAATAGATGCTATTTACGATAAAATCAATGCGGATCCAGAAGCAGATGATATCAAAAAGGTGGAATTGAACCTTTGGGCAAAGATCAAAGAAAAAGCTGTCAATGGTCGCAGAACGGGAATTGGTATCACTGCAGAAGGCGATATGCTAGCAGCGCTTGGCTTACAATACGGTTCTGATAATGCTATTGATTTCTCGGTAGAGGTACACAAGATCGTTGCCATAGAGGCCTACCGTGGCTCTGTTTCGCTGGCAAAAGAGCGTGGCGCATTCCCGATCTATGATTCAAAAAAAGAACTTAACAATCCTTATATCAAACGCCTCGCCTTGGCAGATCCGGAACTTTATGAAGATATGGCTAAAAACGGCAGGCGTAATATTGCCCTTTTAACTATCGCTCCTACCGGAACTACAAGTTTAATGACTCAGACAACTTCCGGCATAGAACCCGTTTTCTTACCGGTTTATAAAAGGAGAAGAAAGGTAAATCCAAACGACAAGGAAGCACGTATAGATTTCGTTGATGAAATGGGTGATTCGTGGGAAGAATATCTCGTTTTCCATCACAAATTTAAACTATGGATGGAGATCAACGGTTACAAAACCAACAGAAAATACAGCAATGATGAAATTGACGCATTAGTCAATAAATCTCCTTACGCCAAAGCAACCTCCAACGACATCGACTGGATGGCTAAGGTAAGAATGCAGGGACAGATTCAAAAATGGGTTGACCATTCTATTTCAGTAACTATTAATTTACCGGAAGAAGCTACAGAAGAATTGGTAGGAAAGCTTTTCTTCTCGGCTTGGGAGAATGGTTGTAAAGGGGTAACGGTTTACCGCGAAGGTTCCAGATCCGGAGTTTTAATCTCTACCAAGGATAAGAAGAAAGATGGCGTTTTTCCAACTAAACGGCCTGAAATTCTGGAGGCTGATATCGTCCGTTTTCAAAATAATAAAGAGAAATGGATCGCTTTTATTGGCTTGATCGATGGAAAACCTTATGAAATCTTCACTGGTCTAGCTGATGACGAGGACGGAATATTACTCCCACGCTCAGTAACTGACGGTTGGATCATCAAAAACAGAGATGAAAACGGAGTTTCCCGTTACGATTTCCAATACTGCAACAACCGTGGTTACAAAACAACCATCGAAGGATTATCTTTCAAATTCAACCCTATCTTCTGGAATTACGCTAAATTGATTTCAAGCGTTCTTAGGCACAGTATGCCAATTCAGAAAATTGTTGAATTGATTACCAGTCTTCAATTTGATGCTGAATCTATCAATACTTGGAAAAATGGAGTGGCTCGGGCATTGAAGAAGTTTGTTCCAAACGGAACAACCTGCGATGACGCCAAATGTGAAGGTTGTGGATCCGACAACGTGATTTATCAGGAAGGATGTCTCATCTGTACAGATTGTGGCTCCTCCAAGTGTGGCTAAGTGTTTTCATAATTTCATATAAGTACCTTTAGGGGGAAGATCATAAGGTCTTCCCCCTTTTAAGTACCTAAAATTATAAAATGAATGCAATACCTAAAATTAAAAATCAAAACGCAATCCGGCAATTGGAACCATTCCGATCAGTTTTCTATCTCTCTGAATGACTTCTCCCTTGACATAAGAGAAAGTTCTTCTGTAAACATTATGGTGATTTAGGACGTTTTGAATATCCAACGAAAAATTAAAGGCCGATTTTTTCTTGTTGATCCGGTAGTTAATTCCTGCGTCCATCCGATCGAAAAATGGAAGATGTTTACCGAATATCCGCGAATTATCATACACAATAAGCTTCCTTTTTAAGCTGATATCAAAATCAACCGGAGTATATCTGTATCCTCCTCTGGCAATATTTCTCAGGTTAAATCCAAGTGTATTTTGCTTGTACTTTCCGACTTTGAATTCTTTGCCTCCAACAAAATTCAAAGCAAAATTCGAATTGTAATAGGTTGGATACCAAAAGGTATTTGAGGCCTTGTACCTCGAATTGAAGAGCGAAAAAGTTCCCAAGATATAATAACTATGGGAAAAAGATTTGTCAATGGTAAATTCAACTCCCACATTTTCTGCAACTCCTTCATTGGTAAGGTTGATATCAGGTAAACCATCCGAAATATTAACCATCGAAAAAGTATTGGTTGTAAAATAACTTATTGGCACGTCATATAAATACTGGTAATAGCCTTCCAGAGAAATTCTCATATTATCAAGGAAAGATTTTCGATATCCGACAACGACGTGAAAGGCTTTGGTTGTAAGCAAATCACTATTAATTGTATTCCGCGGTGCTTTCCCAACTTTGACCCTGAAATAATATATGGGCAGTGGATCCATTCTTGAATAGAATCCAGTTCCAAAATTGAGTGACTGGTTCCCTTCAAAATTTAGGACCAGTCCCAGTCGGGGCTCGAATGTCCACTCATTATTAACGCTTGTATAGGTTGAATGAAAGGCAGGTACCAATTCGAAATAATCAGTTGGTTTATACTTCCATTGGATATATGCCTGAGTATAAAAACTCTGAGCCCTTCGATCGACCAGCGTATCAAACAGCTTGGAGGTTTGGCGTCTGATACTGAACATGTCGGCAAAAGTACGGTGATATTCGACGCCAGCTCTTACTGAATTTTTTGAGTTTATCTTTCGGTTTACCATGAGAGTTACCCTTAAAGAAGGTGCTATAAACCAATCCTGTTTATTTAGAACATGAACCATATTTGTATCAACAACTCCTTCATGCCAGTCCTGATTACTTTTTGTAAATCCGATAATTGTGCGGATGTATGTTTTTCCATCTTTAAAATTTTTCAGGTGTTTTAAGCCAAAAACGGAGACTGCATCATCCTCTACAAACTCATCATTATTGATACCTTTCAGAATATCGGCTTTTACTGTTGATGCTTCATTTCCCACATTACTTTTTCCTCCAATCGAGAACAATTCTAAATCCCCCATTTTCTTGCCATGAAAATTCATCTTGAAAGTCCAATCAAAAGAACTTGGAATAATGCTCATATCCTGAATAGGAAGGATTCCATAATCTCTCAAAATATTGAAATTAGCATATCTCATGTTGAACAGGAATGAGTTGTCTTTTGATTTTCCGATGGGTCCTTCCGCAGCCACTTCCATTCCAACAACACTTAACTGAATTCCGAACTCATGTTTTTCGGTGTTTCCTTTCCTGAGTCTTAAATCCATGACGCCGGATAACGCGTTACCAAATTCGCCGGGGAATGCTCCTGTGTAAAAATCGAAATCGGCCAGGACATTGGTCGAAATCATTGAATAAGCGCCCCCATTGTTCCCAACTCCGCTTGAAAGATGATTGGGATTAGGGATTTCTAGTCCTTCAAGTCGCCACAATAATCCTCTCGGAGAGTTGCCTCTCACGACAATTTCATTGCTTTCGTCGCTGTTGCCACTCGTTATGCCAGCGAAATTTGCGACCATCCGTAAAGGGTCGGAGTACCCTCCAGCAAATCTGGAGGCATCCTGGCTTTGCAAGGTTCTTACACTTGATCCACTGGAAGGAGTAAGCCAGGTTTGCTTTCCTGCAGAAACCTGTACTTCCTGCGTCTCGTATATTTTTGCTTCAAGGGCAATTTCGAGCATCACCTCTTTCCCTGTGCCAACCTGAATATTTTGGAGTATTTTAGGGTTGAATCCCAAATGTGAAATCAAGAGATTCCATCTTCCAGAAGGAATCTTTATCTTAAAATTTCCGTCGGAATCCGAATAAACCGAGTGCTCTTCTTTGGGATTAACAAATCTCAGTATTACAGAAGGAATTGGCTGAAGCGTCTCCTGGTCGCGTATCGTCCCTTTAATATTTTGAAGGAATATTTGCCCATGAGAAAGCACAGGAAAGAACCAGAAGGCAATATATAGACAAACTATTTTTAAATAGTCTTTTGTTTGCCAGTTAGAATCTGTGCTACTCATGATAGATTGAATCTACTCGAGATAAGTATATCCGTATAATCCCGAACGATAATTGGATAAAAATTCTTTCCCTTCCTCCGTAGAGATGATACCTGATTTGACCGAAGAAGTTACCCAGGTTTCCACAGTTCTAACCAATTTTTTTGGACTATATTGAACATACTCAAGTACTTCAGCAACGGTTTCCCCATCAATCACCTGATCAATAGAATATCCCTTTTCATCCACGGATACGTGGACAGCATTTGTATCTCCGAAAAGGTTGTGCAAATCACCCAAGATTTCCTGGTAAGCTCCAACCAGAAAAACACCGATATAGTAGGGCTCTTTAGGCTTGAGAGAATGAACAGGCAAATTGTAAGACTGGTTACGAGCTGAAATAAAATTTTCGATTTTTCCGTCTGAATCACAAGTAATATCTTGAATTGTTGCGGTTTTATCCGGCTTCTCATCCAACCTATCTAGTGGAATTATAGGGAAAATCTGGTCAATTGCCCAGGAATCAGGAAGTGACTGAAAAAGAGAAAAATTACAGAAGTATTTATCGGACAACAGCTTAGGTAAGGAGAGAAACTCTTCCGGCACATGCTTAAGGCCATTAATCATTTGAGTAGTTTCCTTTGCAATAGACCAAAATAGCCGTTCAATCTTGGCTCTGGTAGAAATATCCAGTAAACCTAAACTAAAGCGATCGAGTGCTTCCTCTCTAATTTGCTGCGCATCGTGCCAAGTCTCCAACATTCGGGGTTGATTTAACGTATCCCAAAGATTATAGATTTCTTGCAATAGCTCGTGATCATCGGGACTGACCTCCTCTTCCTCTTCCCATCTTGGAAGAGTAATAGATTCAAGAACTTCAAAAACCAGAACGGAATGATGAGCGGTTAAGGAACGCCCGGATTCCGTAATAATATTTGGATGAGGAATGCCATTTTTCTCACTGACATCCACCAGAATTGAAACCACGTCATTGACGTACTCCTGAATACTATAGTTTACACTGCTTTCGCTGGAAGATCTGGTGCCATCATAGTCAACACCCAAACCACCTCCAATATCTACGAAGTCGACCAGAAAGCCATTTTTATGCATCTGTACATAAAATTGTGATGCTTCACGCATGGCCAATTTGATACGACGAATTTTATTAACCTGACTACCAATATGGAAATGCACAAGATGAAGACAATCTTTCATCTTATTCTTATCAAGATAATCCATGGCTTCAAGTAATTCGCTTGAAGTCAGCCCAAACTTACTGCCATCGCCACCGGAGTCTTCCCATTTCCCGCTTCCGGTACTGGAAAGTTTAATTCGGATACCTAGGTTGGGTTTAATCTTAAACTGCTTGGCAATTTTAACGATCAATTTCAGCTCGCTCAACTTCTCGATGACGAGATAGATTCGCCTTCCCATTTTTTGTGCAAGCAGAGCAAGTTCAATATAGTCCTCGTCCTTGTATCCATTGCAAATAATGAGAGAATCATTATCTGTATTAATAGCGATTACCGCATGAAGTTCCGGTTTCGATCCGGCCTCCAGTCCGATGTTGAATTTCTTTCCATGGGTGACAATCTCCTCAACAACAGGCCTCATCTGATTGACCTTTATAGGATAGATGATATAATTCTGCGCATTGTAAGAATACTCTTCAGCAGCGATTTTAAAACAGCTAGCCATTTTCTCGATCCTGCTATCGAGGATATCAGGAAAACGAAGCAATACAGGAGTAGAAACATCCCTTAATTGCAGCTCCTCAACGAGCTCCATGAGGTCAACCTGAACCCCATTTTCACGCGGAGTAACTACAACATGACCTTTCTCGTTGATTGAGAAATAATTTATACCCCACCCTTTGATGTTATAGAGTTCTGCAGAATCTTCGATACGCCATTTTCTCATTTCAATAACTTCTTAAAATTTCGGCACAAATGTACAAAATATGTTTTTCCTATTTTAGTATTAAATATCAGAGTGCTACGCCTTTTCTTCAACACTTGAAGGCAGATTTATAAACTGATATGCCTGGTTACGAAGACGAGGCGTAAACCCTGCATCCAGAATGCATTTTTGCATTTGGATGGCATCCATAGAAAAGGAGGCACCAGCGGCAGAAACAACGTTTTCTTCTATCATAATTGAGCCTAAATCATTGGCTCCTGCATGAAGGGCAAGTTGTCCGGTTTCTTTTCCAACAGTAAGCCAGGATGCCTGTATATTTTCAAAATTAGTTAGCATGATCCTACTTAAAGCAATCATTCTAATATAATCAACGGGAAGAATGGTTTTGATCTCTTTACTCTTCCCTAATAAAGTTCCTTCCGACATAAAAGGCCAAGGAATAAAAGCCTTAAAACCAGGACTGTTTATTGGTTTTTGGGCTTGAAGATCTCGTAATTTTACCAAATGCTCCATTCGTTCAAGCGGAGTTTCGATATGACCAAACATCATGGTGGCTGAGGTAAGCATCTGTAAGTGATGCGCTTCTTTCATCACATCGAGCCAATCCTGTGCAGATGCTTTTCCGGGCGAAATTTCTTTTCTGACACGATCGCATAAAATTTCAGCTCCTGCACCCGGGAGACTATCCAATCCGGAGGCCATCAACTTTTCAAGAACTTCCCGAAAGGAAATGCGTTCTTTTCGGGCTATATGAACAACTTCCGGTGGGCCAAGAGCATGAAGTTTAACATCAGGGTACTTTTGCTTTAGCTCACTAAATAGGTCAGTATAAAATTTAAGACCGTAGCGTGGATGCATCCCTCCTTGCAGCAAGAGCTGATTACCACCTAATTGAATCATTTGATCAATTTTCTGGTGGTACTCTTCCATCGTTGTGGTATATGTTCCTTCACCATTTAACTTTCGGTGAAAATTGCAGAAGGTGCATCCGGAAATACAAATGTTTGTAATATTCACATTTCTGTCAATCATCCAGGTGACGACCTTGCCTGGTTTATGAATTTGTCTCAAAGCATTAGCTACCCAAATCAAGTCTGGCGTTGACGCTTCGATAAACAGTTTTAGTCCTTCTATGGCTGTCAAAGGCTCCAGCTTAAGTGCTCTTTGAAATAGTGTAACGGACATTCAGTTCCGGGTATTAATTTAACAAATTGATCTTTAAATTGTTATGAAAAACAAAAGAGAACAGTGATTGTTTCTTTTATCTACTTATTATTGGGCTAAAGGTAGTAATTTTGGGTCAATGGCATTTGAATAGTTTAAATACATAAGATTCATACCGATGATATTAAAGAAAAGCATTTCGGAAAATCTTCATGAAAACAGAATTTATCTGTTAAATGAAGTTGCGGATTTATCAGGATTATCTATCACTGAAGAGGAGCGCACTTACCTTCTAACAAAATTGAACAACGAACAACGGATGGTTGAGATTAACAGATTCACTAGTAAATTTTTGGTGGTAAGCATCGCGGCAATCAAAGGTGAATTTGCATCATTTGAAGCATGGAGAAGACGGGGAAATGAAGTGGCGCAATGGGCTAAAGAGGAGAAAATTAGATCATTATTGGTCTCCTCTTTGACGATTAATAATGAAAATATCTTGGCATTTATTGAAGGGATGGTGCTTGGTAGTTATCAATTCCTCAAATACAACACCAAAGCAGAAAAGCAACGAACAAGCCTTCAGGAAATCTGTTTTTACGGAGATCAACTTACTGAAAATAATCTGGAAGAACTTTCCATCCTTAGTGAAGCCGTTTTCAAAGCCAGGGATCTCGTTAATGAACCGGTTATTAGCCTTGATGCAGAAAAGCTTGCGGAAACTTTTAGGCAAATGAGTAATGAGGTGGGAATAAAAGTAGAAATTCTGGACAAAGAGAAGATTGAAGAGCTTGGTATGGGGGGGTTATTAGCCGTTAACAAAGGGAGTGTAGACCCGCCGACCTTTACTGTTTTGGAATGGAATCCGAAAAATAAACTCAACAGTAAACCAATTGTATTGGTAGGAAAAGGTGTGGTTTTTGACACTGGCGGACTTTCTCTTAAGCCAACTGCCAAATCGATGGATTATATGAAATCAGATATGGCAGGTGCTGCTGCTGTTTCCGCCGCTATCAATATTTCAGGCAAAAATAATCTTCCGCTCCATCTGATAGCACTAGTTCCTGCAACAGACAACCGTCCGGGAGGTAATGCAATCACTCCGGGAGATGTAATTACCATTTCAAACGGAACCACCGTTGAAGTATTGAATACTGATGCAGAAGGCAGGCTAATACTTGCTGATGCATTATGTTATGCAAAAAAATTCGACCCTTTGCTGGTTATCGATCTGGCAACATTAACTGGTTCGGCCGCAATGACACTGGGAATACATGGTATTGCTGGCATGGGAGATCGTTGCGAAGAATTATTTGATTTACTTAAAGTTGCCGGGAATCGTGTTAATGAAAGAATCGTTGAACTTCCTCTCTGGGAAGAGTATGACGAAATGATCAAATCGAACATCGCAGATGTAAAAAACATCGGAGGCGGTGAAGCCGGAGCCATCACTGCCGGCAAATTTCTGCAACGGTTTGTGGATTATCCTTGGATACACTTGGATATTGCCGGCCCTTCCTTTTTACATTCTGTAGACCATTATCGTACGGTAGGGGGAACAGGGATCGGAGTCAGGTTATTAACAGAATTCTTCCGACTTCTTATTCAAGGATTGAGTAATGGGTCGAATTCACTGATACAATCCCCAATTGTTTGAATAAAAGTTTAAATTTGACGAATTAAGAGGACGAAGAATAGAACGTTCAAATCAATATTATTCACGCTATGGAACCACATAAATTAAGGATTGGAATTACACACGGTGATATTAATGGCATCGGATACGAAGTAATAATAAAGACGTTGTCGGACAGTAGGCTATTGGAATGTTGTACACCAATTGTATATGGTTCACCTAAAGTTGCTGCCTATCACCGCAAAGCGCTTGACGTAGAATTATTCAGTTTCAACCAAATTGCTCATGCTAGAGAAGCCAATTCAAAACGGGTTAACATTATAAACTGTGTGGACGAAGAGATACGGGTTGAACTAGGTAAATCTACTCAAGAAGCGGGTGAAGCGGCGCTGCTTGCACTGCAGGCTGCTGTGAACGATTTGAAATCCGGAGATATCGATGTTGTGGTGACTGGCCCTATCAATAAGGAAAATATTCAATCGGATAACTTCAAGTTTCCAGGGCATACCGAATTTTTTGCGAGCGAGTTTGCCACAAAAAATTATATGATGCTTATGGTAAGTGACCTCCTAAAAGTAGGAGTTGTTACGGGGCATATTCCTATTCAGCAAGTTCCTCAAACCTTGACGAAAGAGAAGATATTAACCAATATCCGTATTCTTCACAAGACTTTGCTGGAGGATTTCTCGATCCGTAAACCCAGAATTGCCGTATTAGGATTAAATCCTCATGCAGGCGACCATGGTGTAATTGGGATGGAGGACCAAGATATCATCAAACCAGCTATTAAGCAAGCCACTGAAGAAGGAATAATTGCCCTGGGACCATTCCCGGCAGATGGATTTTTTGGATCAGGCGATTTCAAAAAATTTGATGCCATTCTTGCCATGTATCACGACCAGGGATTAATTCCATTTAAGGTTCTTGCTTTTGAATCAGGTGTAAATTTTACTGCCGGATTACCCATTATACGAACTTCGCCAGGTCATGGTACCGCTTATGACATCGCAGGTACCGGTGTTGCATCAGAAGATTCGTTCAGAAATGCGATCCACCTTGCCATTGATGTTTATGAAAATCGAAAACAATTCAAGGAGCTATCCAGAAATCCATTGAAACATCATGAAATTGACCGGACAGGTGGAGAATAAAAAGTACAAATTTCACAGCAAAGAATTATGATTGAATACATAAAAGGATCTGTGATCAATTTATCTCCTGCCGGATTAGTTATTGAAGCAGGTGAGATAGGTTATTTTGTCCACATTTCACTTACTTCCTATTCTCAGCTTCACGGCAGTGAAAAAGCAAAATTATTTCTGCATCAGGTTATCCGGGAAGATGCACATATTCTTTACGGGTTCTTCGAACAAGCTGAACGCGAAATTTTCAGAATGTTGATCTCGGTGAACGGGATCGGAGCCAATACGGCTATCATGATGCTTTCCTCACACAAACCAGAGGAGTTGCAACATGCGATTCTGACTGAGAATGTTGGTTTATTAAAAAATATCAAAGGCATCGGAATTAAAACGGCTCAAAGGGTAATTATCGACCTGAAAGATAAGATTGGAAAAACCTCATTAGGAGATTTGCCATTCAGGTCAAATGAAAATCCTGTTCGATCTGAAGCTATTGCAGCACTGGAAATGCTTGGTTTTAACAAAAAAGCAATCGAAAAGTTGGTAGACCAGGTCCTTACTGAACAACCGGCAATAGCTGTTGAGAATCTGATCAAGCTGGCGTTAAAGAGTTTTTGACAAAATTGAAAAAAGTACTTATTAAACCTTTTTTTGCAACATTGCTAATCGCATGCCTTGCATTATTTTGGCGCAGCAACGCATCCAATGGATACGCAAATGCTATGCAAGGAAGTCTTGATGCAATTTTTTCGCATTCCGGCGACTCGGTGCCAGGTGATACAACTAGCTTAAAACTTCATCCTAAAAAAAAGGAAAATTCATTTTCACAATTGTCCAGCCGCGATAGTACGGCTCTTTACCTCAAGAAACCATCCAATATAAAGACCGAAATAGTATATGATGCCTTAACAGGTCAATATCTCATCACAGAAAAAGCGGGAGAAATAGAATATCGCTTGCCAGGATCACTTAGCCTGCATGAATATCTTCAAAATGATCTTAAAGAATCTATTGACCGCTATTGGCGGAAAAAAATTTCACAACAATCTTTGGAACGCCGCTCACAGCTAATACCGCAGTTCCAAATCGGTGGTGATGCTTTTAACAAGGTTTTTGGAAGCAGCGTTGTAAACATCAGACCGCAGGGTTACGTCGAGATGAGCCTCGGATTAAAGAGTAATAAGATTGAAAATCCCGCCATTCCAACCAGAATGCAACGCAATACTACGTTCGATTTCAATCAGAAAATTAATGTGAGTTTAGACGGAGAGATTGGCGACAGGTTAAAAATGAGGTTCAACTACAATACAGATGCAACTTTCGATTTCGAAAATAAAATTAAACTGAATTATACCGGTGGTGAGGACGAGATTGTGCGAAATGTGGAGGCTGGTAATGTTTCCATGCCGTTAACAGGAACTCTAATCCGCGGCGGAACGAACCTTTTTGGAGTGAAAACTGATCTTCAGTTCGGGAAACTCTCGGTTACGGCACTTTTTTCTCAGCAGAAAGGAGAAACAAAAGTAATAAATACGCAAGGCGGGGCAGAGAAGACAAAATTTGAGATTAACGCCACAAATTACGATGCCAACAGAAATTTTTTCCTGGGTCATCATTTTTACAATACGTATGATCAGGCATTAACCGAACTACCCATATTAAAAACATCAATTACACTGAGCAAAATAGAAGTTTGGGTTACCAATAAATCGAACCATTTTCAGGAGTCCCGTAACATCCTTGCCTTACTCGATCTGGGCGAATATGGCCAAAATAGACAGAATCAATCTAATCCAGAATTTAGCGAAACCCCTGGATTGCTATATCCTGAAAACCAGCTTCCAAACAACAACATCAGCGGATTGTACAAAACACTGATAACCAGTTATTCCGATATTCGCGATATAGCCAAATTGAATGAGGTATTAAAACCCCTTTCACAAAGAGATTTCATTGCGGGTCGCGATTATGAGAAGATTGAAAATGCCCGACGTCTGGATTCCACGGAATATACTGTTAACCGCCAACTTGGATATCTCTCATTAAACATGGCTCTTAATTCAGATGAAATTCTTGCCGTGGCGTATCAGTACACTTCTAATGGGGAAACATTTCAGGTTGGAGAATTTTCGACAGATGGAATTGAAGCACCTCAGACCTTGGTTTTAAAAATGTTGAAAGGGACAAATCTGAATCCTAAATTTAAGAACTGGGATTTAATGATGAAAAACATTTACAACATCCGTTCTCAAAGGCTTTCTAATGAAGAATTTAAATTGGATATCTTATATCGAAACGATGCTTCTGGAACAGATCTGAATTACCTGCCAGATGGTCCTTTAAAGGAGAAAAATCTTTTAAATGTGATGAATCTGGATAATTTGAATAGTCAGCTTGATCCGTATCCTGATGGTATTTTTGACTTTGTGGATCGGATTACGATCGATGCTCAAAAAGGTCGAATCATTTTTCCGGTAGTTCAGCCGTTCGGATCAAACCTTGAGAATAAGTTTAAAGGTGATCCGGATGCCATTAAAAGATATGTTTATACCTCGCTGTATAATAATACCAGGACCGTTGCAGAACAGGATGCAGAAAAAAACAAGTATCATCTGAAAGGGAGTTACAAGGGACTTTCCAATTCTGAAATTTCGCTGGATGCCATCAATATTGCCAGAGGATCTGTAAAAGTAATGGCAGGCGGAAGACAGCTTCAGGAAGATGTGGATTACATTGTCGACTATACACAGGGGAGAGTGAAAGTAATCAACCAGGGACTGTTAGAATCAGGCACACCGATATCCATCTCAACGGAGAGTCAGGATCTTTTTAGCATGCAACGAAAAACGATGTTAGGCACTCACCTGAATTATGAAATCAGCAAAAATTTCAACATAGGATCGACCGTGATGTATTTGATGGAAAAACCACTTACACAGAAAGTTAACTACGGTGAAGACCCAATTGCCAATACGATGCTTGGTTTCAATGGTTCATACAATGCTTCCTCTCCTTTTATTACCAAGATGGTTAATGCCTTACCATTTATTAATACCAAGGAAGAATCCAAGATTGCCATTGAAATGGAGTGGGCCAGACTTTTCCCTGGGCATTCCAAAGCCATTTCAAAAGAAGGAGCCGTTTATCTGGATGATTTTGAGGGAACTGTGACGCCTATCAATCTAAAATCCTTTGTGGGCTGGTCGCTTGCCAGTACTCCGCAAGGAAATGAACAATTTCCCGAAGGAAACCTGATTAATGATCTGGCATACGGATATAACAGGGCTCGACTTGCTTGGTACGTGATTGATCCGTATATGCAAAGGAACACAGCACCTTCCTATCTGATTCAGGAAGAAAAACTGGATGACCAGCGTGTTCGCGAAGTTTTTCAGGCAGAGATTTTTCCAAATCGGCAGAATCCAATCGGACAACCTACAAATATTCCAACTTTAGACCTTGCCTTTTATCCAACAGAAAGAGGCCCATATAACTACGACGTAAATCCGTCAGCGTATTCTTCGGGAGTTTCCAGAGATGGTGCTTTAGCCCGCCCTGAAAGCAGATGGGGTGGTATCATGCGCAAAATTGAAACCAGCGATTTTGAAGCAACCAATGTTGAGTATATAGAATTCTGGATGATGGATCCGTTTGCAGAAGACAAAGCCGGCGAAGAAAATCCAGGAGGTAATCTGGTTTTTCATCTCGGATCCGTTTCTGAAGATGTACTCCGTGATGGAAGAAAATCATTCGAACAAGGGTTGCCAACTACCGGAGATTACAGTGGAATGGATATAACAAGCTGGGGTCGGGTGCCCAAGCAGCAATCCTTGATTAAAGCGTTTGATAATTCTCCGCAAGCGAGAATTTATCAGGACATTGGTACCGATGGACTCAACTCCAAAGATGAAAAGACCTTCTATCAAAAATTTTTAACGACCCTTAATCCGCTGGTCGAGCCAACTGCTTACGCACAAGTTGATAAGGATCCGTCAAGCGATGATTTTCACTATTTCAGGGGAACCGACTATGATCAAAGTAAGAAAGACTTGCTGGAACGATATAAATACTTCAGCAACACAGAAGGTAACTCACCGACTAATGAACAATCGACTGAAAGTTATCCGACTGCAGCAACTTCCATCCCTGATGTTGAAGATATCAACGATGACAATACCTTGAATGAGAATGAGTCTTACTTTCAGTATAATCTTAAGATCGACCGTACCAATATGGCTTTGGGGAAAAACTATATCACCGATATTAAGAAATCAGAGGTAACGCTAAAGAGCGGAAAAAAATCGGTGATAACGTGGTATCAATTCAAAGTTCCGATTGCTGAACCCGAAAAAATATATGGCACAATCAGTGACTTCAGATCGATTCGTTTCATGAGAATGTTGGTAAACGGATGGAAAAAACCAGTCGTTCTAAGATTTGCCACACTCGATTTGGTTCGAACAAATTGGAGAAGATATGATAAAACCTTAAATTCAGATGGTAGCACGACCTCCGCTTCCACCCAATTCGACTTGTCGGCTGTCAATATCGAGGAGAATAGTAACCGGAAACCTGTTAACTACATCCTCCCTCCGGGCGTAGATCGTGTAATTGATCCGGCCAATGCTCAACTCAGACAGCTAAATGAGCAATCGATGGTTATGAAAGTATCCGAACTCGAGCCGGGAGAAGCAAAAGCGGCCTACAAAACCACATCAGTAGACCTTCGAAGATACAAGAATCTTAAGTTAGAAGTTCATGCTGAAAAGCTGGAAAATGCCCCTTTAAGGGACAATGAACTCTCATTATTCATCCGAATTGGATCAGATTTTCAGTACAACTACTACGAATATGAAATTCCGCTCAAATTAACCCCCCCGGGATATTATGATAATGGGAAAGAGAGTGACCGGTACATTGTATGGCCTTCAGAAAACCACGTCTATATTCCTCTGGATTTACTCCCAAAATTAAAATTGGAACGAAACGCTGATATGCACACTGTTGGTTCAACAATTACCATGGGAGATATTTATGAGCAGATCCACAAGGGTATTAATAACAACTTAAACAAGCTAAAGATTAAAGGAAACCCTGACCTTTCTGAGATAAGTGTGATGATGATCGGAGTAGGGAATAGAAAGGGCAAAACTACGGGAAGTCGCTCTGCAGAGGTGTGGGTGAATGAGTTGCGCTTAACCAATTTCGAAGAAAATGGCGGATGGGCAGCAATTGGCAGAGTATCCGGAAATCTGGCTGATTTAGGCACCTATTCTTTTGCTGGAAGAATGATGACTTCAGGATTCGGCGACATCGATTCCAAGATGTCGACCCGAGCCAAAGAAGACACAAAAGAATATGATATTTCGACCAATCTTGAACTTGGAAAGTTCTTTAAGCCGGAATCAGGTGTCAGAATCCCAATGTTCATGAGTTTTTCAAAATCAATTGCAACGCCTGAGTATTCGCCTGTCGATAAAGATGTTAAACTAAATGATGCATTGGATAGAGCTGGGACAAAATCTGAACGAGACTCTATAAAAAAGACATCACTCGATTATAATTCCAGAAAGAGCATCAACTTCACGAATGTTCAAATTGACAAACAGAATAAAACAGGAGAAAATAGATTCTATGATCTTTCGAATCTCTCCTTGTCCTATTCCTATAATCAGTTTCAGCATGGCGATATAAATACCCTTAATGAACAAACCGATAACTCCAGAATTTTAGTAAACTATCATTTCAATGGCAAGCCAAAATCAATTGATCCATTTAAGAATGTTGCCTTTCTAAAATCGAAATATTTAACGCTGATCAGAGATTTCAACTTCAGCTTAAAACCCGCTCAAGTCTCATTCCGTTCAGATATTAACAATATGAAGAGTGAATTGCAATACCGGAATATCACCAATCCGGATTTCATCCTTCCTGTATCTTACCAAAAGGATTTTACCTGGAATAGATATTATGACTTTAGATTTGATTTAACAAGAAGTTTAAAACTCGATTTCTCGGCAGTTAATGCTTCCCGAATCGGTGACCCAATGAAACTCACCAATCAGAATCAAACTGATTATCAATCCAGACGAGATACTATATGGAGATCTATTCTCGAAGGCGGAAAAAACACGCATTACCACCATACCTGGAACCTTACTTATACGCTGCCAATTAATAAGATACCACTTTTGGAATGGACATCTGCATCCATAACTTACCAAGCAGGATACGACTGGAACTTAGCTCCGGTTACTAGAGGTGACTATGTGCTGGGAAATACAATAAGCAACATGAGCTCTACCCAACTGAACGGAACTTTAGATTTCATTCAGTTATATAATAAAGTTCCTTTCTTGCGAGGTGTTAACCAAAAATATGGTGAATTCAGCAGAGGTCGGAGGGAGAGTCAGGAAAATAGCAGACAGAGATATTCTGCAAATCAAAATCCTGCAAAACCATTAATTTACAAGGAGCAAAATCTTAAACTAAAAAAGAATGCGCCCTATTCCTTCTTCCACAAGTTAGCCTCTTCAACTGTTCAGGTAAAACTTACTGATAAGGACGGCAAACCTGTTTTAAGTCAGATAAAGGTTGTGAATGATAACAGAATAATTGTTACGCCTTTAGCAGACAGCGAAGGGGCTTCGGTTGAAATAACTGCGAAAAAGGACAAAGAGTCAATTAACGGACTTCACTTTGGTGAGCTTACTGCCAGATTCCTCATGATGCTTTACAACGTAAACATCTCTTACTCTGAAAATGGAGGAACATCTCTTTTTGGCTATATGCCCGGAAGCAGCTTCTTTGGACTAAATAACTATTCTGATGGCAATCAATCCTCTATGGCCCCCGGTCTGCCTTTCGTGCTAGGACATCAGGACGAGAATTTTGGAATTAAAGCAGCAAATAGAAATTGGATCACGACAGATACCATTGTGAATAAGCCATATACGATGAGTCGCAATACGCGGTTAAACCTGCGCGCAAAAATCGTCCCTATTCCGGATCTTAAAGTTGACCTCACAGCAAATAGAATTTTTTCTAAAAACACATCGGAGTTTTTCCTTTACAATGCAAGTAATGGTTGGGATTCGTACAATAATTCCTTCAATGGGAACTTTAGTATGTCAATTATCACTATCGGGACATCCTTCGAAAAATTAGGAAAAGCTTTTGTTCAAGACTCAAAAGGATGGAACGATTTTCAGGCTGATCGTTCTATTATAGCCCGAAGACTGGATAATGAAAGAATTGGAAACGCCTTATACAAGTATCAGCCCGGAATAATTGATCCAAAAACAGACTTCCCGTTAGGCTATGGACCTACATCTCAGGAAGTTCTTATTCCTGCATTCTTTGCTGCTTATACCGGGAAAAGTGTCAAGAATGTAGAACTAACACCCTTCCCGTCAGCAAAATTCATGTTGCCAAACTGGAGAATTCAATACTCGGGAGCTGTTAGCAAGATTAATATTTTGAAAAGTGTAATGAAGTCAATGAACATCATGCACGACTATCGTTCGACCTACAATGTTGGGACTTATCTCTCGAACATGAAATACCAAACTGCAGATGATGGGTTCAGCTATGTTAGGGATGCACAAAATAACTTTATGCCTCAGGTGGACGTTGCTGCTATCAACATAAACGAAACTTTTAATCCGCTGTTCGACGTTGATATCACCTGGCTTAATAATCTTACCACCAGATTTGAATACCGTAAATCGCGCAACATTACCCTAAGTCTCACGAACAACCAGGCTACTGAAATGTACAATAATGAGGCTAGTCTGGGCTTTGGTTACCGTTTTGAAAATATGAAGCTTTTCATTAAGACGAAGACCTCTTCCAAAATGGTGAACAATGATCTCAACGTACGAGCCGATGTAACCTACGGAAAAAATAAAACAGTGTTGCGAAAATTGGTAGAGGCCAATACCCAGCTAACCGCCGGACAGGATGCATTATCGATAAAATTCTCGGCAGATTACAACCTTAGTGAAATATTTATCGTACGATTGTTTTACGACCGAATTGTTAACAGCCCGTATATTTCGAATGCGTACCGGACTACCAACTCAAATCTAGGCGTGAGCTTTAGGTTTACGCTGATAAAGTAGAATTAAGAAATAAGATAGAAGATAGGAGAACGGAGATTGTAGAGGATGGCATTTGTAGAGACGCAATGTTTGCGTCTGGAAAGGCAAAACGCAAATCATTAAGAAAATTTCAAAATGCTATTAAGCTCTTACAAAACTGGTATTTTAGAAGCCGGTTGCGATGAAGCCGGCAGAGGTTGCCTGGCCGGACCGGTATTCGCCGCAGCCGTGATATTACCTCAAGGATTCACTTCTGAAGTATTGAACGACTCCAAAAAACTTTCTGAAAAACAACGTTATTATTTAAGAGAACTGATTCTTAATGAGGCAATTTCATGGGCAGTAGGTATTTGCGATCAGCAGGAGATCGATCAGATCAACATCTTAAATGCTTCCATACTGGCTATGCATAAGGCTCTCGGAAAGCTTAATGTTCAGCCTGAACATATAATTGTAGATGGAAATCGATTTAAACAATATGACATTATACCTCATACTTGTTTCGTCAAAGGGGATGGCCGATTTTTTTCTATTGCTGCAGCTTCCGTTCTGGCTAAAACCTATCGGGATGATTATATGTTAAATATTCATGCCGATTTCCCAGAATATGGCTGGAATAGAAATAAGGGATATCCCACTGAAATGCACAGAATGGCAATTACCCGTTTTGGCATCACTTCACACCACCGGAAAACATTCCGCTTGATGAACGACCAGTTGACTTTAGTTTTATAGCTTTCCTGGCAAGATCTAGAGAGTGATAGGTATTCCGCGATAAAAATCCAGGATTTTCGATCTGAAAATAAACTCATATTTAGCTCTTAACAGATCAGAAGAAGCTTTTACCATGTTGGTTTTGGCTGTGTTATATTCTACAGCGTTGACCATTCCAACATTGAATTTCTCTTCAGAATAGCGAAATGCCTCTTTCATGGAAGCCACGGCTTTCTCGGTGGATTTAAAACGGTTAAAGGAGGTAATAGCCGTCGTCTGTGCAGTTTCAATATCCTGTCTAAGTACCTTTTTTGTTCCTTCAAGATCCAGTTGAGTATTCAGCACCTGAATTTTCGCATTGTTGACCTGCATTTTACTCTGGAACCGACTAAAAATCGGGATATTCAATTGCAAACCAAGACCTTTTCGCGGATTATTTTTGAGCTGATCGCTGAAACTTATGTTGGTACCTTTTGTGTCGGAATATTTGTTGTTGTATAGATTATAATAATTGGCATAAAAGGTCATGGTAGGATAATAGAGACCCTCCGCCATCTTCAACTGGTATTCAGTACTATGCAAACGATATTCAGCACCTCTAATTTCAGGCCTTTGTTTTAGGGCAGTCAGATAGATGTCCTGAGCTGCAACAACTGATGATTGGGCGTTTACTTCAGGCAAAATTGGAATCTCCACATCAAATTTATCAGTAAACGCAAGCTCGAGCATCTGTGCTAATCTCAATTTAGCCAACTGAAGCTGGCTTTTTGCATCTACCAAATTCAGCTCTTCTCTTGCTGCTTGGGCTTCAATTTCCAGCAAGGCACCACTAGCAAGGCTTCCGGCATTAACCTTCTCCTGCGATTGTTTCAATTGCTGTTGGGTGATTCCTATCTGATCTTTCGAAACTTTTACAAGCTCTTTGGCAAAAAGAATTTCCAGAAAGGTAGAGGCAATATTTAAGGAAAGATCATCCTTTGCTTTCGCCAAATCTTCGAAACTTGCCTTCAGATCCAGTTCGATCTTCTTTATTCCGTTATTTATCTGACTCCCTTGATATACTGTCACCTGTGTGCCAAGGCCGAAATCGGTCTGAGCTGAGTTGACATTTTTGTAGGTGTTGTCATAAGTTAAAGACCGACCATAGTTCTGGTTTTGAGAAATTTGTCCATTGAGGTTTGGCAATCTTGAGTCTTTCTTCCCTTTGAGATTGTTCAGTTGGAATTGTGTATTCAACTGGCTCTGTTTAATGCGGATGTTGTTGTCGATTGCATAATTGATGCATTTGTCGAGTGTCCACAACTCCTGTGCATGTAATGTTGCGAAAAGTGCAACAAAAATCAAATAAGCCAGGGTAAAAATGGTTCGTATCATGATCTTCAAATTTTTATACTAAGTTACCTCTTTTAGTTGTTAATCACGGATGATCTACTTTTTTTCTTCCGGTTTCTTCTTTGGATCGATCAGATTACCTTTGATTTTATCGGCTTTTGAAAGACCCGAAACAATCTCAATGTTTATACCATCTGATAACCCGGTCTTAACATATTTCTTTTCAAACTTGTCCGTTGATTTTTCAATTTCAACATAAGCAGAATCATGCGCAAATTTCAACAAACCTTCCGGTATGGTAAGAACACTATCTCGTCTATCAAGAACGATATTTGCATTAGCACTATAACCGGAACGAATGAACTGATCCTTTTTCAGCAGAACGTCTGCTTTGATCTCGAATTGGATGGCTCCGTTTTCGATTTTGCCCTTTGGCGCTATGTATTTTAATATGGCATTGAACTTCTGGTTGTCTATGGCTCCGATGGTAAGTTCAATATTCATTCCTTCTTTTATCTTACCAACCTCAGTCTCATCAACTTTACCTAGAAAAATCATATCATTCATGTCAGCAACTATGGCAATTGTTGTACCTGCATTAAATGTATTTGCCTGAATTACCGAGAATCCTTCCTTAACCGGAACATCCAGCACCATACCATTAATGGTTGAGCGAATAAGGGTATTAGTTGTCTTTGCGGAGCTTTTCGTGACCCCTTTGCGGATTAATTCCAAATTATTTTCGGCCGATTCAACCTCTTCACGGGAAGCATTGTAGGTGAGCTTAGCTTTTTGGTATTCCTCTTTGGAGATAACTTTTTTCTCGATTAAGGTAGTCTGACGCTCATAATCAATTTTGGCATCCTCGTAATTGAGCTGTGCCCTTTTTACCCGAGATTCCGCATTGTTGAGAGTTACCATATCAGGAATAATGTTAATCTGAGCCATCACATCATCCTTATGAACCATCTGCCCTGCCTCCAGGTAGACTTTCTCAATAATACCAGATACCTGTGGCTTTATTTCTATCTCCTTCCGGGGTTGTACCGTACCGGTAGCTACAGTCTTCTTGATAATATTGTTTATAGACCCGGTTTTTATTTCAAACTTGTCAGGCACTTTCTGCGATTTTTTGTATAAAAATACCAGCGTACCTATAAAAAGGATAGCGATTAAAATTAGTCCGAAAATTTTTAAAAATTTTTTCATGGCAACTTTACTTTTTTTTATTCTGTTTATTTTAATTTCGTTCTATGTTGAATCATATATGATTACCTATTCCTCTCTCAACGCCTCAATTGGTTTGATCATCAATGCTCTTTTGGCTGGGATTGAACCTGCAAACAGTCCAGCCAGAATTAATATTGCCAAAGCCGTCAAGGCAACTGTAATGCTTACTTCAGGATTTTTAAAGAATGCTCTTTCCGAACTTACCGGCTGACTTTCAAGTATTTTATTGACGAGTTCCAGTAATCCAACTCCCAATGACAAACCAGTATAACCTGCGACAGTTGTGAGTGCAACACTCTCAAGCATAATCTGTGTGATTATTGTCCGGGGAGATGCGCCCAAGGCACGTTGTACACCAATTTCTTTGGTGCGTTCTTTCACAATTACAAGCATAATATTACTGACACCGATCACACCGGCCATCAAAGTACCAATTCCTACGATCCAGGTCAAAATTCCGATTGCGATAAATAGACCGCTAATTTGTTTGAACTGTTCCTCAATATTCACACTATTAAGTGCTTGGACATCTGAAGGGGCAATTGAATGGCGAGACTTAATGATTGTTTTAACTTTTTCCTCCACCACACTTACTGAAATTCCCTTTTTTGCTGTTATGGCAAGGAAATGCACCATATTACCCATGTTGTAGGTTTGCTGCATGGTTGTAAATGGGAGGAAAATAGACTCTTCTGCACGACCGTTGATATTGATTTGTGTTTCAGGCCTGATTACCCCAATCACCTGGTAGTACACACCCGAAATTTTAAGATACTCACCGAGTGGATTCTCTTTGGGGTCAAACATTTGCTCAAAGACTTTTTCTCCGATCACACATACTTTGCGCTTATCACGGATATCCATGTCGTTGATCCACCTTCCTTGTAATATGGTATAAGGATCAATCTTGATATAGGCAGGATAATCGCCTTTGACATTATAGGCTCCGGTTTTCAATCCATGAATGGTATTTGGTCCTCCGTTCATTCTTGACCCAAAATTCTTAGGTGAGATGTATTCAACTTCCGGAACATTGTTGAGAATATAGGCCAAATCCTCAGAATCCATATTCCATTGCCTTCCGCGTTTAAATCCTTTATATGGTTCTCCTGTCTGTTCCGACCACATGAAACATGAGTTAGTGGCAAATTTCGCAACCCCTTCAACGATTCCATTTTTTAGTCCGTTGCTGGCTCCTGCCATCACAATGAGCATAAATATTCCCCAGAACACACCGAATGCAGTGAGAAGGCTTCTGACTTTGTTTTTTGCCAGTGCGTGCCATATTTCATTCCACCTGTCGAGATCAAACATTTAGTAATTTTTTTAATTTTCGTCGCGTAATGCCTCAATAGGTGTTACGTTTGCTGCTTTTCTGGCTGGTAAATATCCAGCCAATGCCCCAGACAATATTAATATCAACGTGGCTGATAAAGCTGTTTTAAAATCAACAGTTGGATTTAAAAAGAAGACATTATTGGATGGTCCAGCAGCGGCAGTTGCTTGTTCTAAACCGAAATTGATCAACTCCATTAATCCGACACCCATGACAAGTCCTATATAGCCAGCAACTGTTGTTATAAGAACCGATTCCAGTAGGACAAGACTAATGACTGAAAATGGTGTTGCACCGATAGCTTTTCTGATGCCAATCTCCCTTGTTCTTTCTTTAACCAGAATTAACATGATGTTACTCACCCCTACGATTCCGGCAATAAGGGTACCTATCCCAATTATCCAAACAAAAAGATTGATTGCTTGGAAGATTTTCATGGTTCGAATGTATTCTGTCAGCATATTAAATGAACCCATTGCTCTTTTGTCTTTCGGATCAAAATTATGTCTTTTGGACATCTCAACCCGAACCGCTTCAGTAATTGCTTCAGCTTCCTCCGATGTCTGAACCATTTTTGAAGTTACCGTAAAAGTGTGTACCCTGTCTCCTCCGTTAAAAATTCGTTGGGCAGTCGAGAAAGGCATATATGCCTGACGGTTATTCTCTTTTCTTTTTTTATCTTCTGAAACACCTATAACATTGAAGGGTACTCCGCCAATCTTAATATATTTGCCGATAGGCTCTTCCTCTTTGAAAAGTGCTTTACGTATTTCATCTCCAATTATCACCACTTTACGAAACTCCCTCATATCCAAATCATTGATAAATCTTCCCGATTTAATGAATATATTCTCCATCTCTTTGAGGGAGGGATAGCAAGTACTGGTCTCAAAGGAGCCATATTCTTTACCATAAGCATACAATATGTCGTTCGGGAGATAAAAACGGGAGGAAACCTTTTCAATATTTTTATCTTTTGTGGTTAAGAAGTCGTAATCCTGGTTATTGAATTTTACCGGGCGACCTTCTTTAAGACCGTTGAAAGGGATGGAGGTTTCTCCTGTCCACATCCACATAACGTTAACAGCATTCTGGGCAAATTGCTCCTTAACTCCATTTGAAAGTCCATTGCCGGAACCAAGAAGAACCATTAACATGAATATACCCCATGCAACAGAAAAACCGGTCAGGAAAGTCCTGAGTTTATTCTTCTTGATAGTGCTAAAAATCTCTTGCCAGATATCTACGTCGAACATAATGTTGATTTATTCCTGTTTTAATCGGTCGCGGTAGGTCAGAAGATCGCCATTGGTAATTATCTCACCAATGACACCGTCTTTTAGACGGATAATTTTCTTGGTCAAAGCAGCAATATCATGCTCGTGGGTTACTATAATAACTGTGATTCCCTGTTCGTTTACTTCCTTGAGGATATCCATAACCTCCAAGGATGTTTGCGAGTCAAGAGCACCCGTAGGTTCATCCGCCAAAATAATTTTAGGATTAGAAATTAACGCTCTCGCAATGGCAACACGCTGTTTCTGCCCACCAGACATTTCGCTTGGAAGGTGATGGGCCCAATCTTTAAGTCCCAATCTATCGAGATACTCCATGGCAATGAGATTGCGCTTTTTCCTGTTTACCTTTTGGTAGTATAGCGGTAGGGCAACATTTTCCATCGCATTTTTGAAGGATATCAGATTAAAAGACTGGAAGATAAAACCGATCATGGCGTTGCGGGTAATGGCTGCCTGCGTTTCGTTTAACCCCCAGATTTTCTTGCCACTCAAGTAATAATTTCCTTTATCATAGTCATCCAGAACACCCAGGATATTCAATAGAGTCGATTTCCCTGAACCTGATGAACCCATAATTGAGACAAATTCCCCCTCGCCAATTTCAAGGTTTAGACCTTTCAACACATGGAGACTATTGTTCCCGGTAATATATGATTTATGAAGATTTTGAATGCTGATCATGATAATTGCTATTTCTAAACTTACTAACCTCAGATAAGACGGCCCTTTGAAGAAAACGTTACAATTCTGATTAAAATATTTTAAAATTAATCACGCAAATCGGCCAATCATGACCAATAATCGGTGAATGGAGAAAAACAAATGGTAAAGAACCCGGGATGGGTTATCACTTCAAAGGGTTCCAGCCTTGAGCAGAAAGCGGTATCTCCTGAATTCCTCCTCTGGTTACCAACATTGCACCATCCTTCTTCTTTGTTATATGACCAATAACTGTAATATCAGGATGATTGCGTACTTTATCATGATCAATCAGAGGAATTGTAAATAATAGTTCGTAATCCTCCCCTCCGTTCAAAGCAGCCACAATCGGATTTATGTGGATTTCTTCCGCCATTTTTTGGACCTGAGGATCGAAAACAATGCGTTCCTCATACAAGCGGCATCCTACTTCTGAATCTTCACAGAGATGCAAAATTTCAGAAGACAGACCGTCAGAAATATCGATCATAGAAGTGGGTTTAATATTCAAGGATTGAAAAATTTCCCGCATATCTACCCTTGCCTCTGGTTTGAGCTGTTTGCTCAGGATATAATCGTACCCGGTAAGCTGAGGTTGAACGGTTGGATTCAACCGAAAAAGTTCATTCTCCCGTTCCAGTAACTGAAGTCCAAGGTAGGCTCCGCCGAGATCGCCGGTAACACATAATAGATCAGTTGGTTTTGCACCGTTGCGATAGACCAAATCTGAGTCATCGGCCTCACCGATTGCCGTGATGGAAATTGTCAGGCCTGTTAAGGATGAGGTCGTATCTCCTCCTACAAGGTCGACCCCGAAACGCTCACATGCCAGATGAATTCCTGCATAAAGCTCGTCTATTGCTTCTAAAGTAAATTTGGAGGAGATGGCTAATGAAACAGTGATTTGCTGGGGAATTGCATTCATGGCACAGATATCACTGATATTTACAGAGACAGCCTTGTATCCAAGATGCTTTAAAGGAACATAGATCAGATTAAAATGAACACCTTCTGTTAATAAATCAGTCGTAACTACTACCCTTTTGTTCGGATAATTAAGAACGGCGCAGTCATCACCGACACCTTTCAGCGTACTTTTATTCTTTATTTTCACATTTGCAGTAACTCTTTTAATCAATCCAAATTCACCAATATCAGCAAGTTCGCTTATTACAACTTTATCCTCCGCCATAATTACCATATATTTAATTATCAAAAAACACCTCAAAAGTAGTGCATTTTATATCTTTGCACCAATTTGTATCCAGTCTTATTAAAAATTCGTATACTGTGATATAAGTTTTGAAGTATTTCAAGTTTGAAGTATTTCACTTAATTCAATTTTGATAACAATGAACCATGGTTCGGAGTCGCCAAGTACTTTAGGCACTTTAGTTCACTCTAGTCACTATTAAAAATGGAAGATCAAAATAAATTATTAAATGAAGTCTCCGGCCGCGATTACCGTTTCGGTTTCGTCTCGGATATTGAGACAGACGCAATCCCCAAAGGATTAAGTGAAGATGTTGTAAGGATTATCTCTGCAAAAAAAGAGGAGCCTGAATTCATGCTCGAATTTCGGCTGAAAGCTTATCGCAAATGGCTTACGATGAAGATGCCGGAGTGGGCGCAATTAAAGATTCCCGAAATTGATTATCAGGAAATTATCTATTATGCTGCCCCAAGAACACAGCCAAAATACGATAGTCTCGATCAGGTAGATCCTGAGTTACTTAGTACTTTTGCCAAGCTTGGCATTCCATTGGAGGAACAAAAAATGCTTGCCGGAGTTGCTGTAGATGCAGTTATGGATAGTGTTTCAGTAAAAACTACTTTCAAGGAGAATCTGGCTGAACGGGGAATTATCTTCTGCTCCTTCAGCGAAGCTGTGAAACATCATCCGGATTTGGTTCAAAAATACCTTGGAATGGTTGTTCCTCCTAACGATAATTTCTTTGCAGCCCTTAATTGCGCTGTTTTTTCTGATGGTTCATTTGTATATATCCCGAAGGGGGTAAGATGTCCAATGGAGCTTTCTACCTATTTCAGGATCAACGCAAAAAATACCGGTCAGTTTGAAAGGACACTGATTATTGCTGACAGCGACAGTTATGTCTCCTATCTGGAAGGTTGTACAGCGCCAATGCGTGACGAGAACCAATTGCATGCTGCAGTAGTCGAAATTATTGCCCTTGATCGAGCAGAAGTAAAATACTCCACAGTTCAAAACTGGTATCCTGGAAATAAAGAAGGAGTTGGAGGGATTTACAATTTCGTTACAAAACGTGGTCTTTGCAAAGGCGTATCCTCCAAAATACTTTGGAACCAGGTAGAAACAGGATCAGCCATTACTTGGAAATACCCGAGCTGTATATTGGCTGGCGATAATTCGGTGGCAGAATTTAATTCCGTTGCGCTGACTAATAATTATCAACAGGCAGATACCGGAACCAAAATGATCCATCTCGGAAAAAATACCAAGAGTACGATTGTATCCAAAGGTATATCTGCCGGTCACAGTTCTAATTCCTACCGCGGATTAGTGCGGGTGGCTGCTAAGGCCGAAAATGCCAGAAACTACTCCCAGTGCGATTCTCTCTTATTAGGCGAGAATTGTGGGGCACATACGTTTCCCTATATCGAAGTTGGAAACCCTAATTCGGTGGTGGAACATGAAGCTACTACATCCAAAATCGGTGAAGATCAGATATTCTATTGCAATCAGCGTGGAATTTCTACTCAAGACGCCATTGGCATGATTGTTAACGGATACGCCCGCGAGGTGATCAATAAACTTCCAATGGAATTTGCCGTGGAAGCTCAAAAACTTCTTCAGATTAGTTTGGAGGGCAGTGTAGGATAAATCGAAAATCGAAAATCGAAAATCGAAAATCGAAAATTTTAACGTTTTTTCTTTCAAGTACAAAATATATTTAATATGCTTATTATAAAAGATTTACATGCCAGCGTTGAGGGGAAAGAAATTCTGCGCGGTATAAACCTCACAATAAATGCTGGTGAAGTTCATGCAATAATGGGACCCAATGGATCGGGAAAGAGTACACTTGCCAATGTTCTGGCAGGTAATACAAATTACGTGGTAACCAAAGGAATGGTAACTTTTAACGGAAAGGATTTGCTTTCCATGTCGGCTGATGTGCGCGCTAAAGAAGGACTTTTTCTCAGTTTCCAGTATCCGGTAGAGATTCCCGGTGTTAGTATGATCAATTTTTTGAAAACAGCTGTTAACGAATCCCGCAAATACCATCAACTTAAAGAGTTGTCAGCAGGAGACTTCCTCAAGGTTATGCGAGAGAAAAAAGAGATGGTGCAGATTGATTCACAACTCACTAATCGCTCTGTGAACGAAGGTTTTTCGGGCGGTGAGAAGAAGAAAAATGAAATCTTCCAGATGGCGATGCTTGAACCGAAACTTGCCATTCTTGATGAAACCGACAGCGGACTTGATATTGACGCCCTGCGAATAGTTGCGAACGGAGTCAATCTGCTGAAAAAGCCTGAAAATGCGACAATCGTGGTAACTCATTATCAAAGATTGCTGGATTATATCGTTCCGGATTTTGTTCATGTTCTGTATAAAGGTCAGATAGTAAAATCAGCAGGCAAAGAATTGGTTCTTGAATTGGAGGATAAAGGGTATGACTGGATTAAAAAAGAATTGGGAGAATAAAAAGCCATGGCAGATAATACTATTTTAGAATCTACTGAACAGCGAATAGCCAACCTTTTTTTAGAAAACAGTAGCCTTCTCAATGAAGGCTGTCCTGATTTTCTGAAACAGAATCGAAAAAAGGCTATGTCAGAATTCCAGCGAATGGGAGTTCCCGACCGAAGGGTAGAAAATTACAAGTATACCGATCTCACAAAATTGTTTGCTAAGGAAAACTTCAATCGGGCTTTTCGTTCCACTTCATTTGATTTTGATATGCAGGAGGTCTTTACCTGCGATGTCCCTGAATTTGATACGCATGTTTTATTTCACGTCAATGGTTGGTATTTCGATAAAAACAAAACCGATCAATTTCCTCCGGGTACTATAATCAAAAGCATGAAGCGAGCCTTTGAGGAAAATTCCGCATTGGTTGAAGAATATTACGGAAAAATTGCGCATTCCTCTAGCGATCCAATGGTTGCACTTAACAGCGCATTCGCCCAGGATGGCATTTTTATGTACATTCCCGATAATATCATTATTGAGAAACCTATTCAGATTATAGATCTTTTGCGCTCCGATGAAGATCTTTATGTCACGCAACGAAATCTAATACTGGTTGGGAAAAATGCGCAGGTCAAGCTGATGTTCTGTGACCATACACTGGCTGTACAAAGTTTTATTGCTAATTATCTGACGGAAGTACACATGGACACAGACTCTGCCGTTGATATATATGAAATACAGAATCAACACAACGGAACAGCATACCTTAACGGCGTTTTTGTCCATCAAAAAAGAAACTCGCAGCTAATCACGAATACCATTTCGCTTCATGGAGGAATAACACGTAATCATTTGTATGTGGATCTTAACGGGGAACATGCAACGGCAGCACTTTTTGGGCTTGCATTGACAGATAAAGACCAGCATTGCGACAATTATACCTCCATCGAACACGCTCAGCCCGGATGCCACAGTAACCAAATCTTCAAAAATATTTTAGACGATAATTCGACTGGCGCATTTACTGGTAAAATTCATGTCATGCCAGGGGCTAAAAAGACGGAAGCCAATCAACGAAACAATAGCGTTCTGATGACCAAGGCAGCTAAAATGAATACAAAACCTCAACTCGTTATCGATAACGATGATGTGAAATGTTCTCATGGTGCTACCGTTGGTCAGATTAATGAAGAAGCATTGTTTTACCTGCAAACGCGGGGTATTAATGAAAAAGAAGCCCGACTGATGCTAATGTTTGCCTTCGCGCATGAGGTACTTGCCAACATCCGTGTGGAAAAATTACGTCAAAGTATTGATAGACTTGTCAACAAAAGATTAAGAGGCGAAGTTTCAAGATGCCATGATTGTAAACTGGAATGCATCCGGTAATTTTGGATTTTCAATTTTAGATTTTCGATTGACTGTAAACAGGCATTCTGAGATGAATGGTATTTCTGAGATTGAATAATGATTCCATGTAAAATGAACTGGATATGCGGTAACATCGAAAGGTGCGTATTCCAAAATCGAAAATCGAAAATTAAATATAACCCAGACAATGAGCTTTAATTTAGAGGATATTAGAAAAGATTTTCCCATTCTGGATCAAAAGGTTAACAATCATCCATGGATCTATTTTGACAATGCAGCGACTGCCCAGCGCCCGATTCAGGTTATTGAAAAAATTAGAGAGTTTTCTGCGCATACAAATGCGAATATCCATAGAGGAACTCATTATCATGCAATTAAAACAACCGAAGCATTCGAAAATGCCCGTGATATTGTTAAAGATTTTATAAATGCGAAGGATCGTGAAGAAATAATTTTTACCCATGGAACCACCGAATCCATCAATCTGGTGGCTCGTTCATTCTGCGAAAAATTTCTTTACCAAGGCGACGAGATTATTGTCACCGAAATGGAACACCATGCTAACATCGTTCCATGGCAAATGGCCTGCGAACGCCATGGTGCAGTCTTAAAAGTATTACCATTCGCAGTTCTTGGTGAACTTAGAATTGAACTACTCGAATCACTGATTTCTGCTCGAACTAAAATTATTGCCGTCACACATGTTGCCAATACGCTTGGCACGGTGAATCCCATAAAAGATCTGATCAGAATTGCTCACCTCCAAAATATTCCAGTTTTGGTTGATGGGGCACAAAGTGTTCCGCATATTTCCATTGATGTACTGGATCTGGATTGTGATTTTTTTGTCTTTTCCGGTCACAAAATTTATGGTCCTACTGGCATCGGCGTACTCTATGGAAAACGCGCCTGGCTTGAGGTGATGCCTCCATTCCTGGGAGGTGGAGAAATGATAGATCTTGTCACCTTTGTGAAAACTACTTACAATGAATTACCCTACAAATTTGAAGCAGGCACACCGCATTATGTAGGTGCTATCGCAATGGGAA
>JBBQJE010000004.1:0-37396 GCA_038325635.1 Bacteroidales bacterium
CATGTAGACCAGACAGCCATTTGCCGGGAAGTGCTGGAAGCAGACGGTAGTTGGTACTATACATTTGCTTACGACTTTGATCTGAACAAAGCCCGACAAGGTTATATGACCGTTGAGAAAGGGTCTGTTACAGTAAACGGAGTAAGCCTTACTGTTGTTAATTCACAGAAAGACTCCTTTCAGGTTGCGATTATCCCATATACTTTTGAGCATACAAATTTCCATACCATCATTAAAGGAAGTGTGATCAATCTGGAGTTTGATATTATTGGAAAGTACCTGAGTAGGCTGGCAGAGTATAAATGATAGGACTGAGAAACGTAGAACAGGGAACGGGAACCAGAGGGACCGTCGTCCAAATGTTTCTCCGAGAGATGCGGACTGTTTTTTGAATAAATTAATTCGAATCAAAAAAAATATTAAATTACCTAAAATTAATACCATGAATAAAATCATTCTTGGGGCTATTTGTCTCCTTTTCAATTTAAGTCTTCTGTCAGAATTCGCCATGAGCAAAGAAAATGATGAAGCAAAAGCAGCTAGGATTCACAAGGCGGTTTTGACAATTGATACACATTCAGACACTCCACTGAATCTTCTTCATGACGGTTTTGATCTTGCTAAGAGGCAAGATCAGGCATCTACCGGTACGAAAGTTGATTTTCCAAGGATGAAAGAAGGGGGGCTGGATGCACAGTTTTTTGCAGTATTTGTGGCTCAGGGCCCGAGAACAATAGAAGGTGATGCCAACGCGAAGAAGAAAGCTCTGGACATATTGGAAGCTATCCGGAAGAGCGTTGGGGCAAATCAGGATATGGCAGCCATTGCTTTGACTCCAGATGACGCCTACAAATTAAAGAAAGAGGGCAAGAGGGCAATCTTCATTGGATTAGAAAACGGGTATACCCTTGCAAATGATATTACCATGGTTAAGAAATATTACGACTTGGGAATCAGGTATATAACTCTTTGTCATACAGCTAATAACGATATTTGTGATTCTTCTACCGAGAAGAAAAAGGGTGCCGAATACCATGGTTTATCGCCTTTTGGGAAAGAGGTGGTTGCCGAAATGAATAAAGTTGGGATGATGATTGATGTTTCACATATCTCGGACGAGTCGTTTATGGATGTACTAAACTTGAGTAAAGTTCCCATTATTGCGAGTCATTCCTGTTCACGCGCTATGTGCGACAACGCTCGAAATTTGACCGATGAAGACTTAAAAGCCTTAGCAAAAAATGGAGGAGTGATTCAAATGTGCTTTCTGTCCGATTATGTCAAGATACCAGATCCCAACCCTAAAAGAGATTCCGCTATTGCCGTGGTTCGAAAGAAGTACAACGATTTTCAGGATTTGTCTGACGAAAAATCAAATGAAGCGTGGAAAGAATACCGCGAAGCGGGAAAGAAATTCCCAAACAAATTGGCTACTGTTCAAGACATGGTCAATCACATCGATCATATTGTGAAGGTAATAGGCATAAATTATGTAGGTATCGGAACCGATTTTGACGGTGGTGGTGATTTGTCCGGTTGCAGAGATGTAAGTCAAATGGGTAACGTAACGCTCGAATTGGTAAAACGAGGTTACTCGGAAGATGACATCAGAAAAATTTGGGGTGGAAATTTCATGCGGGTTTTCAAAGAAGTGCAGAAGTCTGCAAGCATGTAGTTATTTTTTGTCTGCCATCAGCCAATAATCGGCATCTGGTTCAGCCTCAAAAAGCTTAACCAATGCTTGCTCTGCCTCTTTTCTGGTAGAGAAACTCTCTACAGATACACGATAAAAATTTGTACCTAAATTGGTGACTTGTGAATGAAACCCTTGTTTAATCAAGTTTTTCGCTAACTTGTCGGCGTTTTCCTTTACTTTAAAACAACCACCTACAACATGATATTTACCATTAGATGGCTCATTAATAATCGTTTGCGCAATGGCTTGCTCGTGTTGATCAACATTTGGAGTTTTTACAGCGGAGGTACTGAGTGCATTGTTTTGTACAGTTGATGGATCCGAAAGTTTAACAGCCTCTCTAACTTCACTGCTCGAAAATGGAACTTCCAATTTGGGTTCTGTTCTTACTTCAGGAGATGATTTAAGAATTTCTGTCTTGGCAGGAACAGGTGAATCAATTATTGCAAGAGATGCAGTATTTGTTGCAGGCTGTTTAAATGAAAAGTCTGGCAGAAAGATTTTTGGAATGAAATACAAGGCTGCCAAAATTGGTATAATGAGTAGCGCATATTTCACAACTGGCCTGCGTCTCGATTGAGAATCCGGTTCCTTATCCCTAAAAACAGGTTTTACCGGCTGGATGTATTTATTGACAATATGAGGGAAGTGAAAAGAGCCTAATCCAAAAGCATCAGCTCTGAGAAAATCGAACTGACTATTAGCTTCGAAAATAATATGATCGTTTTGATCATAATGAAGAGAACCAATTTGTTCAAATTCAATTCGTTCGCCATTACTTAATTTAAACAGACACTCGGAAACAAATTCCGAAACAATTTCTCTTGCTTCCAGATATCCAACACACTCACGTTCACAAATGAAGTTCACCAATAAACCATCATTCTTCTTCAGTTTACCATTAAAAACCAGATCTTTTGTCGGTGGATAAAATTGATCTCCCTGCGGATTCGTTACTGCAGAATGATAATTAGCAATAAACCCTCCGAGATCCGGGATGATCACGCAATCGTTCGTTTTTAATAATTCAATAAGATATACTGAAAAGTTCATGATGATTATTTGGATTCCAAATATAAGAATAAATCTTATATTTAGTATTTTTGAAGGATGGATGAATTGAAAATTACATAAAAATATAGTGGATGAAAGGAAAAATAGTGGTCCCCGGAGGTACCGGATACATTGGTTCACATACCGTGGTAGAACTGCAAAATGCAGGCTTTGAGGTAGTAATAATCGACGATTTAAGTAATTCGTCTGAAGGTGTAGTTGACCAAATTGCTCAGATTACCGGAGTACGTCCGGAATTTCATCAATTTAACATGCAAAACCTTGATTTGCTGGATGCTTTTTTCTCGCAGTCTAAAGGAATTGACGCCGTTATCCATTTTGCGGCATTCAAAGCAGTAGGCGAGTCCGTACAGAAACCACTAATGTATTATAGGAATAACCTTCTTTCGCTGGTTAACCTTTTCGAGTGTATGGAAAAGCACAAAACTAATTATCTTGTTTTCTCTTCATCGTGCACCGTTTATGGTCAGCCCGAAAAACTTCCGGTTACGGAACAGACACCTCGAAAACAAGCCGAATCACCTTATGGGAACACGAAAATTGTGTGTGAAGACATTATCTGCGATTATACCAAGTCAAATCCACAAATAAAGACCATTGCCCTTCGTTATTTCAACCCTATCGGAGCACATCCTTCCTCCTTGATCGGCGAATTACCGAATGGTATTCCGAATAATCTGGTGCCTTTCGTCACTCAGACAGCTGCTGGTATACGCCAACAACTCTCAGTTTTTGGAAACGACTACAATACTCCGGATGGCAGTTGCATCCGCGATTATATCAATGTTGTTGATCTGGCCAAAGCGCATGTTATCTCAATTGAAAGGCTGATTGCTAAAAAGAATGCATCTGATTTTGAGTTTTTCAATGTTGGTACCGGCACCGGCGTGTCTGTTTTAGGACTTTTGAGTTCTTTTGAAAAAGCCACCGGACAAAAAATTAATTACAAGATTGTAGCCAGAAGAGCCGGAGATATTGAAAAAATCTATGCTGATACCACAAAAGCCAATGAAATTCTGGGTTGGAAATCAGAAACAACCTTGGAGGAGACTTTGCTTTCTGCTTGGAATTGGGAGAAAAAAATCAGGTCAATTGAAGGATAAACTTTGTAGCCATGGGTTCAGTGATGAAGGAACGTAACCTAGCGTTGGGAAATATCGTACGAATAAGAAAAAAACAATAACCTAAAATAGAAGTGATGAAGAAGACAATTTTAATTACCGGAGGTGCTGGATTTATCGGTTCGCATGTTGTAAGGCGGTTTGTAAATAATTATCCTGATTATCAAATAATTAATCTGGATCTGTTAACCTATGCCGGAAATCTTGAAAATCTGAAGGATATTGATTCTTTTCCCAATTATACATTTGTCAAGGGTGACATCACAGATAGTGAGATGGTTAACCACCTTTTTGATACCTATCCCATAGAAGGAGTGGTTCACTTGGCGGCCGAATCACATGTCGACCGTTCTATCACCGATCCTGCAGCTTTTATCCGTACAAATATTTTCGGTACTTTCAACTTGGTTCATGCAGCCAAAGAGCATTGGAAAAATAACATGGAGGGGAAACGGTTTTACCATATCTCGACCGACGAAGTATATGGATCATTGGGTGAAACCGGCTTGTTTACAGAAACAACTTCATACGATCCGCAAAGTCCGTATTCTGCCTCAAAGGCCAGCTCTGATCACTTGGTCAGAGCCTATTTTAATACGTTCCACCTACCTGTAGTCATCTCCAATTGCTCCAATAATTACGGACCAAATCAGTTTCCGGAGAAATTGATTCCACTTTGTATCCATAATTTACAGCACATGAAACCTATCCCGGTTTACGGTAAGGGCGAAAATATTAGGGATTGGCTGTTTGTGGAGGATCATGCCTCTGCCATTGACCTGATTTTTCATGAGGGCGCTAACGGAGAAACCTATAATATTGGCGGGAATAACGAATGGACCAATATTTCGCTGATCAGGGCATTGTGCGATGTGGTGGATCAAAAGCTGGGAAGAGCCCCGGGCACTTCCCAACAGTTGATCACTTTTGTAAAAGATCGAGCCGGCCACGATATGAGATATGCCATCGACTCCTCCAAAATTCAGAAGGAACTGGGTTGGAAACCCTCACTTCAGTTTGAAGAAGGACTCGCAAAAACAGTTGAATGGTATCTTAAAAATTCCGATTGGCTGGAAAACGTTTCTTCAGGTTCTTACCAGGAATATTACAACAAGCAATACAACCAAAGATAAAAATTATTTTTTAGCGACTTTCACTGCTTTTACTGCTACTGGTCCATCAGGTGTATCGGCCTTTCCTTCAAGTGCTTGGTCGACCATCTTGAATTTGATGGTTACCAACGTTGACTCCAGATAGATACTTACTGAAACCTGTTCATCTTTGATCGTAATATCGGAAAAATTCACTTTTTGCCCTTCAATAACTAGTTCGCCTTTCAGTTTATCTCCGGCCTCAGAAAAATTAATCTGACCAGTGGTATAGTTCGGAGGTGCAGTTGGAGCGGAATATTCCCAGTTTCCAATCAATTTTTTCTGATCAATCGGTGCCGCCTGAAGCTGCGCAAAGGCGGTAAACAAAATGGTCAATGTTAAGAGTAATCCTTTGGTTTTCATGTAATTTTAATTTTGATTTGATATCTGTAAATGTATAAAATTAGGTGCCTATTTCATTAACGAATCCCATTAGACGATCAACGGTATCATGAACTTGTACTGCGTCTTCCATACCGATCGTCATGGCATGAACTTTCTTGCTTTTGATGGTGAAGCTGAGTGATGCGATTCGCTCCTCCTCCTTAATCAGTCCACCGCCGCCAAAAATTTTCATTCCCAATACGCCCTTTCCTTTGGAGGCAGCAAGGTCTAAAAGGGCATGAATTTTATCAGGGGTTGCATCCATCCGAACCTCTTTGTTGTTGATTCGAGCGAGTACAATATCCGGCCACTCATGCGAAACGCCGCTTTGAAGGGCACCAAAATCATGGGCTGAGAATCCAACTCTTTTAATCAGTCCTTTCGCTTTGGCATCGCTTAATCCATCCATAAATCGTTTTTTGTCGTCTGTCCAATTGGCTTTTGTCATGCAATGCAACAATACGATATCGAGATAATCAGTCTGTAATTCTTGTCGGATGCGTTCAATCATTTGATCAACAGGCTGAAGTGGGTGCCAGTCCAGATTTTCTGTCCAAATCTTCGTCATAAGCGTAAGTTGATCCCGAGGCAGCATCTTTAGTGCTTCTTTCACAAAAATGTGTGAGCCATAAGTGTCTGCGGTATCCAGAAACCGAATGCCTCTGTCAAAGCCTGCTTGAACCATCAGCTTGAATTTCTCCAAACCAATCCGGGTTTGGTTGGACTGGTGATTCCATCCGTTGGTACCCATGCCCATTGCCAAGCGGGAAACCTTTAATCCGGTTTTTCCAAGATCTACCATATCGACTCTGACGGGAAGCGTTGGCTCTCCCATCAGGTGCGATAGTCCGCCGGAGGCGACCAATGCTCCGGTAAGACCTGTTCTGATGAAATTACGTCTGTTAATTTCTGTCATTTGAAGTTGTTTATTCCCCGAAAGTAACAAATAATTATTTTAATCCAATGTTTGCATAATCGACTTGAATGTCTTCATATTTTTCAGAAATCAGATCCAAAATTCCCAGAACCTCCTCAATTTCTATCGCACGTAACAGCCTAATGCGAAGCTCCTTAAAGTCGATTAGATTTGGGAAATAGCGTGCAAAATGGCGACGCATCTGGAGCACGGCTCTTCTGGTATCATCTTTCCAGGCTACTGACTGATTTAGCTGATCCTTCACATTCTCGATCACAAAAGGTACAAATGGCGGAGGAGTAAGTTCCCCTGTATTCAGGAAATGCCTTACTTCTTTAAAGATCCAAGGTCGGCCGATGGCTCCCCTGCCAATCATTAAAGCATCCACTCCCGATTGATCGAGGAATGCCTTCGCCTTTTCCGGGCCGCTTATGTCTCCGTTTCCGATGATGGGAATCTTCATCCGCTGATTGTTTTTCACATCGGCAATTAGACTCCAGTCGGCCGAGCCGGTATAAAGCTGACTGCGTGTGCGGCCATGGATTGCTAGTGCCTGAATTCCAACATCCTGTAATCTTTCGGCCACATCAACAATTGGCATATCGTCGAAGTCCCAGCCTAGTCGTGTTTTTGCCGTAACCGGGATCTTAACTGCCTTCACTATCTCTTCGGCCATCTTTATCATTTTTGGGATATCGCGCAGGAGTCCGGCACCCGCTCCTTTGGCGGCAATTTTCTTCATTGGGCATCCAAAGTTAATGTCGATAAAATCAGGTGCGGACTGTTCGGCAACTTTGGCTGCAGCAACCATCGAATCAATGCTCGAACCATAAATCTGAATAGCCAGCGGACGGTCGAAGTCAAAAATGGTCATCTTCCGTTTTGTTCTTTCTACATCACGGATCAAAGCTTCCGAAGCAATAAATTCAGTATACATGACATCTGCCCCGTATTTTTTGCACAGGTAACGGAACGATTTATAGGTCACATCTTCCATGGGAGCCAAAAATAGAGGGAGAGTTCCCAACTCAAGATTTCCTATCTTCATTTAATTTAGTAAAAAGTGAAAAACGAAAAGTGATAAATCTCATTCGGGGCAAAGATAACCATTCGGATTAAATGCTCACTTGGCAACCCGACGGGATATTGTAACTTTACAGTTGAAAAAAAGGCGATTATTTAGTCCTCCTAGAAACAAGTCATTCAAAATTTTCGTTAATTTTATAATAGAAAAAATACCACTGTCAGTATGAAATTTCTACGAGTCGCGACGCCTTTTACCCAAATCATTTTTACCCTGATTCTTATCCTGCTGGGTGGAACATTTGTTTCATTATTGGGATTTTTAGGATGCAGACTATTTATGGGTGTCAGTTTTGAAGCACTTACAAGTATGCTCGCAAACTTCAATAATCCCATCAATTTACTTTATCTAAAATTTTTTCAGATCCTGCAAACACTTGGAATGTTTATTTTGCCACCCCTTGTCCTTGCCTTTGCACTCGACCCAAAACCCCTTCGTTATCTGCAACTCGATCGCAAACCTACCGGGATAATGGTAGCCATTGTTTGTGCTATTATTCTTGTTTATGGTCCGGTAATTGAATGGTTTTCTGTGGTTAATCAGCATCTTGTATTGCCAAATTGGATGAGTTCAATCGAAGCCTGGATGCGCAACTCTGAGAATCAGGCGAATGAAATTACCCAGGCATTTCTTTCGACTAAAAGCTTTGGAGGTTTGGTAAGTAACCTATTTATTGTGGCCGTTCTGCCTGCGATTGGCGAAGAACTGCTCTTCAGGGGACTCCTACAGAAACTTGTAAAAGGCATGACTGGAAATTACCATTGGGCGATTTGGATCACCGCAGTCTTTTTCAGCGCCCTCCATCTTCAATTTTTTGGATTTCTTCCTCGTCTGCTGCTAGGGGCACTGTTCGGTTATTTGCTCGAATGGACCGGTACCTTATGGCTTCCCATGATTGCTCATTTCATCAACAATGCGGCAGGTGTTATTGTATTCTTCGTAACCGGCGAAGGACTGGAACCGGACAAGCCAGAAACTCCAATATTCAATAGTAGTGTCTTTTTTTATGCATTGATCAGTGGTGTCATAGTGTATTTTCTGCTTAGTTATCTTTATAGTATAAGAGAAAAACCTAAACTGATCGAAAATACTATTAAAAATGAATTTGAGGCTCCAATTTGATATAACCGACATAAATTGGGTTTCGGTAGTTGAAATACTTCGAATCACCGGAATGGCCAATTATTCTCCTGAACGTCACCAGAAGGCATTTGGCAATAGTCATAATGTTGTATTTGTATTTGAGAATAAGCGATTAATAGGATTTGGCAGAGCCCTCTCAGACGGAGTTTATCAAGCGGCTATTTATGATGTGGCTGTTATACCTGATTTCCAAGGTAGAGGAATAGGCACTATAATTGTAGATCAGCTGATGCGTAAATGCCCCGATTGTAATTTCATTTTGTATTCAGCACCGGGGAAGGAAATATTCTACGAAAAGCTAAATTTCAGAAGGATGAAAACCGGAATGGCTCTGTTCACGAACGGCGAACAAATGAAGGAAAAGGGATTTACACAGTAATCAGGCAATTAGTAGCTGATTACATCAAAAGCAAAATCTTGCATTCAGATAAAATTTCAATAACCATTGGATCGCACTAACGTATACACACTGTTGATTATTTGATATATAAAATTATATGAGATGAAAATTGCAGTATTGGGAACCGGAATGGTTGGTGAGTCTATTGGTTCAAAATTAGTTGAATTAGGACATTCAGTAATGATGGGATCACGGATGGCCAACAACGAAAAGGCATTGGCATTTGTGGCCAAACACAATGGAAAAGCAAGTGCCGGAGATTTTGCAGACGCAGCTGCCTTTGGCGAATTAGTCATTAATTGTACCTCAGGAGGAGCTTCTTTAACTGCCCTGAAGATGGCAGGAGAAAAGAACCTCAGGGATAAAACGCTGGTAGATATTGCCAATCCACTGGATTTCAGTAATGGTTTACCAGCCACTCTTTCAATAGTAAATACCAACTCTTTGGCAGAAGAGATTCAAAAGGCATTTCCTACAGCGAAAGTTGTAAAAGCTTTAAATACTATGTGGTGCGGCATCATGGTGAATCCTTCAATGGTCAATAATGGCGAACATACCACCTTTGTTTGCGGTAATGATTTGGATGCCAAGGCAGCAGTAATCGGGATTTTAAAATCATTTGGCTGGGCAAAAGAAAACATCCTCGACCTTGGCGATATTACCAAAGCTAGAGGCACCGAAATGTTTCTTCCACTTTGGCTGAGTATTTACGGAGCCACAAATAGCGGTGCTTTTAATATTAAGTTGGTGAGCTAAACAATTTGTATAGTTTCCATATCAAATCACTATATTTGGTTAACCTTATTTTTAACCAAATTTCTTAAATCATGGGACTATTTTCAGCAATACTTGGTAACGCCGGAGCCGTTAATCAGGAGGAATTGATCAAACAGTACGGTCTTCTTCTAATCGATAATGAACAAATTGAACTGGGCTTCAAACTGATTCGCGACACCTTCATCTTCACCTCCAAGCGATTGATATTGGTTGACAGGTAAGGTCTGACCGGTAGTAAAACCGAATACAAATCAATAGTCTACAAAAGTATTTCAAGGTTTAGCATCGAAACCGCCGGAACATTCGATTTGGATGCAGAATTAAAGATATGGGTCTCCAGCGAACAACAACCCAGTATCGTCAAGCAGTTTAACAAATCTGTCAATGTTTACGAAGTACAAAAAGTGTTGGCACATCATGTATTAAAATAGCAGTTTTCCATTTTAGATGAGAATTTTGCTTTAGGAATTGAAATTCATTAACAGAGCTTCTGAAATGGGAACATCGCAGCTAAATAGATCTCCCTTTTTTAATGCGTCAGAGAGGGTATATATTTTTTTACCCGGTTTTGGATATTTGTATTTAATTTTTATGTCTTTTCTAATGCCTACTAAAATTAGGCGTCCTCGTTTTTGATTTACATTATAATTGACAGCTTTAAGAACTTGGTATGGTAATATAGGTTACAAATATTTAAATATTTTCAATTCTAAAATTGTACATTTCAATTATATTTTAACTACTAATTGCTAATAATCCTGGTGTATTGAATTGGTTTCCCCTTTTTAAAATCAAGAGAATTATCCTCTTACCAACTAATCTTCCACCTCTTCTGATCCGGTTACTTGAGAGTATTACAGGCATCCGAACATTCAATATATCAAATGATGTGCTGTGAATTTTTCGGCTAGAGATTACAAGGGATTTATAAACAACAAACCCCCTGTTAATCAGAGGGTTTTGTAGCCTCACCGCGACTCGAACGCGAATCTAAAGTTTAGGAAACTTCCGTTCTATCCCTTGAACTATGAGGCCATCTTATGCGAAAAAAACCCGATTGCGGGTTTTTTGCTTTAGCTTATTTGTGCAAAGTAACCGGTACATTTTTCAGCCGGCAGGCAGCCTCCTCCAGTAATTCGTTGGTCTTGGCAAAACAGACACGGATCATCTGCATTTTGGTTTTCTCGTGCTGAAAAGCAGAAAAAGGGATTGTGGCTACCTGATATTCTTTGGCTAATTTCATGACAAATTCAGTATCGGGCTCATCAGAGACCTTGCTGAAATCAAGAAGTTGGTAAATAGTGGATTTAGTTGGAACGAATTCAAATTTACTTCCTGCCATCAGTTCAAGGAAATAATCCCGCTTACTTTGATAAAAAGCGTTGATCTCTTTGAAATTTTGACCTTGTTTTAGAAATTCGGCTAAAGCATATTGGGTGGGAGTGTTAACACTAAATCCCTGATATTGTTGAGTTTTTCTGTATTCACTCATCAATTTCTCAGGGCCGGCAATGTATCCGATACCCCATCCGTTGATGTTGAACATGGCTCCGAAAGAGGAAACTACCAGACTTTTTGCAGCTAATTCAGGTATTGATGCCACACTGCTAAAATGGTTGCCATCGAAGACAATATTTCCAAAAGTTTCGTTGCTGAGAATGACCAAGCGGGTTCCGTTTGTCATCCTTTTTAGCTGGTCGAAATCTTCAGGACTGAAAACCTGCCCGATTGGATTTTGAGGATTGTTGATAACGATCATTTTTGTTTTCGTCGTTACCGTCTTTTTTACCTCATCCCAATCAATCCGGTATTCCGGATGTTTCAAATTAATGTATATCGGACGCCCTCCGGTCATTTCAATTAACTGGGCAAAGGATTCCTGAACGGGCTCAAAAAGTATCACCTCATCACCATCCTTAACAAAAGTGGTAATGGCAGTAGACATGGCTTGTTGCGGACCCGCAGTAATGGTTACGTCAGACTCGTAATGTAACTCAGTGAGATTCTGATTATTAAAAATGAGAGCAATCTGCTCTCTCAATGACGCAACTCCTTCGCTGGGAGAAAAATCGTTGTTTCCAGCACGCATGTATTTGTCAACCAAGTTGATCAAAACATCCGGACAAGGAAGACCCGACATTGGATCTACAAGATTGGTTGCCTTGTATTCCTCTGCTATCTCCATCATTGTAACGAATGCGTTTTTCTTGGTTGTAGGAAGTTTTGTTACGATCATACTAAATTAATATCTACTTACAAAAGTACAGAAAAAAATCGGAATGGCAATTGTTCGATTAAAATATAGAATGATTACAATGAAATATTTATGCAATTAAAAATTGCAGGAAAATTACAAATTACAAATTACAAATTACAAATAAGCTGAATAACAATCATATATATAAATAGGTGGAATCCTTTGAATTTTGTATAGTCTGAAAATGAGCCTCGGATTAGGAAAAAAGGTCATGCAACACTTGAAGCGATTTTATCTCCACGCGGATACCGAGGTGCAATGAGAAGTATTCAATTATTTTAGTCAGCATTAGATTTCGTTTGGAGGATGTGAGCGTCAAGTTTCCAATTTCTTCGTACGAACCGGATGCGATTTCAGAGAGGGTTTGACTCTCTTCTGGATCCAGATAATAGGAATGCGGTGGCCTGTTTTCCACAAAAGATCCCGATACCATGTTGAAAAACGATCTTCGTTCCATGTAGTTGTTTGTTGGAGCGAATCCCATGTATCTGCTAAGCTGTATAAGGAATACAAGATGGAAATTCGCCACGCCTTCGGTGAGCAAATCAAAAATCTGAAACGAATGATTGAGAAAATGATATAGTTCGGCTCTGGCTTCCTCTTCTTTTAACACTTTGTAAAGCATCTCTGCCAAAAATATGGCTTGTGATGATTTGATAACATCATAGGGAATCGTCTGATAGGGATGCCTGATTTTAAGCTCTCTAGCTCGTTGTAGTTCACGATCTTGCCGATGGTCTACTTCCATCTCCAGCAAGAAAAGCGGTTGCAAAAGGTTGGCTTTAGTGGTTGATTTTTTTGAATGGATTCCCTGAAGGATAAAGGAAGTCCTGCCGAAGGCCTCGGTATAGACGGTTAGGATTCTACCGGTGTCTCCGTATTTTATGCCATGAAGTACGATGCCTTCTGTTTTGTAATACATGAATACAAAGGAAGTGAAAAATGAAAAGTGAAAAATTAGATTTTGTTGGATGACTTGAATTGCCTAACAACTTTCTGCATTTTCCATTCCATTCAGTGAATTACCAGCAATTTAATAATCTTCGAAATCCCGAATTGGGAAGAATGGCAGAAGATAAGGTAGATTCCGGTAGACACTCTGACCCCATGAATATTTTTTGCATTCCAGATTGCTCTGCCACCTTCTGAGGAGGTCTGGTAAACGAGATTACCGGAAATATCAGTAATCTTAACTTCGGTGCCATCTGACAGCCCATCAATTGTGACTCCGTTTTCGTTGGTTTCTCTCAGCGGATTTGGCCAAACGTACGCCTTATCAAAACTGGTTTCCCCGGTTGTCGCATCACTTTTCCAAGAGATCAATCCGCGGTCGGTCGAAAAAAACACCTCGCCACTTTTGGGTGAAATGGCAATCGACAAAATCCTGTCGGAAAGTAAAGGCGAATTTTTGCTGTCAAAATGATGCAGCAGATGTTCTCCCCCTGCGGTAAAAAGGAATACCCCAGAATGAGCCGTTCCGATCCATTTCCGATTTCCGCCATCCACGGAAATGGAAGTAATTTGTTCCTTTTCCAGAATAGGTTTGAATAATCCCTCCCCGTCATCCGGAGAAGGCTGCATCCCATAAAATTCTCCGGAGTCAAATACCCTATCAGGATTGCTGTAAACGACAATTCCGGCACTTGTACCAACCCATAGTTGGTGATCGATATCTTCAGCAATGGCCGAGATACCCGTAAATTGGGAGATAAGAGAAGTTGTTGAATTGGTAAAACGGCTTTGAACCGAAATTTTACGAAATTGATCGTCTGCAATATTTTCTGTGCTGCCCTTAATTTTGAAGGCAAAAAGCCCTTCGTCAGGAAGAATCACCCAGTGAATTAACGAGGCAGACACTATCATATTCAATGGTTTGGAGTTGGATGAAGTCAATCCTGGATAGGGTAATGGAATAAATGCGCCAGTCACGGAACGAGATCCGATTATTGCTTTCCCGGTAGGATTGGAGTACCACAAATTGGTTTGATTGTCCAGCGTGAGGGCATTTACTACACATGACTGATTGGCTGCTCCAAGCGTGGAGTTTTGCTCGTTGAAGTGTGCATTGACCCTGTTTTTCTGAAAACTCAGCAATCCTGAACCATCCGTTGCTGCCCAATATTCATCGGGATGATCTTTATTTATGGCAAATGAAGTGATGGGTTTGATCGATTTCAGTCCCGGGTCCTCTGCGGCAGTAAAATTTTGCCAAATGCCGAATTGTCGAATTGAATAGGTTGCCTCAGGGTTGCCGGTCGAACTCGAAGTAACGGTAGCCACGAAAACATCTTCCAGGCCAGCTTCTAATGCGGAAATCTGATCGCTTCCCGGGGAGTTGGGAATAAGGTGGTTATAGCCAGATGAGCCTGATTGGTGGGTCAATCCGAAGCGAAAATCTGCAATCCAAAGCTCCCCGCTGCTGCTAACAAGAGCATCACGCGGATCAATTTCTGTGGTCGAATTTTCGGGCGGATAATTGCCAATAGTTGTGGTACCGGTTTTACCGATGAGTCTGATTTCTTTGTTTGCCAGAACGATCAGACCTGTGGTCCCGGTTTTAATAAATCGAATATTTTTAAGTTCGGAATATCTTGATTGCCAAATTGATCCGTTCCACGAAAGCAGTCGATCATTGGTGGCATCGTGGGTGAAAAGTAATCCATCAGACTGACCAAACGAGGTAAAAGTGGCTTCGGCTTGCGGGAGCGCCGTCTGTAACTGCCAATTACGATAATCCTGCAGATTAGCGGCGAGTTTGTCGGCTTTAAATATGCCATGATTTGTTGCTACCCACCAGTTTCCGCCGAAAGTGGTCAGATCAAATACTGCTTTTAGATCATTGCCTGAACCAAAATACCAGGTCTCAGCAACCTCGATCTTTTGAAGATCTATTTTGACGATTCCAAAAGCGCAACACAGGTAGGCAAAATTGCCTTCACAAAAAACGCGATGGATCTTTTTATTCGGGAGATTAGCTTTCCTGGTAAGGTCTGGAAAATTTTGGATCTTTCCATTTTGTATGAGATCTAGGTTGCCGCTTTCGTAGCCAATCAGCAAAATATCTTGAAGGCCTGTATATGCAATGGCTGAAATGCCTACCTCCGACAGCCCTTCCACTTTGGTTTTTGTTGTGATTTGGGATCCTTTCTTCCCCACAAAGAAAATTCCGTTGGCCGTGGCTCCCACCATGTTTTCAGGTGTTTCGGTAACGTAAATTACTGGAGTGAACGAAACGTGGGATTGCCATCCCTTCATGCGAATTTGGCTTATCAAACAAAGTGGCAACATTAGCAGGATGACGAAGAGCAATTTCATTATCTGTCATGTAAATGAGGATATTGTTCCAGCAGAAAATGAACAAGTTTTTGCACTGCCCGACCACGGTGGCTTATACTATTTTTCAAGTCTACATTCATTTCGGCAAATGATTGATGAAAGCCTAAGGGGCGGAAGATGGGATCATAGCCAAATCCGGAATCTCCTTTTCGTCCCTGCAGAATCTCGCCATTCACCCTCCCTTCGAAAAGATATTCCTTACCTTCGATAATAAGGGAAATAACACATCGGAAGCATGCCGCTCGATTGGTTACGCCATTTAAATTGGCTAAAACTTTATCGACATTATCGTTGGAATTTCTTCCTTCTCCTGCATAGCGGGCAGAGCGGACTCCCGGTTCGTTGTTCAGGGCTGCAATTTCGAGGCCGGTATCGTCCGAAAAACAATCGGTGTGGTAACGATCCCAGATGTAGAATGATTTCTGTGAGGCATTGGCTTCCAAGGTATTTCCCGTTTCCGGGATATCGTCAAAGCATTCGATATCGTTTAAACTGAGGAGCGTGAATTCACTATTCAGGATCTCGCCTAATTCCCTCAATTTATGTTCGTTATTTGTGGCAAATACCAGTTTTTGCATGACTTTTCTTATAAAATTAATTTGGCAATTTGCCGCGTGTTATCAGTTATGCCATAGGTATAGATATGCAAGCAGGGAACCTTGTTGGCAATTAAATCCCTGGCCTGCATAATGGCCCATTCGGATCCTACTTGTCGGGCAGCTTCATTGTTTTTGCATTTCCGCACTTCGGCAGCAAATTCTTCCGGAATATCGATGCTGAATATTTTTGGCAGCATGGTAATTTGGTTCATCAATGCAAGAGGTTTAATTCCGGGAATGATTGGAACTGTGATCCCAGCAGTCCGGCAGCGATCTACAAAATCATAATATTTCCGGTTATCAAAGAACATCTGCGTAACAATGTATTCAGCTCCGGCATCAATTTTCTGCTTGAGGTTTTGCATATCGGTTATCGGGTTGGATGCCTCCGCATGTTTTTCGGGATAACCTGCTACGCCAATGCAGAAATCCATGGTGGCTTTATTTTTCAGTTCCGGATCGAGGTATTTGCCCTCGCGAAGGTTCACGATCTGTTCGACTAATTCGTTCGCATGTGAATGGCCATTTTTTTCAGGAAGGAAGTAATTCTCCGACTTTATTCCATCACCGCGAAGTGCCAAAATATTTTTAATACCCAGAAAGTTGAGGTCGATCAACATATTCTCGGTCTCTTCTTTGGTGAAACCGCCGCAAACGACGTGAGGAACAACAGGGATACCATATTTGTGCTGAATAGCGGCTGCAATAGCGACTGTACCCGGACGTTTGCGAACAACCCTCTTTTCCAGAAGTCCATTTTCGAGAGGTCTGTATTCTATCTCGTCCCGATGCGTGGTAAGGTTGATATATTTGGGATTATATTCGATTAACTCATCGATAGTCTCGTACAATTTATCCGTATTCTGCCCTTTTAACGGAGGAAGAAGCTCGAAGGAGAAAATAGTTTTTTGAGATGATTGGATAAGGTCGATGATCTTCATGTTGGATTTTTTGAATGTGCAAATTTTCGCAAATATAATTGTTTAGAAACGATCAAAGGCGATTTTGGATTTTCGATTCTGAAATACGCCATGATCAAAATGCCTTTAAAGGATAACCATCTTTGGAGTTCAATAATCCAAAATCATTAATCGATAATCCAAAATTGCCTCTGGGTTTATTTGTTCTCGAATTGTATGTAATGTTGTTCGAAATTATGATTATATTTAATGATTCTAATATTCTAGTAAAATGTCGAAAGGGAAAAAGCTCGAAAAAGCATTAAATTTCAACAAAGCCGGCTTAAAAACATCCATCATGGCCTTATTTTATGAGGAGCCGACTTACGTATATAATTATAAACAGCTGTCATCCAAGATAGGCGCTAAAAATACTACTACCCAGATGATGGTTAGTGTTGCTTTGCAGGAGTTGCGCGATAATGAAGCACTTGAAGAAGTTTCAAAAGGCAGATTCCGGCTGAAGGCAAAAGCTGGCGGGTCAATTATTGGAACGATGGTACTTAATTACAAAGGATTTGGTCAGGTATTCTGCGAGGAGCTGAATGACACAATATTGATCCCGGCGACGAATATGAACCATGCTTTGGATGGTGATAAAGTTAAGATTAGGATCTTCGCAAAAAGGAAAAAGAGTGATACCGAAGGAGAGGTTGTTGAAGTTTTGGAACGCGGACGGAAGACATTGGTTGGAACGGTCGAAATCTCCAAGTTTTCGGCATTTTTAATTCCAACCAAACGAATGCCTTTCGATCTTTTCATACCAATGGATAAATTGAAGGGAGCAAAAAACGGCCAAAAAGCAATAGCCAGGATTCTGGACTGGCCCGAAAAAGCCCGCAACCCTTTTGCCGAAATTATTGATGTACTGGGCGATGTAGGTTCTAACAATACTGAGATGCATGCGATTCTGGCTGAATATGGTTTACCCTATAAATACCCGGAAAAAGTGGATGAAGCGGCGAATAAAATTCCGCTTACCATCCCAAAAGAAGAAATTGCAAATCGCAGAGACTTTAGAAAAGTACCAACTTTTACCATTGACCCGGCAGATGCGAAGGACTTTGATGATGCCCTTTCGATTCAGAAACTGGATAATGGATTTTGGGAAATTGGTGTACACATAGCCGACGTAACTTATTATGTGAAATTAAATTCTATCATTGAGGATGAGGCTTATGAAAGAGCAACCTCCGTATATTTAGTAGATCGTGTTGTTCCTATGTTGCCCGAACGACTATCGAACGGTGTTTGTTCGTTGCGACCACATGAAGAAAAACTGTGTTATTCGGCTGTTTTTCAGCTGGATGAAAATGCCAAAGTTCAGAAGGAGTGGTTTGGCAGAACTGTCATTTTTTCTGATCGCAGATTTAGTTATGAAGAAGCACAGGCTGTTATTGAGAGCGGTGAGGGCGATATGAAATTGGAAATCCTTACACTCGATTCGCTGGCAAAGAAGTTGCGGGCTAAACGTTTTGAGGCAGGATCAATCGATTTTGATCGCGTGGAAGTAAAAATTGAAGTCGATGCAGCCGGGAAACCTATTAATGTATTTTTCAAAGAGGCGAAAGATTCCAATAAGTTGATAGAAGAATTTATGTTGCTGGCCAATAAAAAGGTGGCTGAGCTTATTGGAAAACCAGGTGCTAAAAAGAAGGAGAAGACCTTTGTGTACCGAATTCACGACAAACCGGATCCGGAAAAGCTCGAAAAATTTAATCATTTTATCAAACGATTTGGGTACGGTATTATGACCAATTCGCCTGCAGCAGTTACGTCTTCTATGAATCAATTGATCACAAATGTTTCCGGGAAAAAGGAGCAGAATGTCATTGAAACATTGGCTATTCGCACCATGGCAAAGGCCGAATATTCGACTCGGAATATCGGTCACTATGGTTTGGGCTTTGAATATTATACTCACTTTACTTCTCCGATCAGGCGCTATCCGGACATGATGGTACATCGCTTGCTTGACCGTTATCTTCAGGATGGTACTTCGGTGGCAGCGAACAAATATGAGGAAATGTGCAAACATTCTTCCGACATGGAAAATAGGGCTGCCAATGCAGAGCGGGCTTCCATAAAATACAAACAAGTAGAATTTATGTCTGATAAGATTGGACAGCAATATAAAGGAGTCATTTCAGGTGTTACTGAATGGGGTATCTATGTTGAGATTGAAGAGAACAAATGTGAGGGAATGGTCCCTTTACACGAACTTACCGATGACTATTATCAATTCGACGAGAGGAATTATTGTATCACAGGTCGAAGGTCACATAAAAAGTATCAATTGGGCGATGAGGTCGAGATTGAGATACTCAGAGCTAATATGGAAAAGAAGCAACTCGATTTCAAAATTGTTGTTTCTTCAACAAAATAATTATATTTGGTCATTAAAGATGTACTACAACCTATGAGTAACGAAAACGCGGGCACCAAAAAAGATGCAGTTCGAGAGAATATTTTAACCATTGCACAGGAGATTTTCAGCAAATTTGGTTATAAAAAGACTACTTTGGACGATATAGCCAATGCTGTCAGAAAAGGGAAAAGCTCTCTGTATTACTACTTTAGCAGTAAGGAAGACCTGTTTCAGGAGGTAATTCAAAAAGAAGCAGATATTCTGAGGATGGAACTAGCAAAAGTACTTCAGAAAGACATGGATCCTGCTGATAAACTCCGCGACTATGTGATGACTAAAATCACTACCTACCGTCAGTTGGCTAACTTTTATAATGCCATTGAAAATGATACAGCAGCGGTAGAGTTTATCGATAAGATCAAATCTCAGTACGACCAGGAAGAAATAAGGATGATGAAGCGGATCTTACTAGAGGGTGCCAGGCAGCATAAGTTCGTTATCAAGGATTTTACCTTGGTTGCCATTGGTATTACAACTGCAATACGTGGTCTGGAAATGCCTCTTTCTGCCGGTCCCTACCGATCCAATGATCTTAGCAAGAGCGTAGATGCCATTGTGAAAATCATCTGCTACGGTATCATGAGACGTGACTAAGATTTATTTCAGCTTAAAAAGTTAGATAACCGGCCAATCTGCTGGCTATCCAACTTTTATTATTTAAAATGAACCGATCCGCCGCTTGAGCTGTCTGTATCTCTGATTTCCGGATTTCCTCCAACGTTGATGCCGGCTCCGCTGCTGGCATGTGCTCTTACATCCTTCGTTACCTGCACATGTATACTTGAACCGCTTGAAGCAGAGAGGTTTCCTTTTTCGGCCACTAAATTTGAAGCATGGATTCCGGATCCGCTGGAGCTGTCTCCCTTGAAATCTTGGGCGGCACCGGAAATTTTGATATCACTGCCACTGCTCGATTCTGCAGAAAGATGAATCGCTGTAACTTCCATCGTAATACTCGATCCGCTTGAAGAGTTTAATTTTAATTTTTCAACATTAATTTTGGCCGTAGATTTTACTTCCGATCCGGAACTTGTCTCAACGGACTTCAATTGCTTCATTGTTACATAAACTTTCAAGGACTTGGCATGGAGTATGCTTTCCTCAAGGTATATTTTTAGTTTCCCACCAGACACTTCCGTCTTAAGCATTTTGAGGATATTCTCATCTACTTCAACCGTTACTTTTTCGAAAGAATCCTGAGCGACTAACACTTCAATACCATTGCTAACATCTAAAGCTTCAAAGCCAGAGACATTTCGCTCTTCTTTAACCACTTTACCATTACCATGGATATGCGGAATGCAGGAACCGGCGGCCAGCGTGAATGCGGCAAAACATAAAAGCATCAGACCAAGCCTAATTTTTTTATTCATGACGAAGAATTTTAAAGTGATACATTTAATTTCATTCCACTATAAGACGCATGAATAGGTAAATCGTTACAGTTAGATCAATGCGAAAATGTAAAAATTTGCAAATGAAGATGGATGGTCCGGTACAAAAAAATACCCCGATGCAACGCATCGGGGTACTAAATATTTATGATCGGATCCTTGAATTATTGTTTCAGGGGTTCGTTTTTCTTTTCTTCTGTTGCAGCTGGCGGAGTAGAACCAGGTTCTTCATCTTTCATAGCTTTCTTAAATTCTTTCATGCCTTTACCTAAACCACCCATTAATTCAGGAATTTTTTGACCCCCAAAAAGTAGTAATAAGGCAGCAATAATTAGAATCACATGCGCACCACTTAAAACACCTAATATAAATAAGCTCATAGCGTCCTGTTTTTATCGTTCGTTGGCAAATATAGCAATCTTTTTAATCAATTATCCGACGATTACTTAAATAATTTTAAGATATCGTTCCCGTTGGCATAAAGTAGAAGTGAAAAAAGTAAAACCATACCGGCGATTTGAGCATATTCGAGAAATTTATCGCTAGGTTTCCTTCTGGTAATAATCTCATAGAGCAGGAACAAAACATGTCCTCCGTCGAGAGCCGGAATAGGTAAAATATTCATAACTGCAAGAATGATTGAGAGGAATGCGGTTAGATTCCAAAATGATTCCCAATCCCAAACTCCGGGGAATATATTGCCGATGGCGATGAATCCGCCCAATGATTCGTAGGCTTTGGTTTGCGGAGAGAATAGTAGTTTAAACTGTTTAAGATAATCACCTACAGCGCGATATCCTTTAGAAATCCCTGCCGGGATAGCTTCCATAAAACTATATTCAATCGTTTTGTATTCGAAAACCCCTTCCAGATCATACGAACGTTGAATTCCAATAATACCGGCATTTCCGATGAATACTTTTCGATTTGAGACAATCCCGTTTCGTTTGACTTCTACATTGATCTCTTTTTCTTTGGAGTCGGCCAGTTTATCCACAAATTGGTCGTAGAATTGAAATTTCAAGCTGTCGACAGAAAGAATCTCATCGCCAATTTCAAATCCCGCATCTCTTGCCGGAGATTGTTTAGCAAACGCAACAATCTTGCAGGAAAACGGTACTCGAAGGGATAGAATGTTCTTGTCGGTAAGGAGTTTGGGGATTATTTCCTTCTTGATTGGGAATGACAATTTCTGAGAATCACGCTGGACTTCGATGGTTTGAGCCCCATCTAAAACGATAGTTGGGACAATCTTTGAAAAATTTTCGATTTGTTTACCATCTACCGAGATAATTTTATCTCCGTTTTGAAGCCCGATTTCTCTTCCGGTTTCAGAGACCACAATACCGTATTTGACATTTTGATTAGGGAGATACTGTTCACCCCAGGTAAACAAGATCATCGCGTAGAGAGCAAGCGCCAGAATAAGGTTAAAAAGCACGCCTCCAATCATAATGAGCAAACGTTGCCAAGTGGGTTTAGACCTGAATTCCCATGGTTCCGGAGGAAGTTTCATTTGTTCTTTATCCATGGATTCATCAATCATTCCGGATATTTTAACATAACCACCTAGAGGTAACCATCCAATTCCATATTCGGTCTCTCCTTTTTGAATCTTGAAAAGCGAAAACCAAGGATCAAAAAAGAGATAGAATTTCTCGACTCTGCAATGGAAAATTTTGGCAAAAATGAAATGTCCAAATTCATGAAGTATGACGAGTATGGATAGACTCAGAATGAGCTGAGCTGCTTTGATCAATATAACCATCTTGAATTTTCTCTATTATTTATCTGTTTTTAAACATATTGCGGAGTGTTTTTTCTCTGCATTACGAATTGGTACTAACCGTCCCAATTTTATTATATCTATTTTATTTGCGTCGCTTTGAAATCATTTCTTCGGCGAAAACACGGGCAATTTTGTCGGATTCAATGTAATCGTCCAGTTCAGGATTATTCACAAAGGAGACCTGTTTCATCACCAATTCATTGACTTCAGCGATATCCAAAAATGAAATTTTATCATTCAAAAAGGCTTTCACCGACACTTCATTGGCAGCATTCAGAATACAAGCCAGATTGCCACCCTTGTTAAGTGCTTCAAATGAAAGTGCAAGGTTACGAAAATTTTTCGTATCGGGAGTTGTGAATGTGAAGTTTGGGTAATCCAAAAAATTGAAACGAGGCAGTGAATTCTTGATACGAACAGGGTAGCTTAGTGCATATTGAATAGGTAATCGCATATCCGGAAGTCCTAATTGAGCCTTTATTGATCCGTCACAAAACTGAACCATCGAGTGGATGATACTCTGTGGATGAACAACTACATTGATCTGCTCCGGCTTCAATCCGAACAACCATTTAGCCTCGATTACTTCAAATCCCTTGTTCATCAGTGTGGCCGAATCGATGGTGATTTTGGCTCCCATATCCCAGTTTGGATGTTTTAAGGCTTCTTTGAGAGTGACTTTGTCCAGTTGCTCCTTGGTCTTCCCGTGGAACGGTCCGCCGGAGCAAGTCAGGATAATTTTCTCAACCGAATCTTCTGCTTCACCTACTAAACACTGAAAAATGGCGGAATGTTCCGAATCTATTGGCAAAATTTCTGATTTATATTCTAATGCCAGACGAGTAATAAGATCTCCGGCAACCACTAGGGTTTCTTTGTTGGCCAGTGCAACCTGTTTTCCTGCTTTTACGGCTCTAATGGTAGGAAGTAATCCGGAATATCCGACCATGGCTGTGACAACCGTATCAATCGAACCCATCTCAACCACTTGCGCAATGGCATCACATCCGGCATATACTTTTATGGGAAGATCGGCTAATGCGTCCCTCACCAATAAGTATTTTTCTTCATTACTGATGATGACGACGTTGGGTTTGAATTTTATTGCTTGCTCAATGAGCAGATTGACATTATTGTTTGCGGTAAGTACTTCGATTTCAAAAAGGTCGGGATTATTCTCGATGACATTAAGGGTCTGCTGACCGATTGATCCGGTTGAGCCAAGCAGTGCTATTTTCTTCATGATGGTAGGGAGTTAAAAACTGATGTAATCTTGGGGGTTAATTGGATTGCCGTTGACCCAAAGTTCAAAATGGAGGTGGGGGCCGGTCGTTTCTTTACCGGTATTTCCCATTATGGCGATCACCTCCCCGGCTTTTACTTTTTCGCCTTGTCGTTTTAGAAGCTCTGAATTATGTTTGTAGCAGGTAACGATATTTTGATCGTGTTGGATAATTATCACATAGCCGGTTTCCATGGTCCATTCAGAAAAAATGACTATACCGTCTAGTGCAGATGATATTCTGGAGTATTGTTTTGCGACAACATCTACTCCATAATGACCCAATGATATATCTTGTTTGCTAGTTACCATACCTTTTAAAGGAGGGAAGAACAGCAAACTGGAGAGCCCGCTTTTTCTGGAGGCTCCAGGTGTTAACCGCAAATTGAATTGTTCCTGTTCTAGTTCATCTTTGAAGAGGCTATCCTGATTGATACGCTTGAAATCATTTAGATTTGGACGAACGACAGAATCTCTTCTAGCAACGGAATCTAACGGATTCTCTCCGCTAAGCATGGCGCGCAAATCGTGCAAATAGCGGTCATACAAACCAATTTTTTGTTCAAGAGAATCAGTTGCAAGCGCATTTTTTATTAAATTCTGGCGTAATTTTCCACTGGGATATCCGGGAATATATTCACGCAAAGGTGTAAATGCGATGAGAATTGTAACTCCAATAATGATCGAGACTACTGCACCAACCAGCCCCAAAAGCAATGTACGCGCATTAAATCTGAGTTGACGTATAATATGAAGATTGAGATCGTTGAAGATTACAATCCGATAGGGATTTTGAAATAGTTTTCTTAATTGGTCTCTCTTTCTCTCTGCCGGCATAGATACAATTGTCTTGAAAATCCAAACTTACGGAAAAAACTCACATTTTAATTGTAAAATCGGAAAAAGTCGCTATCTTTGCACACACAAAACCGACACAGCTGGTTTTAAAAAATATACTGTGGGGTAGAGCAGTTGGTAGCTCGTCGGGCTCATAACCCGGAGGTCGTGGGTTCGAGTCCTACCCCCGCTACAAAGCCGTAAGGCAGAAGCCTGTAAGTTAAATCTTATGGGCTTTTTTTATGATGTAAGGGAAACCGGCAGGAAATCTTGACGAAATAATTTTCAGCCATCAAATGCAATAGTGTTGATTTTTGAATCCTGACAATTGTCAATATCTTTGAGGAAAAACGAACTATTTAGAATAGATTAATTGGAAGATTGTTATTTTTGAATACCTTCAAAACATGACCCATGTTTAAAAGTTTAATATCATCCGTCCAAAAAAGCAAGGAGGCGGAAATCGCGAGTATTCCCAAAGCCGATTTTTTTAATGTTCCAATTCAGCTGCTTTCCGGATTTATCGATGATTCCAGAATGCCGATAAGAGATATCTGTTATTATTCCTTGTATGCCCATTTGATGAAAATAAAAAAAGGGTCACTAAAGGAAAAATATCGTGAAACATGTGAGTGGTTTAATTTTGCGGATTTGGATCGTGATGAAAGTCTTAGGCGAGGAAAGGTTTTGTTTGAGCGATATAAAAATTCTCCAATGACAGGAATTGGAAGAGTTGTTTATACAGAATACAGTAAACTGGGAAAATCAGATTTTGATAAGGCATGCTTTTTGGCCTTTTATGCCTTAAAATCAATTGTTGGAGATAAGCCTTATCAAAAAATAGACAATAAGCTCCTCTGGGCCAGGATGGACGGGAAAACAAAAACGATCAAGGATGTTTCTGAACTTTCGGAAAAAATGCGGTTTTTCACCCAAGAATATCAAACCTTAAAAATAAAAAGAGAATTGCAGGAGAATTGGGGGTTGATTTACTATGCACAACAGACGAGGGGCTTTTATGTCTCGTTTAAAATGGATTTGAAATCCCTAATAATGGAAGTTGTCAAACGAAAACGAAAAACGATTGATCAGCTTCGTCTAAATCAAATGAGATTTCTGGAAAATGAAGTTATGAATGAAATAAACAAGTTGGCAGAAAAGAAAAAGTCTCCGCAAAAAAACTCTTCTCGATTGTAACGTGTTGTGTATGAAAGGAAAAATCGAATGGAATTGTCACAGCTATACCACAGCCAAATAACAGTCACAACACAACCATATCACAGCCTAAATAAAAATACAAACACAACGCCTGCATATCTACTCTTTGTTTTGCATAACCGAATCTCTCAATTTTATTATAATCTTTTTCATTTTGTTGTTTTAGCAAATTGAAAACGCGGCAACTGCACTAACCCTTGTGTTCAGTTTTATTCCTATTCGAAATTATTTGTTGTTTTTGTTCGAAGATTACATTTCGAAGAGAATCGCTATTTTGTTATTTTTGAGAAGAATAGACGCAACGGCAAATTTAAATACACTTCTCTAAATCAATTAGACACATCTTTTTAGGTTTCCAATCCGAGCACTCTGAATCTGCCGGATAAATTAAAATTCACTAAAAATAATTTAGTGTCGTGAATTGTTCAAATCAAAGAAAGCATTAAATCAAACGAATAAGATCAAGAATCACTAACTTTTAATCAGTACAAAGATACAAATAATGTAATTAGAAGGACAAGTTGGAAAGAAAATTTAATTAAACTAAACATTTAAGATATATGCCTTTAAAGTAATTCTAAAAAGTAAAGTGATGGTACATTCTGCCCATGCACAAAAACCTCTGTACCAATAGTATAAATATAATTATATATATTATTACTTTACTATTAATTAATTTCTTATATGGATTTATTGACTTAGTCATTTAGTGACAAATTTGAGATTTTTTTCAGGAAAATAATGTGAATAGATTCCACTCAGAAGACTATGAGGCGGGAATATGTCCTACCCAAGATGCTCTATCAAAATCTTTAACCCAATGCTAAAAAGGATGATACCTCCGAGGAATTCAACTTTGGGGCCAAACCGATCTCCAACATCTTTCCCTATCCGGATGCCAAGCATAGAGAAGAAAAAAGTGACTGTGCCTATGATTAAAACACCTCCAAATATCTTGTCTGTTTCAGCCATAGCGTAACTAAATCCTACTACAAGGGCATCAATGCTGGTAGCAACAGACAGGGTTAAAATGTGTCGAAAGGAATAGATATTGGAGACCTTTTCATCTCGATTTTTCTTCAGGCTTTCGTAAATCATTTTGGCTCCCAGATAGGTAAGTAGCGAAAATGCAATATAATGATCTACGCTTTCAACAAAGACTTTGAGTTCAGTTCCCATTAGCCAACCAATCAGTGGAAATACCCCTTGGAAGAAGGCAAATGCAATGGAGATCTTTACTGCATGACCGAAAGTGACTTTCTGCTCGGCCAGTCCGCAGCTGATTGCAACGGCAAACGAGTCCATCGATAGTCCGATAGCTAATATGAAGACAGTTAGTAGATCCATAAGCGCATAAAAAATAGCAAAAGCCGTCGAATTACCGACGGCTTTTTGAATTTGGTCAGAATGACCTATATATATGATAATGATGTGTTTCTTACATCATTCCGCCCATACCACCGCCCATTCCTTGTGGAGGCATAGCCGATTTTTCTTCTTTTTCTTCTACGAGAACACATTCTGTGGTTAAGAACATTCCTGCGATAGAGGCAGCGTTTTCAAGTGCAACGCGGGTAACTTTAGCTGGGTCGATTACACCTGACTCATACAGATTCTGGAATACATCCAGACGTGCATTGTAGCCATAATCTCCTTTGCCTTCTTTAACTTTCTGAACGATTACAGCGCCTTCGACACCTGCGTTGGATACAATTACACGAATTGGTTCTTCGATAGCACGTTTGATAATCAGAATACCTGTTGTTTCATCTTCATTATCACCTTCTAATCCTTCGAGCGACTCGATGGCACGAATCAGTGCAACGCCACCACCAGGGACAATACCTTCTTCGATAGCTGCACGAGTAGCGTTCAATGCGTCATCTACACGTGCTTTTTTCTCTTTCATTTCGATTTCGGAAGGAGCACCTACATAAAGAACTGCAACGCCGCCAGAGAGTTTAGCAAGACGTTCTTGTAGCTTTTCGCGATCATAGTCGGAAGTGGTTGTCTCGATTTGTTTTTTGATCTGGCCTACACGAGCTGTGATAAGGGCTGAATCGCCTGAACCGTTTACGATGGTAGTTTTTTCTTTATCAACAGTAACTTTCTCTGCACGACCCAGCATTTCGAGGGTTGTGTCTTCCAGTTTCATGCCTTTTTCTTCGGTAATAACTGTTCCGCCAGTTAAGATTGCGAGGTCTTCCAACATTTCTTTGCGACGATCTCCAAATCCCGGTGCTTTAACGGCACAAACTTTCAGTCCGGCGCGTAAACGGTTAACAACCAACGTTGCCAATGCCTCACCTTCAATATCTTCAGCAATGATCATTAAAGGACGACCAGCTTGGTGAGTAGCTTCCAAAATTGGAACCAGCTCTTTCATAGAACCGATTTTTTTGTCGTGTATCAAGATAAAAGGATGCTCCATTTCGGTAGCCATCTTTTCTGTGTCGGTAACAAAATAAGGAGAGATGTATCCACGATCGAATTGCATACCTTCAACAACTTCCACGTAAGTGTCAGTTCCTTTGGCTTCTTCGACAGTGATGACACCTTCTTTGTTTACTTTTTGCATCGCATCGGCAATTAATTTGCCAATTTCTGAATCGTTGTTAGCAGAAACACGAGCTACCTGTTCAATTTTATCAAAGTCGTTACCAACATTGATAGCTTGAGATTTAATGTGGGCAACAACTTTTAAAACTGCCTTGTCGATACCACGTTTGAGGTCCATTGGGTTGGCACCTGCAGTAACATTTTTCAACCCAACTGTGATAATAGATTGAGCTAATACTGTGGCAGTTGTTGTGCCGTCGCCTGCATCATCGCCTGTTTTAGAAGCCACTTCTTTAACCAGATGTGCACCAATGTTTGCATAAGGATCTGCAAGATCAATTTCTTTTGCAACTGTGACACCGTCTTTTGTAACTAAAGGAGCACCGAATTTTTTCTCGATGATCACATTGCGGCCTTTAGGACCTAAGGTAACTTTTACTGCATCGGCCAATTGGTCAACGCCTTTTTTCAATAGCTCGCGAGCCTCAATATTGAATTTAATTTCTTTAGCCATTTTGAATAAATTTTATTAATTGACAATAAATTAATTAAGCGATGAAAAGAACATCTGTTTGATTTACAAGCAAGTAATCTTTGCCATCAACGGTTAATTCAGTTCCGGAGTATTTTCCAAAGAAAACCAAATCACCTACTTTAACTTCCATAACCTCATCTTTTTTTGCACTACCGACCAGGACAACTTTCCCGGAAAGTGGTTTCTCTTTTGCTGAATCAGGAATGATAAGACCACCAGCTGTTTTTTTCTCTGCTTCCTGCGGCTCGATCAATACTTTGCCGGCTAGGATTTTACCTTTAAGTTCTGCCATTTGTAAAAAATTTATTTAACAATTATAAATGAATACTATTTTTTATACTTCAATCCATCAGAATTTGTGCCAAAATTCCGAATGGGTCTTTGTTGACACTATTTCGGACAAAAAAGGCGAAAAAAATTAAGCGAATGTTTAACTGTGCCGTTAATAAGCAGACAGTCAGCAATATATGATGCATTAATTTTGTCAGTTTTAACTGTCAAGATGACACAGGAAGAATTTTGGATTTTGGAATGCGCCCTCCTTATGATTTGAACGCTCCATTACAACGATTGTAATAAGTTCAATTCGATATCAAAATAAATCTCAGGTGCCGGACACATGTCTCGGTTTACAGTACTCCAAAATCCAAAATTGAAAATCGAAGATTTCCTCGGTTCTAATAAAAAAAGCCAGTGCATTTCTGCAATGGCTTTTTTGTATATCGATAACCAAGTAAGGGTTATTTCGTTTTGGAGGTGTCTGTGGTTTTTTGTGGAACTGATTGCGGGAATGTGGGCAAAGCGGATGGATCCTGAACACCTTGAATTTGCTGTTCGATAGCCGACTTTGCTTGTCCGCCTTGGCGTGGTAAGAATGCAGTTGCACTGATACAAAGAACAACTAATGCAGTTGCCAGAATCCAGGTTCCTTTTTCGAGGAAATCGGTAGTCTTACGTACCCCCATAACTTGGTTAGAGCTCGAAAATGAGGATGCTAATCCGCCTCCTTTTGAATTTTGTACCAAAACAAGCAGGACAATTAAAAAACAAACTATGAAAATCAGGACACTGATAAATGCGTACATTTTGTATTAATTAAGTGATTTTTTTATCTCTTCAATTTGCTGGGCAAAATAAACACTTTTTTCCGGAAATTTCAAACTTAAGCGATTAAAAGAGTCAATCGCTTTTTGATAATGTCCTTGCTTAAGATAAATCCTTGATAATGTTTCTGTTATATACTCATCGTTTTCATACTCAAGTGCATCTTTCAGGGCAGTTTCTTCGTTTCTGATTGGAATATTTTCTTTCCGGGGTTGAATTGAAGGGTTTACTTTGATGAATCGATCAATTAAGTCAATCTTTTCTTCCACTTTTGGTTCAATAGTCTCAGGTTGGACATTGGAATCAATTGTATCAGGAATTAAGGTTATTTCCTCTAATTGATAATAAGAATCCGGCTGTTCGAAGCTCAACAGATCAAAATCGGCTGATTCATCTTGTGTGGGGTGCAAGGATAGTAGTAGAGGAAATTCAGCTTCTGTAATCTGATTCTCTTCGGTTAACTCAAAAAGGGATGAATTCTCCGAATCAGTGGTTTCAGATGTGGTGGTGAGTTCAGGAGTTTTGGATGGTAGAATAGTCGGATTAAGAAGTTGATATAGGACTGCCCGGTCGTTGGCATATATAGCGCAAGTTTTCAAGTATCCGGCGAAGCGAAAGTTCGATTGAGTATATAAGTTATAGGTATAAAGAAGTTGAGCCGTCTGAAAATAAGGATACTCTTCAACAATCTCCTTTAAATCAGTAACAGTTTGTTCCTTGAGGATACTGGGTTTTTCGACAAACTGAATCAATTGATCCCTTGATATTGACATAGCAGAATTTTAAAAATTTACTTTTTATCCTTACCAGTTGGCAACAGATTTATTGAAAATATCATCAATCAGCTGTTCCGATATTACTTTGACAGCCTCGTTTTCTATTTGATTGATTTGTTTTGAACTATCCCAGTCGAAATAGGCTGAGAAAGATGTGTTGAAATCCTGATCGTGATCTTTGTTGTTAACGTAAATTACTTTTACCGTAATCGTCAATCGATTCATTGATGCAAAATCACGGCCTGTTTCACTTTTTTGAATGGAGAGGGGACGGACGTCATAACCGGTTATCTCGCCTGAAAATTCAAGGTCACCCTGATCGTTACGAAGGCTTAGTCCGGTTTCGTTAACGAATTTGTCTTTCATCGCCTCAGTGAATGACTGGCTTAAAGTTGGATTGATCACTTTAGATCTATTCCTGAAATATTCGATGAATACTGTTTTTACATCGGGAGAGATAGTGGCGCCACTCAATTTATAGGAGACCTTACACCCTGAAAAAAATACAATTAGCAGTATCAACAGAAGTGATTGTATGCGAAAAAATGCTGAATGGTTCTTCATTTTTGTGCAATGTTATATTCTTTGATTTTCCGGTATAGCGTTCTCTCTGAGATTCCCAACTCTTCAGCGGCAAGTTTTCGTTTTCCACTATGTCTTTCCAGTGCTTTAAGGATCAGTTCCATCTCTTTTTCTTCGATGGAGAGAGATTCTTCCACAAATTCTTCTGTATCCTGAATATGTGCCTTGCCGGTGGGTTTTAGATAGCTTGGGCTAAATAGATGTTCATCTTGTTCACTTGTATTTGTTCTTTCCTGATACAATTGCATAAATCCTTCTTCGGAATCTTTCGTTTGAACTGTTGCAGGCGCCATTTTTATCAACTGATTGAATTTATCCTTCAGTTCATCCAGTTCCTTTTTCATTCCGATTAAGGCATTGAGCATCATGGTGCGTTCATTCTCAAAAGCCCTGGCATCAGACTCCTTACTATATAAAGCAGGAAGTAAACCGAATTCTTCGGTTGGGATATAATGAATCAGTTTTTCTGAAGTAATGTCTCGTTCTGTTTCAATGATGGAGATTTGTTCAGTAATATTTTTAAGCTGGCGCACATTCCCAGGCCAGCGATATCCGATGAATATTCTCTGCGCCTCCTCGTTCAGACGAATGGAAGGCATTTTATACTTTTCGGCAAAATCAGTTGCAAATTTTCGAAACAAAAGTAACACGTCAGTACCTCTTTCTCGTAAAGGCAAAACCTTTATGGGGACAGTATTCAGACGGTAGTAGAGATCCTCTCTAAATTTTCCTTCCCGTATAGCGTTTGTCAGATCGAAATTCGTGGCTGCTATAACCCGCACGTTTGTTTTCTGAACTTGTGAGGAACCAACCCGGATAAATTCACCGGTTTCGAGTACTCGTAAAAGCCTAACTTGCGTAGAAATAGGCAGTTCACCGATCTCGTCCAGGAAGAGTGTCCCACCGTCAGTAACTTCAAAATATCCTTTACGGTCGTTTAGAGCACCTGTAAAAGAGCCTTTCTCATGACCGAATAGTTCAGAATCAATTGTTCCTTCGGGGATTGCTCCGCAGTTGATGGCGATATACTTACCATGTTTACGATGTGAATAATGGTGGATAATCTGGGGAAACGACTCTTTTCCAACACCGCTCTCTCCGCTGACGAGCACAGAAAGATCGGTCGGTGCCACCTGAAGGGCAACTTCAATGGCACGGTTCAGTCCCGGAGCATTCCCGATGATACTGAAACGTTGTTTAATCTCTTGTATATCCATGCAATCAACCTCACTTTTAGGAACTACAAATTTAGTATTAATCCATGAAAGTCTCTCAATATCTTTTCAAATGCTACTTTTGTATCTAGAAAGCATAAAGATTAATACTATGACTCCAAAATTTATTGCCATTATTCCATCCCGATACGGTTCTTCACGGTTTCCCGGGAAACCTCTGGCCGACATTGCCGGAAAAATGATGATTCAGAGAGTTTATGAGCAAGTTATTCGGGCTGTTGATGAAGCCTGGGTGGCAACTGATGATGAACGGATTGCGATCGCTGTTCGAGGTTTTGGCGGTAATGTGGTGATGACTTCGGTGGATCACAGGAGCGGAACAGATCGTTGTGCAGAAGCAGTTCGTAAAATAAGTGAGGAAACCGGAAGAGATTTTGATGTAGTTATTAATGTTCAGGGAGATGAACCATTTATTCAACCAGAACAGATTTCCATCATTCTTAATCCTTTCTTGGAAGATTTTGATACAGAGATTGCTACGTTGATTCAACGAGTTAACAACTTGGAAGTCCTGCTGAATCCGGCGGAGGCAAAAGTAGCCCTTGATATTCATGGTAATGCGATATTTTTCAGCAGATTACCAATTCCAATGGTCTTTAAGTCTGATCAATCCGAGTGGTTGGAGAAGTTCAATTATTATTGTCATGTTGGAATTTATGCTTATCGGACAGACATTCTGGAAAAGCTAAGTAAACTACCGGAAGGACTTCTCGAAAAGGCCGAGTCTCTTGAACAACTTCGATGGCTTGAGCATGGATACAAGATTAAAACTGAAGTCACTGACCATGCAACTGTTGGCATTGATACGCCGGAGGAACTTGCAAAAATTGTTGCCGACGGTATTGAAAAATACTATTCAAAACACTAAATTTCGTTTATTGTAGTAACTTTAACCAAACTAAAGGTGTCAATATGGCCATGTCCCGATTAATTGAACAGGATCCTTATCTGCAACCATATACTTCTGATTTCGCACGTTGGGCAGATAAGTACCAATCAAAGCAAAAAGAATTGCTTGGAAATATTTCTTTACAGGAATTTGCTTCGGGTCATGACTATTTTGGACTTTTTAAAGCAGATAATTGCTGGATATTTCGCGATTGGGCACCGAATGCCACCAAGATATTTCTAATCGGCAATTTCAATGGATGGCAGGATCTTCCTGATTTTGAGTTAAAAAGAATTGAGAATGGTTCGTGGGAGTTGGAGATACCACTTGCATCCATTCACCATGGTGATCTGTATGCGCTTTCGCTCCATTGGCAAGGTGGATCAGGGAAGAGAATCCCTGCATGGGCTAAAAGAGTTGTTCAGGATAATGAAACTCAGATTTTCAACGCTCAGGTTTGGGCTCCCAAAGTATCCTACCATTTTGCGCATCCGTTTAAACCATTGCAAGAGGCTCCATTAATTTATGAGTCGCACGTAGGGATGGCTGGAGAAGAACCCAGAGTTCACACTTACAATGAGTTTCGTTTCGAGATGCTGCCACGGATAAAAGCCGCAGGATACAACACAATTCAATTAATGGCTATTCCCGAACATCCATATTATGGAAGTTTCGGATACCATGTGTCTAGTTTTTTTGCCCCTTCTTCCAGATTTGGCACTCCCGAAGAGCTGAAGCATTTAATCGACGAGGCTCATGGTATGGGCATTGCGGTGGTTATGGATCTGGTACATTCGCATGCCGTTAAGAATATTAACGAAGGTCTTGGATTATACGACGGCACGCGTACGCAATTTTTTCACGAAGGAGCCAGAGGTGAACATCCGGCCTGGGATTCTTTTTGTTTCAACTATTCCAAAAATGAAGTCATTCACTTTTTGCTGTCTAACATCAAATATTGGATGACCGAATTTAAATTTGACGGCTTCCGTTTCGACGGAGTTACCAGCATGCTCTATTTTGATCATGGGTTAGGGAAGGCATTTACCCGTTATGCAGATTATTTTACCCCTAATCTGGATGACGAGGCGATTGTATATTTTATGCTGGCTAATAAGTTGGCGCATGAGATCAACCCTCAGGTTCTTTCAATTGCGGAAGAGATGAGCGGATTGCCCGGATTGGCTGCGCCGTTAAGCAGTGGCGGACTAGGTTTCGACTATAGGATGTCCATGGGTGTTCCTGATCTTTGGATTAAGTTGATCAAGGAGCAAAAGGATCAGGAGTGGAATGTTGGATATTTATTTCATGAATTGACGACGCATCGTCCGGAGGAGAAAGTGGTAAGCTATGTTGAAAGCCACGATCAGGCAATGGTTGGTGACAAAACGATAATTTTCCGGCTGATAGATAAAGAGATGTATTACAGCATGCGCAAAGATCAGCCTAATCTGTCAGTCGACAGGGGCATTGCGCTCCATAAGATGATTCGCCTGGTCACGATAGGATGCGCTGGAGGAGCTTACCTCAATTTTATGGGCAATGAATTTGGTCATCCTGAATGGATTGATTTTCCACGCGAGGGAAATGGTTGGTCTTATCAACATGCCCGCAGGATCTGGAGCGTAGCAGAAGAGCCGGAGCTAAAATTTCACTGGTTACTCGATTTTGACAGAGACATGATCCACCTTATCAAGAAGGAGCGGCTTTTAGAGGTGCCTGAGGTTTGGCGCATTCATGATAATATGCCTGATCAGGTTCTTGCCTTTAAACGAAAGGATTTGCTCTTTGTCTTCAACTTTAACCCGGACAAGTCGTTTGAAGATTATGGCATCCAATGTGATGCCGCTAAATTTAAGGTCATATTTCAGACAGATGCCCATAATTACGGAGGATTTAACCGGATTGATGATAGAATGACCTATTATTCGCTGCCGGAAAGCGGATTGGGATCACCGCATCATCTGAGGTTGTACCTTCCAGCACGGACTGCCATTGTTTTGCAACAGCAAGCGTATTCGAAGGTTCGATAAAAGCCTGTTTTACCGGACAAGGAGATTCTCGATCGCCTCAACCATTTTACGGCGTTCACCTAGCGGAACCGCAGAGAGACATACTACAGGATAAGTTGCTATTCCTTGTTTAAGTTTGACGGTAAGGAATAAATCCAATTTGAGTCCGAAGAAATATTTTTTTGTTTTGACTTGCCGCAAACTGGCGACTGGAAATTCAATGGATTCATAACTGCGTTCGACCGCATATAAAGAATAGTACCGTATAATTATTTTGCTGTTTTCTAACTGAAACCGGACGAAATTAAAATTTAGTGTTCGAATAAATACCAGCGAGAGGATAAAGAAACTGCCAAGAATAATAACCACCTTAAATTGTTCGAGTAGTATAAATACGGTCATGACGAGTAGGATTACAATGCCGGAAATCAGGTGAAATCGTTTGAGTCTTGAAAGATATTTCTTGTTGTTGTAAAGCATATAAATTCTGAGATTGAATTTTACAAATTAGGGTGAAAATAGAAAAGATTTTTTAGAGTTGTTCTTATTCCCAAATCCTTTATCTTAGTGGCTAATATTGCTGATTCTGCAAAATAGGTAGGTTCTGTGATTTGGTGTTTTCAGGATGACCTTCAAAAAAATAACAAATGATTGTAAAACAAGAGGTTGCATTTTCTGATGCTAAGCGCAGCTCTCAAACCTACGTTTTAATAACTGCTTTTTTGTCTTTATTTGCAATTGTTGGGTTTGCACTTTATGGTACGCCCAATTTTTACGATTTTATGACGAAGGAGTACGGCTGGTCCAGGGCAGTGGTTACATCCGGGAATGCATTGGGAAAATTATTGGTTGCACCTTTATTTGGATTTTTAGCTGGGTGGTTAATTGATAAATACGGTCCGCGCCGATTGATGTTGACGGGGATATTAATGGCCGGAACTGCGTTGATTGGCTTGAGTCTTTCCAGTTCCCTGGGAATGTTCTACCTGTTTTATGTTTTAAATGCGCTGGGGTATATATTTGGAGGGCCGCTACCATGTCAGGTGCTGATATCCCGCTGGTTTGACAAGAACAGAGGGAAAGCAATGGGAATTGCTTACCTCGGGATCGGTACGGGAATGACGGTCGTTCCTCTGGTTTCTGCCGCCCTGGAGAAAAATTTCGGATGGCATTTGGCTTTAGCTTCATTGGGAATTCTAATTATTTTGATTGCATTTCCAATGGCTTATTTCATTAATGATACCGAAAAGGATTCAAGCCAAAAGATGAATAAAGTGCCTATGGTTCCCATAAAAACGATCCTTCAAAATCCTAATTTTTACTTGCTGGCAGTAGGAAGTATGTGCTCTATTGGAGCCGTTGGTGGAATAATGCAGCATCTTAAACTATTCCTTCGTGATTTGGACTTTTCTCAGGCGCAAGCCTTCCAAATACTATCTTTTGTTGGGTTCTCAAGCTTGGCAGGAAGAGTTTTGATGGGTTTTCTGGCTGATCTTATCAATCGAAAATATGTGATGATTTTGATTTATATGATTGTTGCCTGTACAATACCACTATTATTGCTCCCCGACTTTCCCGGCAGGATATATGTATTTGCGGTGATTTTCGGCATTGGTCTTGGCGGCGATTACATGATCATCCCTCTGATGGCAGCCGATTTGTTTGGCATAAGAGCATTGGGACGAATTATGGGAATCATCCTGGTGGCCGATGGGATTGCTGAATCGCTATTCCCGGTACTGGTTGGTCATCTTTACAATGTGGAATCCAAAAGTTATGCTATTGGATTCATTGTTCTAATCTGTGTGGCAACACTTGGAGCCGTAATTGTTTCATTTCTGCCAAAAACAACAGCAGTA
>JBBQJE010000005.1:0-35989 GCA_038325635.1 Bacteroidales bacterium
TGTCGGATGCGGTGCATGTGAGTATGCTTGTCCGACGACTCCTTTCAAGGCAATTTATGTTAACGGCAATCCAATTCATCTTGCGGCAGAGAAACCCAAGACCGAGAAGGCGAAGAATGCATTAAAGGAGGGGGAATTTCCTTTTTAAGAAGTGAAAAATGATAAATGAAAAGTGAAAAATGCAAGAAGCGCTTCTTCCATTTTTCACTTTTCATTTATCACTTCTTCGCTCTTATCATCCGATCTTTCCCTTGAAGATCTTTCCGGGTAAGGATTTCACTGAATCCTAGTTCTCTTAAAAGTTCGACAACTTGTTCTCCTTGTTTTTCGTTAATTTCGAAATACAAACTACCGTGAAGTTGGAGATGAACAGTAGCGAACTGAGCAATGGCACGATAGAAGATTAACGGATCATTGTTAGGTACAAAAAGAGCCAGATGAGGTTCAAAATCGGCGACATTTTTATCCATCAATTCAGCTTCCTCCATCAAGACGTAAGGCGGATTGCTTACTATGATATCCCATTTTTTGGCATCATCAAAGTTTTCAGAATCGAGAATATTGTGGCTGGAGAACAGAACCTTAGAATCATTCTTTGCGGCATTCTGCCTAGCAATTTTCAGCGCTTCCTCAGAGATATCCCAACCTTCAACGAAATCCAAGGATAAATTTCGATCAATAGAAATCGGTATGCAGCCACTCCCGGTTCCAATGTCAAGGAGACTTTTGCAATGATTTTTTTCTTCTTGGATAATCCAGTCAACTAATTCCTCTGTCTCTGCACGGGGAATCAGTACAGCAGGTGAAACAGAAAAATTCAATCCAAAAAATTCCGTCTCGCCAATGATATATTGAATAGGCTCGTGAGCTATTAGCCGGTTTACGATCTCCATGATTTGGATTATCTTCGCATCCGGAAGCTGGTCGGTTTGGCGCAGATGTATTTGTAATCTGTTAAATCCGGTTACATGCTCCAGAATAAGATGTATCAAACTCTCTACTTCAGAAGGAGAGTACATGGGAGCAAGTTTCTCCCGGATTATTTTTTTTGTTTTTAGCATGGTGAAGAGTACAAAAATAGAGAATCAAAGTAGTTTTCAGGCAAGTTTTTTTGAAGAAAAATACATGTGGCGTGCCATTGAATTGGCAAAGCTGGGTATGGGACAGGTTGCACCCAATCCGATGGTCGGATGTGTAATCGTTCACAACAACTTGATTATCGGTGAGGGCTACCATCGAAAATATGGCGAAGCACATGCCGAAGTGAATGCTATAAACTCCGTGAAGAATCAAGAATTACTCTGTGAATCAACGATGTATGTCACATTGGAGCCCTGTTCGCATTTCGGGAAAACACCACCATGTGCCGATTTGATTGTTGCAAAGAAAATTCCCAAAATTGTTATTGGCAGTGTCGATGTAAATGAAAAGGTGTCTGGGAAAGGAATACAACGACTTAAATCTGCCGGTTGTCAGGTTATTTTAGGTGTTCAGGAAGAAGAATGCAAATGGATGAATCGGCGGTTTTTCACCTTCCAACAAAAAGGAAGACCTTATATTATCCTGAAGTGGGCTCAGACAGAGGATGGTTTTATTGACCGATCGCGCGAGGAAGCGGATTTTGGTCAGCCAACCTGGATTACGAACGATCTTTCGAGGATCGCTGTTCACAAGATGCGGTCGGATGAGGCGGCCATTCTGGTAGGCACAAATACAGCGATGAAAGATAATCCGTCCCTAACAGTCCGCGACTGGAGCGGCAATCACCCATTGCGGATAGTGCTCGATCGGAGAGGGATTTTGCCGAAATCTTGTGCGCTGCTTGATCAGTCGACCGAAACGCTCGTTTTTACAGAAACAGAAATGGAATCCAAACCAAATCTGGAATATTTGCAGATTCATTTTAACTCGGAAATGCTCAGTGAAATTAATTCTATCCTCATTAAGCGAGGAATCCAGTCGTTACTGGTAGAAGGCGGAAAATCCTTGTTGGAATCTTATCTGCGCAAAGGATTGTGGGATGAAGCTAGGGTTTATATCGGTAATGTCCGGTTTGGATCCGGCATAAAAGCTCCGGATACAGATTGGATATTGGATCGGGAGGAAGCGTTGGATGACAGTTTGATGCGGATATATTACAAGAATGAGCCCCTCGACAAATTCGGGGACCGGATAAAAAGTGAAAAGTAAATGTGATAATTCCGTTTACAGTCAAGATAACCAACGAACTACACGGCATAGGTTCAATAAATTATGACGGAAATTTCACAATGTATCTTGCATTGAAGGGTTTTGCCCCCTTCAATTGGGACATCTTGATCTTGTTAATCTATCAATACAAAGATTAAAAACTGGATTCACTACCGAAATAAATCATCCATTTTTACTTCTGATTGTATCAGTCCGGAATATTCATTTCGCTTGATGCCATAAGTGGTAACCATGGTCAAATGAACCGTCTTGCGCGTTTTTGTTTCCTGAATGAATGTGCCTTTTTTAGTACGCAAGCATTCATCATATTTTTTGTCTATAGCAAATTCGGTCTGGGAATACTTCATCTCACAAAGGTTGATGACCTGGTCGTTTCGATCTATCAACAAATCCACTTGTGCTCCGGGGGCTGACTTTTGACTCCTCCAGGAGGCAGTGTGGGTAAGGACTCCGGATATCCCCAGTCTGTTTTTTATCTGCTTTATGTGTGCTGTACACACCTGCTCAAAGGCATAACCACTCCAGGCTCGGTGTTTAGAATTATCAATAAGGTTCGTCCAGGAATGTTCGTCGTTATATTTGTTGTTGCGAATAAAATTCAAGTAGAAAAGAGTATAGAAATCAACTAATTGATAGATCTGATTTTTATTTTTTTTGTCAAAGGCATTGTATCTGCGGATGAAACCACACTGTTCTAACTCTTCGAGTGTTTTTGACAAACCACCTCCATCGGATAGTTTAGTTGCCGCAATGATCTCTTCTCTTGTCATTCCCTTAGTCTTCCGGGCTAAAGATTCAACGGTCTTTTCATGATTCTCCGAATGCTTGAATAACGACGCATAAAGACCCGGGAATTCTTCCCTTAATGCTCCATTTTGAGAGAAACACAATGCGTCTATGTTTTGTGCAAGGCTTTTCCCTTTGTCCACAAGGCTTAAATAGTAAGGTATACCGCCCAATATCATGTAGCTCTCCACCATTTGATATCTGTTCATCACTATGTTGTTCGCTTTGTAGAATTCTTCACATTCCCCTAGGGTGAACGGTTCGATAAACATTCGTCTTGTGATTCTATTGTGTAAGCCTCCATGGTTTTTAATTAATTTGTTTATCATCCATGAAGTAGCAGAGCCACAAACAATCAACAAGATATCTGATCTTGACGAAGCCCATCCATTCCAGAAATGCTCCAAGGCAGTAATAAATCCCGAACGATGGGTGTCCATCCAGGGAAGCTCATCCAGAAAGACTATTTTCTTTCCTTTTTTGGAGGAATGTTCTAATAAATGAGTTAATTGCCCGAACGCATCAAACCATGTATTTGCAAGTGGGTATGGTATCCCTCCATGCTTTTGCATCGCTGCATTAAAATTGCGCAGTTGTATTGGTACACTTGAATTTGCCAGGCCGGTGAGATAGAATGCAAAGTTGTTGCCCAGGGATTCCTTTATCAGGAATGTTTTTCCAACCCTTCTGCGACCATAAACAGCTACAAACTCAGGCTTATCCGATTCAATATACTCTTTTAGAGCTGCTTGTTCATCTATCCTTCCAATAATTTTCATTGCTTTTAGTATTATAACTCGCAGTAAAGATAAAAATTATGTTGATTCAGCGACTAATACTATTTATTACGCGCTGGAAATAGTATTTTTAGTATATATTCAGCGAATAATAGATAGTATTAGTCGCTGAAAGTGGTATATTTAACATAGATTCAGCGAGTAATAAGGCTACTACTCGCGGTCAGTTCTACTTCTCTGTATTCATCATATCCTGATCTACAGGAAATAGCAATGCCTGCTCTGCATCAACTTGGCCCCTTGCACTCCGGATACTTGCATTTAGCTCAAAACCAATAAGTAAGATTAGAGCCATGAAATAAAAATAGAGCATAACAACGACCAGTGTCCCGATTGATCCGTATAAGATGTTATACTTTCCAAAGTTGTTGATGTAAAAAGAAAAGCCGACCGAAATTAGTATTGAGAGCACAGTTGCTAAAGTTCCTCCGGCAGAAATAAACCTAAATCTCATTTTACGCGCAGGAGCGAAATAAAATAGAAATGCAAAGGCAAAGAAGAAGAGAAGCAGGATAACGAGCCATTTACCCCCAACTACCAAATAGTAGATGTAATCCAATCGAATGATTTGCTTTGCCAATAAAAATTCCATGACTCGCGTACTTACTGTTATCAATGCTACGCTAACTGTTGTCAATAGTGTAAGAATCAGCGACAAACCAAAGGCAATTAGGTAGAGACTGATAATGTTTCGTGTCTCAATAGCATGAATAGTTGCGTTAAATGCTACGATGATAGAAACTAAACCATTTGTAGAAAATATAAAAGCTGCTAGAAAACCAAAGGAAAGTAGGCTGCCACGGGGCAAGATAATAATATCCTGAATAGTCCCTTGTATTGCCAAAAAAGCCTTATCGGGCAATACACTTTGGATCAAATCCAACAACTGGTTCTGAAAATTATCGATCGGAATATAGGGTATCAGGGTAAAAAGAAAGATGATTGCAGGGAACATCGCAAGGATAAAATTAAAGGCTATGGCAGATGCTCTGGTTGTAATGGCACCGTCGTAGATCCCTTTCCAAAAAAAGCGAGCAACATCATAGAGCGGCAATCCATCAAAAAATGGCACAATGATTTTTTTGGCTTTCAGCACAATTCGAGCCAATTTCTTAAGAGCCCAATGCTTTGTATTATTCAGAAAAGTCATAGTGAACTAATCTTTCTCAATTCTCAATTGGACAATCAGGGGCTTAGATGCAAATGTTTTAAGCATAAAATAGATGCGAAAATTGGTTCCTGCAGTTTGCATCTTGCCAATACCGTAAACGGAATCTGTTCCTCCCTGATGAGTTAGCTTAAAGTCGGTTGGTTTATTTTTACTAAAGAAATCACTGAGAATCATTTCTCCCTGCTCTTTCGAGCAAACGTTCTCCTTCTCAAGTATCACCAATTCAACACTATCATTAAAATAGGAAGCTACCATCTTTGCATTTCCGGATTTCAGTCCGTTGCTAATCTGAGCAGGAATCTGCCCAAATGCCAAATCAGCCTGAAATATCACGAAAAGGATAGGCACAAAATATATAAGAATTTTCTTCATCATGTTTTTGTATTATAAAAGTCTTCTTAAAATTTCAGTTAATCTATCAATTTATAGTAAGACTCACAAATTTATCAAAGCTTTTAACACTATTTGCAAAAATAGCATTACTTTGTATGATCTGTTACAACAATCATGCCGTGAAGATTTCCCTAATGATGGTTGGCGCGACCGACCGAAAATATTTAAACGAAGGGATAGAGGATTATCAAAAAAGACTGATCCACTACCTCCCTTTCGAAATTCGGGTTATCGCGGATGTTAAAAACAGCCGTAACCTCACTTCCGATCAGCAAAAGGAAAAGGAAGGGAAGGCCATCCTCGACCAGGTTTCTTCAGGGGATGAACTGGTTTTATTGGATGTGGAGGGAGTTGAATATTCGTCGCCCGGCTTGGCAAAATGGATTGAGAAGAGGATGATTTTCGGAACCAGACAGGTTGTTTTTGTTGTAGGCGGACCTTATGGTTTTTCTGACACTGTATACAAAAGAGCAGATTCGAAGATGTCACTCTCCAAATTTACTTTTCCGCATCAATTAGTTCGACTTTTATTTATCGAGCAACTGTATCGAGCCATGACCATTATTAAAGGAGAACCATACCATCATGATTAATCGGAAAGGAAATGTTTTTAAAGGATATTACCTCCTGATGATGGGTATTATTTCACTGACCCTCTCATTTCTGTGGAGTCCGGTGTTTTTCTCAGGAACAGATCAGAAATCAGAAGGAATTCGAATTTACAAAGTATTTGAGGCAAAAGAGAAGTCCATTGGGTTCGGAATGGATCGGTTGGTTGCAAAAATATCAGCGGGTCAAACAGGGAAAGAGCTTTGGCTACGGCTTGATGAGGATGACAAGGAGAAGGCCGGTCTTTATTTCACTGTTTCAGTCCATGATTCATTGGTATATTGGAGTTCCTCGTTGGTCGCCTTTGAAAAGAAACCTGTTCAAATCAAGCCGGAAGGTAGTCTGCGCAAAATGCCAACCGGTTGGTATTATATTTTTGAAAAACAATCAGGGGAATATACTTTGAACGGATATATGCTGATTAAGAGAGATTTTCCTTATCAGAATAAGTATGTTCAATCTTCTTTCCAAAGTGATTTCCACCTCTCCGATCGATGTGAAGTTGTTTCGGAGGAGAAGCCCGGAACAATACAGGTTTTCTGCAGGGAAGGAAAATTTCATTTTGGAATTCAGTATGTTGGCCAACAAAACGGGACATCACAGGAAGCTATTCCTTCTTTACTATTCTTCCTTTTATTCGTGTTGTTTGTTACCGCTCAATTTAATACATGGCTTAATTCGCAGAAACTGACCCCCTGGAAAAAGTTGGGTATCTCACTTGGTTTTTCGGTGTTATTCTATTTTATATTGACTAATTTAAAACTTCCCTCCGAAGTTTTTGAGAACAAAATTTTTGCTCCGTCTCACTTTGCATGGGGGGCTATGCTTTCCTCTTTAGGTGATTATCTCCTAGTCTCTTTTTTCCTTTTCTCCCTTTCCCAGTCGTTTTTTGTCTTTTTTAGAAGAGAGAAGAGGCATGTTCGATTTTCCATAAAAAACAGCATCCTATTCATTTTTGCAGGGGGATATTTTATCATTTCCAGCATACTATTCCTTTTGCTTTTGAATAACTCAGATATTTCGCTGGAGCTTTACAATAATTTCAGTTTGTCTGTTCCTAACATTTTGGCCTCCTGCTGTATAGCACTTCAGATGATAGGTCTTGGCGTAATTATGGTCAGAATTAAGTGCTTGATAAGTATCGACCAAAAGCTTTTCCCTTATTTCAGTATGTCACTTCTGACTTTGTTACTACTACTTATTGTACTATTTATTTTGGGCATCCGTATTCCTATTGCACTAGTGCTCTCCTACCTGGTAATTTCGTTCGTTTTAGACAGAATAGGACTGGATCAATTGTCTAAATATAAGTTAACTTCTTTGCTGGTTTTTGGCTTATTGCTTGCTTTTGGACTGAATCTGGTTGCAAAGGGGGAAATTGCAAGACGGAAAGCAAGTATTCAGCAGGTTATGGCAGTAAATTTGGCTACTGAACGAGACCCTGCAGCGGAGATATTCCTATCCGATTTTGAAACAAAAGTCTCCAAAGATTCATTGATCCAAAAATTCCTGATCCCTCCATACCAAAATTTAAAAAAATATTTCGCGGATAATTACTTTACCGGATTTTGGAATAACTACGAATTGCAAGTTACAGTATGTGCCTCAAAAGACAGTGTTTTCCTAATGGATGAGAGACGAAGATTTCCTTGCCTGGATTTCTTTAATCAGTTGAAAGTTGACAAGGGAGTACCCCTTCCTGAATCGGATTTTTATTTTATGGATCGCCTAAATGGGCGGATATCCTATTTGGGGGAATTGCATTTGTTCGATCCGAAAGGACATAAACCATTGATCGCCTTTATTGAATTAAATTCAAAAATTGTTCCGGAAGGTAAAGGTTATCCTCAGTTATTGATGGACCAACAAGCTGCCAAAAGGAACAGGAATGAAGGTTATAGCTATGCCAAATATTTTGGACATAAATTGGTTGACAGAGGAGGAAATTTTTTGTATGACCCGATCCTTTCTTCAGTCGAAAATTTTCATCAGGAGTTTAATTTTTATCAAAAATCCGGGTACAACCACTGTCTGTATAAACGAAACAACGAAAATTTCGTGGTAGTTAGTTATCCGGTAACATCTTGGGTAGAACAAGGCAGAGGATTTCCACCGTTGTTCCTCCTCATTTACCTTTTCGGATTTATTTGGATCTTGATGAACCAATGGAGAAATCTTTTGACAACAAATAAATTAGAGCTAAGGGGTAAAATTCAGTTTACGCTTGTTTCTACCTTGTTGGTGTTGCTTTTTTTGATTGGCCTCGGACTGATTCGTTACAATTATCTTGAGTTTCAAAGATCGATGAAAGAAACCCTTGATCAAAAGGTACGAGCCATTTCTTCGGAGCTGGGCTTACGTATTGGAAACGCAAACAGAATGGACTCCATCCATGATTATTTGGGCGACCAGTTGGCGGAAATTTCGGATATTACCTGGACGGACATAAACATCTATGATATAAAGGGTCGACTTATTGCCAGTTCCAGGTATGAGATTTTTGAACGTGGTTTAACCTCCGAGCGTATGAATCCTCAGGCATACCAAGCATTGAGTATTTTGGGAGGTGCTACTTTTCTGCATAATGAGAATTTGGGCAAAATGGAGTTTTTCTCGGTTTATGCCCCGCTGTTTAATCGGTTGGACGAATTGGTTGGGTACGTCAATTTGCCTTATTTTAACAGACAGGACGAGTTTACAAGGCAAGTTTCAGGTTTTATAGTAGCGTTTATTAACCTATACATTTTACTGGTGTTGCTTACTATGATTATAGCTTTGGTTATCAGCACTAAACTAACGGTTCCCTTGCTACAGATTGAGCAAAAATTAAAGGGAATTGCGTTAGGTAAAGAAAATGCTCGGATAGAATATCAGGGGGAGGATGAAATTGGCAGACTAGTAGATGCCTACAACAAAAAAGTGACGGAACTAGCCGATAGTGCTGCTTTACTCGCGCGCTCCGAACGTGAATCAGCCTGGAAAGAGATGGCCAGACAGATCGCCCACGAAATCAACAATCCGCTTACTCCAATGAAATTAAATATTCAATATCTGCAAAAGATTAAAGAAGAGGGTGCTTCTAATTTTAACGATTATTTTAATCAGGTAACCCGGATGTTGGTAGCCCAGATAGATACCTTATCAACGATTGCTTCTTCTTTTTCGGATTTTGCTCGGATGCCTTCTACCCACATAGAACCGGTAGAAATGTCTGGTCTGATCAGGGAAGTCGCAACACTTTTTGAAGCGCCAGGGAATTATAAACTGGAAGTCAAGTGTCCGAATGAACGGATATTCGTGTCAGGAGATCGTGATCAGCTACGAAGAGCCTTAATAAATATTATCCGAAATGCAACCCAAGCCATTCAGAACATGGAGCATGGAGCTATCCTGGTAAGTCTTGAAATTCAAGATAATAAGTTGAGAATTACGATTAGCGATAACGGACCAGGGATAGCTGAAGCTAACCGAGAAAAACTATTTGAACCCAATTTTACCACAAAAAGTGGAGGAATGGGACTAGGTCTTGCCATCACCAAAAGTATCCTTGAAAACTACAACGGAGAGATTAGTTTTCAAAGTGAATCAGGCAGAACAACCTTTTTTATTAACCTCCCTTTATCCTTCACCCTTTAGCCGTTATCCTTTAACCTTTAACCTTCCTTTATCCTTCTTTAACCTTTAACCTTTATCCTTCTTTAGTTCCCCATCTCAGCCAAAAATTTGATGCGGATTAGCCTGATTTCTGCAATTTCGTAATCATCACCCAACTCTGCAATGGCTTCTTCCATGGAATCAGATTCAGCATCCTCTTTGAAATAATTGAAGATATCAGCAATCTGTTCTTCGTCCATGATATCGTTGATGTAGTAATCCAGATTGATTTTCGTCCCAGAGTTGACAATTGCTTCGATTTCTGTCAGCAAGGTGTCCATATCCATATCTTTCCCATCTGCAATCTCGTTTAAAGCTAGTTTCCTATCGATGCTCTGAATGATGAAAACCTTGTTTTTTGATTTATTGGCTACCGAACGAACCACAAAATCCTGAGCACGCTCTATACCATTCTCCTCAACATGCTTTTTAATCAGTTCAATGAACGGCATGCCATATCGCTGTGCTTTTCCCTGCCCGACTCCAATAATATTTTGAAGTTCTTCGAGCGTCGTTGGATATTGAATAGACATATCTGCCAATGACGGATCCTGGAAGATAACAAAAGGAGGCAATTTGTTTTTGACGGCTACTTTTTTGCGCAGATCTTTCAACATGGAGAAAAGTTCAGGATCGCCTACGGCTCCTGCTCCTGAAGGAACTTCCTCCGAATCCTCCTCTGCCTCGTAATCGTGGTTTTTAACCACCGTAAATGGTTGAGGGTTCTTAAGAAAGGCTCTGCCTTTGTCACCCATTTTCAATACGCCGTAGTTCTCTATGTCCTTGATAAGGAAACCTGCAATGATGCATTGACGGTAAACAGCATTCCACAATTTATCTTTGTGTTCATCACCCTCTCCGAAAATTTCGAGCTGGTTATGCATGAAGGACTTCACCTGAGCCGTTTCGTTTCCTGTAAGGATATTTACGAGGTGCTCGCTTTTACATTGTTCCTTGACATCAAGAACGGCCTGAAGAGCCATAACAACCATCTCCTTACCTTCGATTAATTCTTTAGGATTCAAACAATTATCACAATGTTCGCAATTTTCAGTAATGTATTTTTCGCCGAAATAATGAAGAAGGATAGTCCTGCGACAAAGAGAAGACTCAGCGAAAGCAACTGTATCAAGTAACAGTTGTTTCCCAATTTCCTGTTCTGCAACAGGTTTCCCCTGCATAAATTTCTCGAGTTTCTGAATGTCTTTGTAACTATAGAAGGTGATGCAATGACCATCTCCTCCATCCCGGCCAGCCCTTCCGGTCTCCTGATAAAAGCCTTCCAGCGATTTGGGAATATCGTAATGTACAACAAAACGCACATCCGGCTTGTCAATACCCATTCCAAAAGCGATCGTAGCTACTATAACATCGACCTCTTCCATCAAAAATTTGTCCTGATTGTTCGATCGCGTATTCGAATCCATACCTGCATGGTAAGCCAGAGCCTTTATGCCGTTCACCTGAAGAAGTTCCGTAATTTCCTCGACTTTTTTCCTGCTAAGGCAATATATAATAGCAGACTTTCCAATATTATTTCGGAAAAGTCTGATAATCTGATCTTTTGCTTTCATTTTAGGCCGAATCTCATAAAAAAGATTGGGTCGGTTAAAAGAGGATTTGAAAACGTTGGCATTGAGCATTCCCAAGTTTTTCTGGATATCGCTCTGAACCTTTGGCGTGGCGGTGGCAGTCAATGCGATGATCGGTGCTTGCCCTATTTCATTAACAATTGGTCTGATTCTGCGGTATTCCGGCCTGAAGTCATGCCCCCATTCGGAGATACAATGCGCTTCATCAATGGCATAGAAAGAAATTTTGATGGTTTTAAGGAAATCAATATTCTCTTGTTTTGTCAATGACTCTGGAGCAACATAGAGCAATTTTGTTTGCCCTTTACCAATGTCTTCTTTCACTTTTTGGATTGCAGACTTGGTCAGACTCGAATTCAGAAAGTGCGCAATCCCATCATGAACACTGAAACTTCGAATGGCATCTACCTGATTCTTCATTAGCGCGATTAGCGGCGAAATTACAATTGCAGTACCTTCCTGAAGCAGTGCAGGTAATTGATAACACAAGGATTTGCCACCTCCTGTAGGCATTAGTACAAAGGTGTCATGTCCGGCAAGGACACTCTTGATAACATCTTCCTGTTGTCCCTTGAAGCGATCGAAGCCAAAATATTTTTGCAGCTCTGCTGTTAGCGTGATTTTATTCTCAATTGTCATCTGTTAATTCTAAACCTTTTTGCATTAAGATTACTAAGTTACAAAATATTGTCCTGCAAACAAGTCAATTTATTAATATAAATAATATTTAACATTCGCAATCTTAGTTTAGACAGTCTTATTCATATGGGTAAAGAATTGTATATTTGCGCCAAAATCTTGTTTTTTAATCACTCTGATTTTTCATGGCAGATCAAGAAAATAGATCATTATCTTCCAAAAATAAAAACGGAAGTACCGTAAAAGGAAATGAGATGTCCTTTTTGCAACACCTAGAGGAGCTACGATGGCATCTTGTTCGTGCATCTGCTGCTGTATTGATCAGTGGCATATTCGTTTTCCTGAACAAAAACTTTGTTTTTGATCACATTGTTTTAGCACCAAAAAACCCGAATTTTATCACTAATCGCTTTTTTGGATGGCTAGCCATCCAATTGAATTCGCCTGATCTTGCGATTAATACTAAACCATTTCAGCTAATCAGTATAGATTTAGCCGGTCAGTTTAGTATCCATCTTAACATGGCTATTGTCGGAGGCATCATTATTTCTATACCCTATATTTTATGGGAATTCTGGCGTTTCGTTCGGCCGGCCCTTTATGAAAACGAGCGAAAGCATGTTACTGCAGCTGTTATTTACAGTTCTGTACTTTTCATAATAGGGATTTGTTTTGGATTTTTCCTGATTGTTCCACTTACCACTCACTTCTTTGGCAGTTATCAGGTAAGCCAGGAAGTGGTTAATCAGATAAATATTACCTCTTACATCAGTTCTGTAAGCACGATTACTTTAGGAAGTGGAATTGTTTTTGAGCTCCCTATCGTGATGTTTTTCTTAGCCAAAGTTGGATTGGCTGGTTCATCCTTTTTTAAGAAATACCGCAAACATGCTTTTATTCTTTTACTCTGTCTGGCGGCAATTATAACTCCTCCTGATGCATTCAGTATGTTGCTTGTAACAGGCCCCTTAGCCTTATTATATGAATTGGGAGTTGTGACGGCTCGCCTTGTAGAAAAGAAAAGAAAGGACGTCGATCTCCTGGAAGCTTAAGAGAGTGATTAAAGTTCACTTTAGTCACTTGTATAAATGAGAATGAATCTATGTTAATACACCTATGAAATTACGCGCAGAAAATATCGTCAAAAAATACCGTAACCGGACAGTTGTAAAGGGCGTTTCAATCGAAGTGCAACAGGGTGAAATCGTTGGCCTTCTTGGTCCGAACGGTGCGGGAAAAACTACCTCGTTTTACATGATTGTAGGATTGATAAAAGCCGACGGCGGTAATATCTATTTGGACGACAACGAGATCACTTCATTTCCGGTCTACAAAAGGGCAAAAATGGGAATTGGATATCTCGCTCAGGAAGCATCCGTTTTCAGACAAATGAGCGTGGAAGATAATATCAGGTCAATTTTGGAGATGACTTCTTTCTCCAAAGAGTATCAGCATGAAAAATTGGAATCTTTATTGACTGAATTCGGATTACAGCAAATTAGAAAGAGTTTGGGGATTCAGCTTTCAGGAGGAGAGAGAAGGCGTACAGAAATCGCCAGGTGTTTGGCCATAAATCCTGCCTTTATCTTGTTGGACGAACCCTTTGCCGGAGTCGATCCGATTGCTGTGGAGGATATTCAACAGATTGTCTTTAAATTGAAAGATAAAAATATCGGAATTCTGATCACCGACCATAATGTACATGAGACACTTTCTATTACAGACAGATCCTATCTTTTGTACGACGGTCGAATATTAAACAGCGGTACTGCGGAAGATTTGGCAGCCGATGATGAGGTTCGAAGACTTTATCTTGGACAGAATTTTGAGTTAAGAAGACCGAACAGGAAAGACAAAATTGAGAATGAAATCGTTGAAGCATCGGAAGAAGCTTAATTTTTCATTTTTCATTTTTCATTTTTCATTAAAATTAGTATCTTTGCAGCTCGAAAAATGCGGACGTGGCGTAATTGGTAGCCGTGCCAGACTTAGGATCTGGTGCCGAGAGGCGTGGGGGTTCGAGTCCCTTCGTCCGCACAGAAGAAAAACCGCCTTTACCTTTCAGGAATTAAAGGCGGTTTTTTAAGTATACTTCGAACATATAATTTCAATCATACCAGCATGAACATCTCCAGAACAAACATCGACGAGCTGAATGCAGTAATCAAACTCACTATCGAAAAGAGTGATTACGAAGCTACTGTTAACGAGACACTTAAAGATTATAAGAAAAAGGCAAATATGCCGGGATTCCGTAAAGGAATGGTACCGGCAGGATTAATAAAAAAGATGTATGGCAAAGCAGTCCTTGCCGAAGAGATAAATAAGATGCTAAGCAGCGAGCTAAGCAGATACATGAGTGAGGAGAATCTTCAGATACTTGGTGAGCCACTGCCTAATGAGACAGAGCAAAAGCCAATCGACTTTGATCATGACGAGGATTTTGAATTTATTTTCGACCTTGGTCTATCACCCGTTATCGATATTGATTTCAAAAAACTTGGCAAATTGCCTGTTTACGAAATCGCCATCGATGATGAAATGATCAACAACCAGGTTGAGGCATTCCAAAATCGTTTCGGCAGCTATGTTGATGCTGAAGTTTCCGCAGAGAAAGATAACCTTATTGGCAGTCTCAAACAATTGGATGAGAACGGAGCAATTCTGGAAGGCGGCATTCAGGTTGAAGAAGCTCAGGTTTCAATTGACATGGTCAAGGCCAAAAAAGAGAAAAAAGCGCTTTTAGGTAAAAGCGCTGGTGATACGATCAAATTTAATCCGAAGACAGCCTTCGAAAATGACAACCATCTTAAGCAGATATTAAAAATTGATGATGCCCAGGCAGAGTCACTCACCTCTGAATTTGAATTGTCCATTTCCAAAGTTAATACGTTTGTTCCTGCTGAATTGAACGAAGAGATGTTTCAGAAATCACTCGGTGGTGCAACGGATGTTACTACAATTGAGCAGTTCAAAGAGAAAATTGCCGAAGATTTGAAGTCAAATCTAGGATACTCTACTGACTATCGTTTCCTGATCGACACCAAACAGGCATTGACTAAATACGTTGGCATGAAATTGCCTGAAGAATTCTTAAAAAGATGGCTTGTTTATTCAAACGAGAAGATTACCAGAGAGCAAGTAGATGAAGAGTTCGACCATTTTGTGAAAGATCTGGAATGGACATTAATTAAAAGTCGTTTGGCTAAAGATAATGATCTGAGAGTTAGGGAGGAAGATGTTGTTGCCTTGGCAAAAGAAACAGCTTTGATGCAGTTTCGTCAATATGGCATGTTTAGTGTACCGGATGAATACCTTGATAATTATGCCAAATCACTCCTGAAGAATGAGGAGGAAAGGCATCGTCTGGTCGAAAAGAAATCTGAGAGCATGGTGCTGGAGTATATCAAAGCCAACGCAGAACTCGATGAAAAGACAGTTTCGCAGAAAGCTTTTGACGACCTTTTTGAGGATCAGCTTTAATTTTTTCATTTTAAAATATTTTATCATGAGTTTACAAAGTGATGAATTTCGCAAATTTGCGACAAAGAAGATGGGGATCAGTAGTTTATCCCTTCACCAATTTGAATCAATACAAGCCAGTTATATTTCCCCTACTATCATCGAAGAGCGCCAGATGAACATCGCTCAGATGGATGTTTTCTCGAGGTTAATGATGGACAGAATAATCTTTTTGGGTCTTGCCATCGATGAATACGTAGCTAATATTATTCAAGCACAACTTCTCTTTCTAGAATCATCCGATCCGGGGAAAGATATCCAGATCTACCTAAACTCTCCAGGCGGTTCTGTTCATGCCGGATTGGGAATCTACGATACCATGCAATATATTAACTGCAATATTGCAACGATATGTACAGGAATGGCTGCTTCAATGGCCGCTGTGCTCATGACTGCCGGCGAAAAGGGGAAACGTTCTGCCTTAAAGCATTCGCGAATTATGATCCACCAACCAATGGGAGGTGCTCAGGGTCAGGCATCTGATATCGAAATTACTGCCAGGGAGATAACGAAATTGAAACACGAACTTTATGAGATCATCGCTTTTCATTCGGGACAGCCTGTCGAAAAAGTGGAGAAAGACTCTGACAGGGACTATTGGATGACAGCTGAAGAGGCCAAGGCATACGGAATGATTGATGAAATTTTGATTCGCCAGAAAAAATAGCACTATCTTTTCGCGTATCAATAAACAAATTTGAATGAAGAAAGTCGACAAGTGTTCGTTTTGCGGACGAGAGAAGAAAGATGTTCAATTGCTGATTGCAGGCATGGAAGGCCATATCTGCGAAAATTGTATAGAACAGGCTCATGCAATCGTCGAAGAAGAGTTTAAGAAAAATGTTGGTTTTGATCTTAAAGGGGTTGAGTTAAAAAAGCCCAAAGAGATCAAAGCATTTCTCGATCAATATGTTATAGGGCAGGATGATGCCAAGAAAATTCTTTCCGTAGCCGTATATAACCATTATAAGCGGTTGAACCAAAAGATTACCGAGGATGGTACTGAGATTGAAAAATCAAATATTATCCTGGTAGGTCCTACCGGTACCGGTAAAACTTTGCTTGCAAAGACGATCGCTAAGATGCTGCATGTTCCATTTACAATTGTTGATGCTACCGTATTAACGGAAGCCGGTTATGTGGGAGAGGACATTGAAAGTCTCCTCACCCGATTACTTCAGGCGGCCGATTATAATGTTGAGGCAGCAGAACGCGGAATCGTATTTATTGACGAAATAGATAAAATTGCCAGAAAAGGTGATAATCCTTCTATAACGCGTGATGTATCAGGCGAAGGTGTTCAACAGGGACTCCTTAAATTGCTCGAAGGGGCAATTGTGAATGTGCCACCTCAGGGAGGAAGAAAGCATCCCGAACAGAAAATGATTCCGATTGATACCAAGAATATTTTGTTTGTTTGCGGTGGTGCATTTGAAGGTATCGAACGCAAGATTGGGTTGAGACTTAATACGAAAGTGGTTGGTTATAAAGCAATTGCAGAATTTGGAAAGATCGACAGAGATCATTTGCTTCAATATATTTCACCTCAGGATTTACGGGCATTTGGCTTAATCCCAGAGATCGTTGGTCGGCTGCCTGTATTAACCTACCTTGTTCCACTTGACCGAGATTCCTTACGAAGAATTCTCACGGAACCAAAAAATTCAATTATCAAGCAGTATCACAAACTGTTCGAAATGGATGGTATTAAGTTGGAGTTCAAAGAGGAGACTCTTGATGTAATTGTCGACAAAGCCATTGAATTTAAATTGGGAGCCCGCGGGTTGAGGTCTATCTGTGAGACCATTATGATCGATGCGATGTTTGATATGCCTTCAGAAGGAGGAACCAGCATGATTATTACTCCAGAGTTTGCATCAGAAAAAATCGAAAGAATTAGCACTTTACGACTTCAGGCTGGCTGATAGATTGTAATGAAATAATAGTATCTTTGAACCGAATTAAAATTATAACAATAAATGAGTAAAGGAATTGTCAAATTCTTTAATGTAACAAAAGGATTTGGGTTTATCAAAGACGATGAGTCTCAAAATGAGTACTTCGTACACGTAACAGGATTAATCGATCAAATCAAAGAAAACGATCACGTAACTTTCGAATTACAAGACGGAAGAAAAGGTCTTATCGCAGTAGATGTAAAACAAGCTTAAATAGAGCAAGTTTAGATTAAAAAAAGAGGGAATCCGTCGGGTTCCCTCTTTTTTTTAATTGCTTCCTGCGTAGATTATTAAGCCGATTTTACATTATTTGTCTTTAAACACCAATGCATTTGATACATAAATCCTGCTATCGAGAGATTCCGGTTTTTTCTCACCGTTAACCACAAGTTTCAGCGTATGCTTTCCTGGTGCCAAGTTTAAGACATGGCATATATTGATAGGGGCTTGCTCCTGCTTGTTATAATAAAAGTACGTGTCGAAGGTATTGTGCAGTTTTCCATCAATGAAAACGGAAGCTTTGCCGCCATCTTTCTTCCAGTTTCCTTCGAGCGAGATAGCCGTTCCCTCAAAATTAAATTCAAGAAAATCGCCTTCTTTGCTGGCAAATTTTGTCTGTTTAACTTTCTTAACTTCATTTTCGGGTGCCATTGGAAAAGTTTGCCAGTTGCCTGAGAATCTCCATCGCTTTTCGTCGAAAATTGATACCTTCTCGCTCAGAACCATATCGGGAAAACTGATTTCTAAAGGAGCCGGAACCGGATTTTGAACTTTGATTTTTAACACGCCTGGATTTACCTCTCCACCTTCAGCTATTACATGATTGACAGCATATTTATAGGTTTGGTCAACTGCTTTGTAATAAGAGTAGTTGGTAAAAATAAATTGCGAATCCTGCATTTGTTTGATCTCATTTTGCATGGATTCGGGCAGGTGGGAGAATCCATAAAGTACGCCCAAAACAGCCATTGCATTGGAGGGATTGCAATCAGAATCCTGTCCGCACCTGGTTGTTATCTCCATCGTTTTTATCGCGTCACCACCACCGTACAGAAGGCCAATAACAATATATGCCCCATTGAGTTTGGCGTCTATATTAAAGGTATCCCCGGCTCCGCAGATATGTGTTTTACCATATTTTTCTTCCAATATTTTCCAAACTACCCGCCAGTCGCCAGGATTTTTATCCTTTAAAACAATGACATCACGAATAATCTTCGCATAATCAGACTCATTTGGCAAAGAGAGCAATGCCTTTTCAACGATTTTGCGGATATCATTCTCAAAAAAAGCCTCAGCGTATAGTGCGGAGATGAATATTCCTCCATAAACACCGTCTCCATAATTCATGATATGCCCAATCTTATCGGCAAGTTTAGCTGCACTGTTTGGCATCCCCGGCGACATGAATCCTATATAATCGGCCTCTATCTGAAAATCGATATCGTTAGCATGAAAGTTAAATTCCGGTGCACCTGAGCGTGGAGGGAAGATGCTGTCGAAGTAATTCTTCCTCGCTTGCGCATTAGCATGCCAAAGTTCATAGCCGGCTTTGGCAAATAATTCCTGGTATTTTTTTGCAGGAGCATCGATTCCAAACTGATCCATCGTCATTAAAAATGTTAACTGAACATAGAGATCATCCTGAGTCAGCGACCCAATGGCATCCTTTGGGATCCAATGAATGGAATCTTCAAAAGTGCGACCCTGCGCATGAAATTCGGTTGGTGCACCATAGGTGACTCCCAGTATTTTACCAGCCCATCCTCCTGCAATTTTGTCCTTCAGGACCTCCGGTGAAATGGTTCTTACAGTTGGATCCGGCTGGCTGCAAGCAAATGCCAATCCAAGCAGAATCGAGTAAAAAAGAGTTGAAGTTTTCATATTATCAGGTTATTATTATTTTCATTTTTCATTTTTCATTTTTCATTTTTCATTTTTCATTGGAATATGCATCATCCTGTCTTCAATAAATTTGCCAATACTATCGGGACTCATTTTAAACTGAACGTAGGAATGTTTTCCTTCCGGATCATCTTCCCATCCGTTGCTGCCATTAGGATTAATACGAATGGTTCCTGTCACGGTCGTGAAAAAGGGTTGAGTGCCATAAATAGCAATCAGAACAGCGGTTTGATCCCAACTCATCCGGCCATAAAGATCTTCTTTAGAACCTTCAATGGCGATTCTGAAGGCTTCTCTTACCGGATTATTTCGGTTTGAATGCTCAATTAGCCTTAACCCGGTTTTAATCTTTTCTCCAATTTCGAATCCTGTAAAAACTACCGGGGTAGGCCAGTGTTCGAAGCAATATTTTGAGGCTGTTGAATCCTTATAAACATTGAATTCTTTACCCGCTGGGAATTTCCCTGCCATAGAAATCAACTTACTAACTTTTAAGGCCACTAAATCAGTACCGTTCAATTGGCTAATTTCATCTGCCGTTGACTGCAGAAGATTGCTCAGATTAGTTAGAAATCCTATTGTGACAAGGATCACAGAGCCGTCAGGTTGCTCGGATAAAATTTTGCGGTATTGTTTAACTGCGTCGGGTGCTTCAGCACTGGAACGGGTCACATGAGGGAACCTTTGCACTATTGAATCAGGCCAATGTTGCCCGGAGGTGAGGCTAACTCCTACTGATTTCGGTGCTCCTACCGGGATAGCCGATCTTCCAAAATAGGTATTTATTACTTCTATGGTTGGAACTACAAGTGAATCTTTGTTACTGGCAAAAGTGGCCAAAATTTCTGCTTTGCCACTATCCGCGAGTGCGTGTAGAACAGCCATGGCTCCCACGTCATCGTAATCTGGACCAATGTCAGTATCCAAGATAATCTTTACCGGTTCGGCAGGAGTAAGTTTGGGTTGGGTAGAGCAACCATAAAGAATCCATGTACAGAAAAATAGGAGAGTGCAAAAATTGTTTTTCATAGTTCAATTTCATGTCGATAGGGTGCAGAAGACTGTGCGCCCATGCGGGTTACCGAAATGGATGCAGCTTTATTGGCAAATTTAATGGTGTTCACCAAATCGGTTCCTTCCGATAGTGCTACCGCCAATGCACCGTTGAAGCAGTCGCCTGCAGCTGTACTATCTACTGCTGTTACTTTAAAAGATGGAATTAGTTCGCAAATATCAGCTGTCACCAGCATGGCTCCTTTATTTCCCATTGTAATAACCACAACTTCAATTCCTTTGGCTAAAAGAATTTTCGCTGCAGCAATTGCTGATGGTTGATCCGTTACCTGAATGCCGGTTAGCAACTCCGATTCCGTCTCGTTTGGCGTGATCATATATAGATTCTTCAAAAGTTCGGTCGGCAAGGGCTGTGCTGGTGCCGGATTTAAGATCACTTTTTTACCGGCTTTAAAGGCAATTTCAGCGGAATAAATTACGGTGTCTAAAGGTATCTCAAGCTGCATCAGTAAGATGTCAGATTGTAAGATGGCGTCTTTGGCCAGGTCAATATCTTCACGGAGTAGTTGGGAATTAGCTCCAGGGGCTACCACGATGCAATTTTCGCCCTGATCATCAACCGTAATGAGCGCAATCCCCGAAGGGCTGTCTTTATCAGTGAACAGATAATCAACATTCAATTTCTCTGATAAAAATAGCTTCTTGGCTTGCTTTCCGAACACATCATCGCCAGTTTTAGCCACCAGCGTCACTTTACCGTTTAACCGGGCAGCAGCAACTGCCTGATTGGCACCTTTTCCGCCTGGATTCATCAGGAAATCGCCTCCTAATATAGTCTCTCCAGGCTTAGGAAGATGGAAAGTTTTGATGACCATATCCGTGTTTGTACTGCCGATGACTGTGATAGCACTTTTATTCATACGTAAATAATTTGCTTTTTAAAGGTAGTATGGAACTCCAAACTTGAAGTACTTTTTTAAATTAGTTCCATAAAAATAAGATAAATTTCTTCAAACCAACTTTCGTGTGTCTTTTAAATGAAATTCTTGTTTATTTTGTAGTATCAATAAAACAGTATATGAACATATTAATCATTGGATCGGGAGGACGCGAACATGCTTTTGCGTGGAAACTGAAACAAAGTAATCAACTCGATGAACTTTATATTGCTCCGGGAAATGCAGGGACGTCGGCACTTGGTCATAATCTGAACATTGAGGTTACTGATTTTCCATCTATCCGCGAGGCTGTATTGAAATATGCTATAAATATGGTTCTGGTAGGCCCGGAAGTACCTTTGGTAGAAGGAATTCACAACTATTTTAGGGCAGATGAGCAACTGAGGAAGGTGTCGATCATTGGACCTGACAGTCAGGGTGCCCGACTCGAAGGCAGCAAAGAATTTGCTAAAGAGTTTATGATACGAAATGCAATTCCCACCGCAAAATATTTTACTGTTCATGCCGGAAACGTGTATGCAGGCATTGAATTTTTGAAAAGTTTGAAATCGCCTTATGTTCTAAAAGCGGATGGTTTAGCTGCCGGCAAGGGGGTACTGATAATTGATAATTTAAAGGAAGCCATTGATTCACTGCAAGAAATGCTTAACGGACTGTTTGGTAGTGCCAGTTCCACGGTAGTGATCGAAGAATTTCTTGACGGGGTTGAGTGTTCCGTTTTTGTTTTGACAGATGGCGTTCATTATAAGATTTTACCCGAAGCCAAGGACTACAAAAGAATTGGTGAAGGTGATACCGGATTAAATACAGGAGGAATGGGGGCAATCTCACCCGTCTCATTCGTTACTGCCGAATTTCTGAAAAAGGTGGAAGATAGCATGGTGATCCCAACTATTAATGGACTTCAAAAGGAAGGAATAAATTACAAAGGATTTCTCTTCCTTGGATTGATGAACTGTGGTGGAGATCCTTATTTGATTGAGTACAACGTCCGGATGGGAGATCCTGAAACAGAAGCCGTATTGATGCGAGTCGATTCAGATTTAGTTGAACTACTCAAAGGCGTAGCTCAAGGTAATTTGAACGAAAAGGAGTTGCTAATCTCCCCCAAAACGGCTGTCACGGTAGTCGTTGTGGCAGGCGGCTATCCAGGTAATTACGAAAAGGGAATGGTTATCAAATACCTTGATACTGTTGAGGATAGTATGGTATTTCATGCTGGAACAAAGTTGGATGGGGATATAATTCTATCCAATGGGGGTAGGGTGCTAGCAGTCAGTTCATTGGCAAATTCAATGGAAGAAGCTTTGGCTATGACGTACAGAAATGCCCAAAAAATATCTTTTGATAAGATGTATTATCGGTCTGATATTGGAATGGACCTGTAGGGGCGACTCTTGGTGGTCGTGCGGAGACAATGTGGTTGAACGCGCCATATATGGTCGTCTGGAGACCGCAAGCATCAAATAGGTGATATCTAAAATATACAGTCATGTTTCTTCGACTATTTAACAGCAAAAATATTGTAAGTGCCATTCTGATCCCAATTGTTGCGTTCTTGTTTTGGGTGGAACCATTGAAGATCCCGATATCATTGGTGATAAATCCTGGCGAAGGAATGATGCCGCTATTTACCTTAGTTATTAAATTATTTAGTGGAGTAACCCTCTGGCCAGTACTCGTAGGATTCCTTTTAGTGTTATTAAATGCCTTGATGCTTTCACTCTTGAGTTATGAATTTCAATTTCTGCCACAACGTACTTTCTTGCCCGGAATACTCTATGTTGCAATAACATCCTCTTTTCCTTCCTTACAAACATTTCACCCTGTCTACCCGGCGACCTTATTTGTGTTGTTATCTGTCTACTATATTTTCAATACGTATCACCGTAAAAACGAGATCTCCTCCACCTTTAACGCTTCGTTCCTGCTATCAATAGGAGCCTTGTTTTATTTGCCGGTGATAACACTTTTCCCACTTATCTGGATCAGCATCTTTGTGTTACAGAAAAGTGATAATTGGCGATTGTTAGTAATTCCGTTGATTGGATTTTCCCTTCCATGGCTTTTGCTTTGGTCGTTTCTTTATGTCACAGGTTCCGATCAGACATTTATCACATCCATTTTTCTGGGAATGAAATCAGTAAACAACCAATTTCTTTTCAAAATAGCATTCTTATTAGTCACCGTGTTCATTTTTCTGCTTTCTGCTTTTGGCAGCATCTCATTGATTAACTCGGTCAGCATACGAAAAATGAGCACCCGGAAATATTTTATTATCCTTTATTGGATGTTGGGACTAAGTATTCCCTCCGTTTTTTTATTCCCTTCAACAGGATTGGGTGTCATCGCAATTTCAACGATACCGGTCTCCTATTTGATCGCGGTATTTTTTATGTCGGGCAAGCGCAGTTTTTGGCGGGAGTTCCTATTTTTCCTCTTCATGGCCACTCTGGTTGGCAGTCATTTTTTACTCTTTGAATAATCCGGAAGTCTCATTGGGTTTTGCGACCGGATTATCATCCTCAATTAAATAATCGGGTAATGCTTTTTGTGTCTTAATTCCCAGATCTTTTAGTCGCTCGGAGGCTCTAACAAGATTCCCTTTACCAGTATGAAGTTTGTTAAGTGCTGCGCTATAATTGGTTTGAGCCGCCTCGATGCCTTTTCCAACTTTCTCCAGATCCTGTACGAAATTGACGAATTTATCGTAAAGTGAAGCTCCCAGATTTGCGATCTCCAACGCATTTTTTGTCTGATTCTCCTGCTTCCAAATGGATGCAATAGTCCGTAGCGTGGCCAAAAGCGTGGAAGGGCTAACGATAACAACTTTATTGTCCCAAGCAAAATTGAATAGTTCCTGATCTTCCTGAATGGCAATGCTGAAAGAGGATTCAATCGGCAGGAAAAGCAACACAAAATCCGGACTGTTCAGATTCTTGGCAGTTGGATAATGCTTGTCAGACAGCATTTTAATATGTGAACGTAGCGACTTTAAATGATCTGCGATATGCTGTATCCTCAATTCATCGGATGCCTCGTTTACCAATCGTTCATAAGCAACCAGAGAGACCTTCGAGTCAACAATTAAGTGTTTTTTATCCGGAAGATGGATGATAACATCGGGTCGTATCTGCTTGCCATCGCTATTTTCATCTACAACTTCACGTTCATATTCTCTTCCAAGCGTGAGTCCTGAACGTTCCAGAACTCGTTCCAAAACAACTTCTCCCCAGTTTCCCTGTTTTTTCACATCCCCCTTGAGGGCTTGTGTTAAATTTTGAGCATCATTGCTTATCTTAAGATTTAGTTCCTGTAATTTTTTCAATTCAACTTTGAGATCTGTCTGGTCTCTCAACGATTTTTCGTACGATTCTTCCACTTTTTTCTCAAAAATTACGATTTTCTCTTTGAGTGGAGAAAGAATCTCTCCAATATTTTTTTGGTTTAAGGTGGTGAATTCGGCCGAATGCTCCTTGAGAATTTTATGCGCAACATTCTCAAATTCAATGGTAAGGCGTTTTTGGATCTGCTCCAGTTCCTGCGCCTTGTCGGTTAACTGTGTTTTTGCATGCTCTAAATCAGAAATCGAAGTAGTCAACTGACGGATAGTACTTTCGCCCTTCATACGCTCATTGTTAAGCTCTGTTTTTATTTCATTGAAATTACGTGTCAGAGAAATGAGTTGCTGTTCGGCCAGGGATTGTTTTTTTTCAGCCTCAGCAAGTTTCGAAAAACTTTGCTTTTCTGCATCGTAATACTTTGTCAAAGAAATTGCCCGCTCCTCCGTCAGACGGCGTTGTTGCCAAAGAAAAACAAGTATTCCGCCTGAGACAAATGCCAATATTGGGAGTATAATTTCCATGGAATTATTTTTTTTAAATATAAAAAAAGCGTAACCGTTTTAGATGGTTACGCTTAAAATAATATAAAGGAATATTTAATCTACCTGAAATAGTGCGTTATCAGGAAATCGGTAAACGATTGAATTGATCACCATTCCTGCACCGACAGAAGTTAGTATTATATGATCGCCTGGCTCAATGGAATGGTTTTCCATTTTATTTTTCACGATAAGGTCTAACAAGGTCGGAACGGTGGCTGTAGAGGAATTCCCAAGAGTACGGATAGTCATAGGCATCACATCCGGATTCCATTCCTTTATTCCGTACAGTTTGAATACCCGAGTGAGAATTGCTTCATCCATCTTCTCATTGGCTTGATGAATCAAAACTTTTTTGATATCAGTAAGATGAAGACCTGCCTTGTCAAGGCTCTCTTTGACAACACCAGGGACAGCGCTTAAGGCATAAGCATATACTTTGTGCCCCAGCATGCGGATGTTTAATTCAGTACCATCATACTCGGGGTTTAATGAAACCGCCATCTTCAACATAACAGGATCAATATCCGAACGGCTTGCCTCTGCCAGAATGCCAACAGGGACCTTGCTTTCAACTGCTTCGACGATGACCGCACCTGATCCGTCAGAGAAGATCATACGGTCTCTGTCGAATGGATCGGAAACTCTTGAATTTAAATCTGAACCAATTACCAATCCACATTTATACAATCCACTCTTAATATAGGCATCGGCAATAATCATGGCCGTTGTCCAGCCTGGGCATCCTGCAACGACGTCATGGGTAAAGACATGGGTATTTTTAATTCCCAAATTGGTTTTGACGCGGTTGGCAATGGAAGGACACATATCTGAACGGAACGTACCTGGATAGATATCTCCAAAATTGTGTGCTGCAATGATAAATTCCAATTTTTCACGGTCATAACCGGAAGAGACTATGGCATCCTCTGCCGAAAAAGTGGCCAAATGACTGGTAGCCTGATCAGGTTCTGCATAACGCCTTTCTTCAATATTTGTAATTTCGTGGAATTTGCGGATAATCTCCTCATTGGATGTCTCGAATTTTTTTCCCGTTGTTGGGTCAATAAATTCCTTATCCAAGAAATAGCTGTTTGGGATCACTGTCGGAGGCACATAAGATCCCGTTCCTACAATAACGGTATAAAGCTTCTTACTCATAATTAAATTGTTATATACTCTTTTATTTTTTCTTCTTTTATCTTTTCAATACGAAATTCGTTTCCGTCGAATACTCCGTACGTGAATTTCTTTATCCAATCACCCAAGATGATCAGCCTGCTATCATCCGAAAGAGGTTCATTTAATACAATATGCCGATGTCCAAAAACGAAATAATCAAAATGTTCCTTCGCTAATGCACTCTTTGCAAAGTGATACTGCTCTTCAAATTCAAGTCCTTTAAAATCATGGTCTCCACCTTTGTACGAAAGCCGGCTATTTTTAGACCAATGGTGAGCCAGCCTGATTGAAAGATCCGGATGAATTTTAGCAAATGACCATTGTGCTAAAGAATTGTGAAAGAAGGTTTTTAATAATTGATAACCAAAATCTTTCTTGCCGAGATCGTCACCATGGGAAAGAAAGAATTTCTTTCCAAGGAGATCCATCGATATTGTATGCCGGTGAATAATCATCCCAACTTCTTTGGAGAGGTAATCAAAAGCCCATATATCGTGGTTTCCGATAAAAAAATGGATGGGTATTCCGCTATCACAAAGTTCTGCCAACGCACCAAGTGACCTGACAAATCCTTTGGGAACTGCTTTCTTGTACTCGAACCAGAAATCGAAGTAATCACCCATCAGAAAGATCATAAGTGCATCCTTTCTGATCGAATGAAGCCAATCAACAAACAGTAACTCACGTTCTTTGTTGTCCTTCAATGCAGCAGCTCCAAAATGAAGGTCAGAGACAAAATAGATTTTCTTTCCGATAACCACAGTCAATTTTTGCGATAAATCTTTCCAACAAAATTTCGCAACAAAGATAAAGGTAAATCAGGATTTACAAAATTTTTGACAATGTAGCATTCAAATCAGGACCCTGCAAGTTCTTACCGATGATTTTTCCCTCCCTGTCGAGAAGATAATTGGCAGGAATAGTATGAATATTGTAGCTTATCAAGGCTGAAACGCTGCCTTTCATATCACCAACATTGATCCATGGAAGCCTGTCTTCGGCTATAGCAATTTCCCAGGCCGTTTTGTCATCGTCAACGCTGACCATAAATATTTCGAATCCTTTGTTTTTAAATTTGGAATACAATTCAACTAATACCTGATTCTGAATTCTGGAAGTCCGGTCTTTGGCCGACCAAAAATGAAGGAGCACATATTTCCCATGTAACGACCACAAGTCGCGTTCAATACCACCATTATCTTGCAATTTGATGTTTGGCGAGTTAACTGCCGATTGGGCCATCAAATTGTTTAGCTTCTGATTATTTTGCTCTTTGATAAGATTCAAGGCATTGTTATAGAGTGCTTTAACTTGATCGTTTTTTGGGTAAATCGCAAAAAGCGCAGAAGCAGAGGTCTTCATGGCCTGAAAGTCATTCGCAACATAATTATTTTCATCCCACTTCTGGTAAAGCGCATATACACTGGCCATTGAGAATGGATTTTTTTTCACAAAATCATTGACATAGCCGGTATAATCAGAAACACATTTGGCATATTCGTTGTTCCAACGTTCCAATTCTGCGGTATAGATGGCATCGTTTTGATGCTTCTGATAGAGCATGCGCAATGAATCTACTTTAGATTTTACATTGGCAAACCGAAAGGTAAGATCGCGTACTTTGGATGAATTATCCGATCCCTTCACTTCATAATCGGTAGAGAAATTTCTATACGAACCTGTAATGTTCACGTTTTCAGTTGAGTCAAGCAGTAGGGTAGCAAAATTTGTGTCGGAGAATTTCATCAGAAAGAAGGTTGGCGCACCTACTTTTCCCTTCATTTTAAATTCACCCTTCTCGTCGAGTTTTACCGAATCCGCCGGACTTTGCGTGCTGGTAAGCAGATGGTTCAAATATATTTTTTTTCCTGCGCCACCTTCAATTTTTCCGGTAATGGTGAAGTTATTCTTTTTCCCGCAAGCAACAGCAAGAAGTACAATTGCCAATAGAGTAAGGATACGGTTCATACAAGTTATGAGTTAAAATTTTTGGTACTGATTAAACGACAAAAATGCAAAAAAATCCGAAGGAATTTTTTGCATTTTTGATTACTTTTGCGCTTTATTCTTTGAAGTGCAGATACATTACGGATTAGAAAATTTCAGTGCTAAAAAACCGGTCGTCACGATCGGTACATTTGACGGTGTCCACCTCGGTCATCGGGAAGTCATTGCCGAACTTAGGCAAATAAGCATCAAGACGGGGGGGGAATCTGTAATATTCACCTTTTTCCCGCATCCGCGGATGATCGTGACCCCTGAAGACGACTCGATCAGGTTATTATCCACGGTAGATGAAAAGGCAACTTTGCTGGAAGAGCTAGGATTGGATCATTTGGTGATTTATCCTTTTACCAAAGAATTTGCTTCACTTTCTTACATCAATTTTGTGAAGAAAATTCTTGTAAATCAAATGCATATACGCATTCTTGTAACCGGGTATGATCATAAATTTGGTCACGACAGGAAAGGAGATTTTCGTTCTTTGGAGGTTTTAGGTAAGCAATTTGGATTTGAAGTTGAACAATTGAGTCCTTTGTTAGTCGAGAATATGGCCGTAAGTTCTACCAGAATAAGGCAGGCACTGGAAGTTGGCGACATGCAAAAGGCCAACCATTTTCTGGGATATTCGTATTTATTAAAGGGGAAAGTCATCGAAGGCAGGAGATTAGGTCGGGAACTTGGATTTCCTACGGCCAATATTTTGCCGGACGACCGGCACAAAATGGTTCCTACCGACGGCGTATATGCGGTTTTTGCAACTGTTGAGGGCAAACAATACAAAGGGATGCTTAACGTGGGCACAAGACCTACCGTGAACTCCAATGTGGATCACAGAAGCATCGAGGTACATATTTTTGATTTCTCGAAAGATATTTATAACCAATATATTACGATCAATTTTGTGGAACGGATTAGAAGCGAAATAAAATTTGAAAGTCTTCAAAAGCTTACCGAACAGTTAGCGGATGATAAAATCAAGGCTTTGATTATCTTTGCGAAGAAAATATAAATTTGATTTTAATCTAATTTCTAAATAATTACAACAATGAAGGATTACAAAGTTTATGATATCTCCTTGGCCGCATTTGGACGAAAAGAGATCGAGATCGCACAAAAAGAGATGCCGGGACTCATGTCCCTTCGTTCGAAATATGGAACGGATAAACCATTGAAAGGGGTTCGGATTATGGGATCGTTGCACATGACGATTCAAACGGCGGTACTCATTGAAACATTAACCGAATTGGGAGCTATCGTTCGTTGGGCTTCCTGCAATATATTTTCTACACAGGATCATGCAGCTGCGGCGATTGCTGAAGCTGGTATTCCGGTTTTTGCTTGGAAGGGAGAAAGCCTTGAAGAATATTGGTGGTGTACCGATCGTGCTCTTGATTTTGGCAATGGCGTCGGTCCACAGATGATTGTCGACGATGGTGGAGACGCGACGATGATGGTTCACATCGGAAGTGCTGCCGAGAAAAATCCTGCTATTCTTGATAAAGAGGTCGATGGGGAAGATGAAAAACAGTTATTCCTGGCTCTCAAAAAGACGATAAAGGAAAATCCAACCCGTTGGAGCAATGCAATCAAAGAGATCAAGGGAGTTTCTGAAGAGACAACAACCGGAGTTCATCGCTTGTATCAGATGCTGGAGCGTGGCGAACTGATGTTCCCCGCTATTAATGTCAATGACTCAGTTACCAAATCTAAATTCGACAACCTGTACGGATGTCGCGAATCATTGGCCGACGGAATTAAAAGAGCCACGGATGTGATGGTTGCAGGTAAAGTCGTACTAATTTGCGGATATGGCGATGTTGGAAAAGGTTGTGCCAGATCATTAAGAGGTTATGGTGCCCGTGTGATCGTAACCGAGATTGATCCAATCTGTGCACTTCAGGCAGCGATGGAAGGTTATCAGGTTGCCACTATCGAAGATGTTGTAGGAGAATGCAATATATTTGTGACAACCACCGGAAACAAAGATGTTATTACGGCCGAACATTTGGCCGCCATGCCTGATCAGGCAATTGTTTGTAATATTGGCCACTTCGACAACGAGATCCAGGTGAGTAAATTAGAAAAATGGCCAGGGATTAAAAAGATCAACATCAAACCACAGGTCGACAAATATGTATATCCCGACGGACATGCCATCTTCCTGCTTGCAGAAGGCCGATTGGTTAACTTGGGTTGTGCAACAGGTCATCCCTCTTTTGTGATGAGTAGCTCCTTCACGAATCAAACATTGGCTCAACTTGATTTGTGGAAGAATAAGTATGAGATTGGTGTTTATCGCCTTTCCAAACAGTTGGACGAAGAAGTGGCAAGATTACACCTTGCTCAACTTGGCGTAAAGCTCACCACGCTAAGCACGGATCAGTCTGATTATCTGGGAATTCCAAAGGAAGGACCTTACAAGCCAGACCACTACCGGTACTAACTAATAAAAAATGAGCGCTAAGCGCTCATTTTTTATTAGTTATGCACCCACAACCTATTATCCAACACCGTTACCTGGTATTGTTTTAAATTCCGGGTCGAAGGACCTTTGGTTGGGTAGCCTCCCTGGAAAAGAATGTATTGAGAACCGCAGATTTTGCATGTTGCAACCGGATTGCTGCTCGCTACAATGCCTATCTGTCCGGGATTGGTCTCAACGATGCTATTTTTAGCTCCTTCATAAGGGCAGCAGGCATCGAAAGCCAGGTATTGCTGATCACTGATACATACCATGATCAATCCGGCATAGCCATCCGCAGGAAACGTCATGGAGTTTCCTGAAATTAAAAGGTTATTGTAGTTGACCAGTGAGATGTATTTATCGACCTTTGCGTACGGAACAAAGGTGTTCTGATTGTCGGTGCAAGCTATAAAACCAACTAGCAATAGCCACAACAAACGGTGTGAAAGCAGTTTGGTAATCAGAATTTTTGGCATGCTACTTATTTTTATCATGGAACAAAAATACGAATAATGGGTGACTGAAAAAATATGCATTCCAGTTTGTAAAATAAAAAAGAATATTTTCTATATTTGTCAGAGATTGAAATAGTGGAAGAGCTCCGAGGTTTGGAGTTCTTCTGTTTTTTTATGTATAATTCAGTAAACAGGTAACAAGGATGGCCAAAATAAATTATATCTCCGCAGAAGGTTTAAAAAAGCTTAAAGCAGATCTGGACAGGATGCTCAACATCGAAAGACCGATGATCTCAAAACAAATTGGCGAAGCCATTGAAAAGGGAGATATCTCAGAGAATGCCGAATACGATGCAGCTAAGGATGCCCAAGGAATGCTTGAGGCCAAGATTGCCGTTTTGCAGGATCAGATAGCCAATGCCAGGATCATCGATCAATCCAAGATTGATACCGATTCTGTGCAAATCATGAATAAAGTGACCATCAAAAACATCAAAAATAATGCGGTAATGGTCTATACGATCGTTTCTGATCACGAATCTGATCTGAAGGCCGCCAAAATCAGTGTTAGTACGCCAATCGCTAAAGGCCTTCTGGGCAAAAAAGTTGGCGATATCGTGGATATCCACGTTCCATCCGGAGTTATCCCATTCGAAATCATCAACATCGAACTCGATAAGTAATATGCTAATGTGCTAATGTGCTAATGTGCTAATTATCAAGCAGTAAGATTCGTTGTTCGTTTTCTCTCATCTCTCATCTCTCATCACTCATCACTCATCACTCAAGTCTTATCTCTCAAGTCTCATCTCTCATTTCTCATGTCTCATTTATCATGTCATCAATTTTCTCTAAAATCGTAGCCGGTGAGATTCCTTGTTACAAGGTAGCAGAGGATGAAAATTACCTCGCCTTTCTGGATATTTTCCCGCTTGCCGCCGGACATGTGTTGGTTATTCCGAAGAAAGAAGTCGATTATCTTTTTGATTTGGATGCGAAAAGCTATGCCGGCTTAATGGAATTCGTTCGGAATGTTGCGATTTCGATTGGAAAAGTAATTCCTTGCAAGCGGGTAGGAGTGGCTGTTTTAGGATTAGAAGTTCCGCATGCCCACGTGCATCTTATCCCGCTTAACAGCGAAAAGGACATTGACTTTTCCAAACCCAAACTCAAATTCACGCCGGAGGAATTCGCCGCGATTGCCAAATTAATAGCAGAAGAAGTGAAAAATGAAAAATGAAAAGTGAAAAATGGAAGAAACGCCTCTTCCATTTTTCATTCTTCATTTTTCATTTTTCACTATTTTATTCGATCGGGGTTCTTCCGCACGAACTCCTCCCAATTCTTCGCTCCTTTTTCTGAAACCGGATTCTTCATCTGGAGGTAGTGGCAAACGGCTGCTGCCAGTCCGTCGGTGGCATCCAGGTCTGAAGGCATAATGGTCATGCCGAACATCTGTTTTAGAAAATAGGCGACTTGTTCTTTGGAGGAGGCTCCGTTTCCGGTGATTGCCTGTTTAATGCGAAGGGGAGCGTATTCAAATATAGGAACTCCTCGATAGAGCGATGCCGCCATGGCAACACCCTGCGCACGACCCAGTTTTAGCATCGACTGAATATTCTTTCCAAAAAAAGGTGCCTCCAGAGCCGTTTCGTCCGGCTTATATTCATCCACCAGGTACAGCGTGCGGTTAAAGATATGGCTGAGTTTCTCGTAATGGCCGGTAAATCCGGATGTTTTCACCACGCCGATGGCCACGATACTGACTTTAGTATCGTCTACCTTTATCACACCGTATCCCATGATGTTTGTACCCGGATCTATTCCTAATATGGTTTTGTTGATACTCACTTCTTTTTTGACCAAACTTACAAAACTAATCGCCTCATTTTACCTCGTTTTTTCGTTTTTACAAGGCAATATCACTGCCATCCGGAACGCCGTGAAGGATCCATACTATCATAGAACTGATTCCTCCCTCCGTTCAGAATAACACCGTACTCCCGCCTTTTGGTGTCATCCACTACTTTGTCGGCTTCCGTGATCGCTCCATCCCCCATGACGTTGGCATCCGGATCTATGACCAATTGGGTTTTGTTGATATTCAATTCTTTTTTTATATCGAGATTAATTAAAGGAGGTATATACACGAAAACCATTGATTTTACTGATAATATTTTTTTTGCTTCCTTTTTTTCTGTACTTTGGTCACCTTAGGTGATAAACATAGTTGGTTTCTTGCCTATTTTGAAAACAAATTTGGCATTCGATTGTTTATTTTAATGGATTTGATCTTTTCCGTGAGGGTTTACTGGGTAACCTTTATGGCTTTTCTGAGATAAAGAAAAAGGAAATTTGTAATGGTTTCTTTTTCTGTCCATCCCTTAAACGATCAGCATCAGGTAATTAAACGTATCTGACTGAACAAAAACAAATGTAATGAGTGTACCTGCTTTGCAAAATACGAAGTTTTTATCCCTCAGGAAGGTGTTGGGATTTGCGGTGTTTTTATTTGCCCTCACTCAATCTTATGGGCAAACGATAACTGATCCTAATTCCACACCGCAAAATATTTGTTTGAATGGGAACAATAGCCTTTCAGTTACAGCGACAGGGTTTGGAACTATTACTGTTACCAAAATTGAGTGGTTCCATAATACTAATGGCGGTAACACATCTGGGAATACCGTAAAAACGATTACATATAATAATCTCTCCTCTGTTATAGATATTCTTCCTATACCAACATCTCCAATAGGGTCACTTAATTATTATTATGCTGTTGCAACTTTTTCGGATTTAACCCAAAAACCCAGTTTACCTTCCGGCTTGATAACTGTTGTCCCGCTGCCTGGGGCGGTCGGCGCAATTACTCCGCCAGGTGTTTTGGTTTGTCAAGGGTCTAATTCGTTGACCTATTCGGTAGGGCCGATTGCAGGTGCAACAAGTTATAGCTGGTCTTACTCCGGTTCGGGTGCAACTTTCCCTGCTACAACGATTATTCCACAAGTCGATATTTCTTTTTCAGCGTCTGCCTCCGCGTCTGGGGTATTAACAGTGAAGGGTATGAACAGTTGTGGAGACGGGCCAGAAAACTCCCTCACGATTAATGTAAATCCGCTCCCGGGGACAGCAGAGACAATTAGCGGCTCACCAACCGTTTGTAGGGGGCAAAATGGCGTTAATTTTCGTGTTAATTCAATAGTTAATGCCGACAACTATAAATGGGTTTATAGCGGTTCGGGTGGTTCTTTTGTGAGTGGATTCAACAATATTTCGGTCAATTTTGGGGCTAGTGCAACCTCCGGTAGTTTTACGGTACAAGGAGAAAATGCATGCGGGGTTGGTGCCATTTCACAGTCTGCTCCTGTTACGGTCTACTCTAATCTTGCGCCTACAATTACATTGATTTCCTCAGATGTAATCTGTGAGGACCAAACATTTTATTATATTACGGCCCAGGCTCTCAATAGTGATACATACAAGTGGATTACTGTTAGTGGAACCGGATCATTGTTTAATAATACGACACTTAATCCGACTTACTTTCCGACTTCTGCCGATGTAGCAGCAGGGTTTGTAGTTCTGGAACTCACCGCTTCTGCTATCTCTCCTTGTACTTCTCCGGCAGTGAAAAGGTTAACAATCAACATACAATCCAAACCAGTGGTTAATCCTGGAGCAGATGATCAAATTTGTGAAGGTGAATCCTATACAACAATAGGTGCACATGTATTTAATTCAAACAATGTGACTTGGACTTCGTTAGGTGGAGGTGGAGGTGTATCGAATTTCACTAACGTCAATCAGGTAATTACAACCTATACACCTACTGCAACAGATATTTCAAATGGCGGAGTTACCCTAATCCTGACGGCAGATGCGCTTACTCCATGTCTAGCCCCGATAAATAAATCCTTTTATTTGAGAATTCAAAAAAAACCAGCTGCTTATGCTGGATCTCCTTCAACCATCTGTCCCAACAGCACTTTTCCTGTGACGAATGCAGCAGCAACCGAATACTCCAGCCTGCTATGGACATCCACCGGAACCGGAACCTTTTCCAATAAAACCATCTTGTTACCCGTGTATACGCCAAGTGTTGCCGACGCTATTGCCGGTAGTGTCACGCTGAAGCTAACGGCTTCTCCTAAGGCTCCATGTGCTACACCCGTTATTGATAATGTTACTATTCACATTGAACCGATTGCAACGGTATTTGCTGGAGCAGATAAAACAATTTGTGCGAATGGGACTTATGTGAATAGTGATGCTACAGTAATCCCTCCACTACCACTAGCAACTGTTTACTGGACAACTTCAGGTACTGGAACTTTGAGCGGAGCTGGAACTCTGCACCCTACTTATGTGGTTAATGCTGCCGATGCCCTGGTTGGCTCTGTTATACTAACAATTCATGGTACTGGAAATGCTCAATGTTCTGAAGCGACAGATGATGTTGTTATAACCATTCCGCCTAAACCAGTTGTTTCAGCCGGCTCTGATGCCAATGTTTGTGCCGGAGCAAACTTTCCAATTACTAGTGCAACCGCTCTGAATAGTTCTTCTGTTCTTTGGACGCCTTCAAATGGCACTGCCAATCCCACAGGTTATTTCTCGAATCCAAATTCATTGTCAACGGTATATAATCCAAGTGCAGGTGATATTGCTGCAGGTCAGGTTACCCTTAGGCTTACTGCTCAGCCGTTTGCTCCTTGCAGTGGCTCTGTTTTTGACGAGGTGATCCTCACATTTATTTCACCTGCTTCAGCAAATGCTGGCTTACCGGCA
>JBBQJE010000006.1:0-34673 GCA_038325635.1 Bacteroidales bacterium
ATCTGTGGGATTTTAGGCACGTTGTATTATATATTTTGGTAATGGAGCGTAGGTGCGCATAATTATGCGCCCTTCAACAATTTTCAACAATATGTGCAAAATGAAAATGACAAAATGATCCAAAGCAATAAATGCCCATTATTGGCCAAATCTGATTCTTCGCAAGTAAGCTATCAAAATATTTCGAGCCTTGATGCCGGATGGACGTATCTGAACATGGAAGCCAGGGTATTGAAAAAAGGTGATACCTGGTCGGGAGATACCGGTCAGAATGAATACATATTCGTTTTGATGGGTGGAAATTTCAGCGCAAAAACATCCGAAGGTAACTGGCAAACCATCCATGGCCGGAAAGATGTTTTCAGCGGACTACTTCATGGACTGTATCTTTCAACCAACACAACTTTCACGATAACTGCAGAGAGCGATTTGCTGGATTTGTCGTGTTGCTGGTGCCAAAGTGATCAGAAATTCCCTGCACAATTTATCACTCCGGAGGATGTGGTGAAGATGGAAATTGAGTACCGTGGCGGCGATAATGCCAGCAGACAGATCAACCGAATATTACCGCCCGGCTCAAAATGCCATCGGCTGGTCTGTGTTGAGGTTTATACTCCATCCGGAAACTGGAGCTCCTTCCCTGCCCACAAACACGATACCCGAAAAATTGATCCCGTATCCGGGAGGCTGCAAGAGGCAGAACTCGAGGAAATCTATTTCTATAAAATCGATAAGCCTCAGGGCTTTGCCTTGCAAAAAGTGTACACCGACGATAGAAGCCTCGACGAAATAGCCGAAGCGCACAGCAACGATGTGGTACTCATACCAAGAGGCTATCATCCGGTTATCGCCGGACACGGGTACAATGCTTATTATCTGAATTTTCTGGCAGGCAGCGACCAAAGTCTGGCCAGCACCGACGATCCCGACCACAAATGGATCTATGGAACCTGGAAAGGGATGGATCCACGTATTCCACTGGTAACCATTGAAATGAATAAATAATAAACCTCACAATCGAGGTAACTCACATAAATACATACCTATGACAAACAAGACAAAAATGCAACTTACCAATGAAACTGGCACAGAGTTTTGGAATGACTCGTGCAGTATCATCGAATTATCCGATGCTGTTTCACAAGGTGCAGTTGGCGCAACTTCAAATCCTCTAATCGTTTACAATGTAATCTCGCAGGAAAAAGAGATTTGGAAGGAAACCTTAATGGAGATTATTAAAGCAAATCCATCCGATTCTGAAGATGATATTGCCTGGAAACTCATCGAGACCATCGGCATAAAAGCGGCCAAAGTATTGGAAGGCGTTTACAAAGAGTACAACGGGAAAAAGGGAAGATTGTCTCTTCAGGTTAATCCAATGCATTTTCGTAATTCAGCAAAAATGGTTGAACACGCAAAGCATTTGTCGAGCCTAGCCCCTAACATTGCCATAAAAGCGCCCTGCGTAAGCGCCGGATTGGATGCCATCGAAGAGATGACGGCCTTGGGAATATGCGTGAATGTAACCGTTTCATTCAGTGTTCCTCAGGTCATTATCGCGGCAGAAAGAATCGAACGCGGACTGGCACGCGCCAAAACCAACGGAATAAACACCGATAATTTCACTCCTTATGTTACCATGATGGTTGGTCGTTTGGATGATCAGCTGAAAAGAGTCATGGCTAAAGAACGGATTTCTATTGATCCTGGATATTTGGAATGGGCCGGAGTCGCTGCCTTTAAGAAGGCTTATCAACTCTTTAAAGAGCGGGGATATCGCAGTAAACTGCTCGTTGCTGCTTTTCGCAACCATCTGCAATGGTCCGAATTTATTGGTGGTGATGTAGTTTTATCCATGCCTCACGAATGGTGGACACAGTACAACAATTCTGATATTGAGGTGATTCCGCGAATAGATATTCCGGTAAGGCAGGAAATTATTGATGAGTTGTACAAGAAATTCGGTGATTTCCGAAAGGCTTATGATGTGGACGGAATGACAGAATCAGAATTTCTCACTTTTGGCCCAACGGTTCATACCCTTAATCAATTTAATACAGGCTATCAAAATTTACTAACCTTTATCCGAGAAAGGATTCTCTTATAAAATGAAAACTCAAAGAAAGACTGCAGGACAGGCGCTGGTCGAATTTCTCAAAAACCAGTATGTCGAACGCGATGGAGTAGAATCCCAGTTTTTTGCCGGATGTGTGGGAATTTTCGGTCATGGAATAGTTGCCGGCGTTGGTCAGGGACTAATGCAAAATACTGATTTCCGGTACATTATGACTAGAAACGAACAATCATCGGTGCACATCGCAATGGCTTATGCGAAGATGAAAAACCGCATGGGCACTTTTGCGTGCATTTCCTCCATCGGACCAGGTGCCACAAACATGATTACAGGTGCTGCCTGCGCAACCATTAATCGGTTACCGGTACTCATTATACCCGGCGACATTTTTGCCAAGCGAAATGTAGCTCCGGTCTTACAGCAACTTGAATCAGCCTCAACCCAGGATATCTCTGTGAACGATTGTTTCAAACCCGTTAGCAAATACTGGGACCGCATAAACCGGCCCGAGCAGTTGATCACTTCATTGCCTGAGGTAATGCGCGTGCTCACCTCTCCTTCCGAAACCGGAGCAGTTACACTTGCTTTTCCTCAGGATGTACAGGCGGAGGCATACAATTTTCCGGAAGAATTGTTCCGCAAAAGAGTTTGGAAAATTGCCCGGCCACGTCCTGATTTGCGCTTGCTGAAAGAGGCAGTTTCCCTTATCAAAGCGTCCAAAAAACCCGTAATAATTGCTGGCGGCGGAGTTATTTACAGCGATGCAACCGAAATTTTAGCGCAATTGGCCGATACAACTGGTATCCCTGTAGCCGAGACTTTTGCCGGTAAAGGATCGCTTCCCTACAACCATCCTTCCAATCTGGGGGCTGTCGGAGCTACCGGAACCCCCGGAGCCAACGAATTTACCGAAAAAGCAGATCTGATCATAGGCATCGGCACACGATACAGCGATTTCACAACAGCTTCCAAAACAGCCTTTCAAAATCCGGATGTCAAATTCATCAACATTAATATTGTTGATTTTGATTCTGCCAAACATGCCGCATTTCCGCTTACGGGTGATGCGAAAGTATGCCTCGAAGAAATGGTTGATTTATTGAAAGGATACCAAGTAGCTCCAGACTACGCTGCAAGAGTTTCCCTTTTGAATAAAAACTGGGATATGCAGGTTAGCGAATATTACAAATCAACTGGCGAAATTCCTGTAAATCAAGTAGAAGTAGTTGGTGCAGTGAATGATTTTGCCGGTCCACGAGACGTCGTTCTTTGCGCGGCAGGAAGTCTGCCCGGTGATTTGCACAAACTCTGGCGAACCCGCGATCCAAAAGGATTTCATCTTGAATACGGCTATTCCACCATGGGCTATGAATTAGCCGCCGGCATCGGTGCTAAAATGGCTTGTCCGGACCGCGAAATATTTGTTATGGTTGGTGATGGTAACTACCTGATGATGAATAATGAAATCGTCACAGCCATTCAAGAAGGGATAAAATTTACCATCGTTCTGCTTAACAATAATGGTTTTGCCAGCATAGGCGGATTGTCACAATCAATCGGTTCCCAACGGTTTGGTACAAAATACCGCTACCGCGACGAGGAAACCGGATTACTAACCGGAGATATTCTTCCGGTTGATTTTGCACAAAATGCCAGAAGTCTGGGAGCGCATGTTATCGAAGCTCACGACATCGACTCTTTAAAGGTAGCACTTGTAGCAGCAAAAGCACAACCAATAACTACCGTGATCACCATCGAAACCAGTCTGACGAAGGGAATTCCCGGTTACGCCTGGTGGGAAGTTGCCATTGCTGAGGTTTCCGAAATTGATACAGTTCAAAAGGCACGTGCCGAATATGAGGAGCACAAGAAGAGACAACGATACTTTTTGTAAAAATTGAAATAAATAGAAGAAAAATGGACACAGGTTAAATACCTGTTGATAAATACACTATAAAATATGACAATACTAAAAAATTACATCAATGGCCAGTGGGTAGAGAGCAAAAGCTCAGCTTTCATGGATGTGATCAATCCTGCTACCAACCTGGCTATCGCAAAAGTGCCGTTTGGATGCGGCGAAGACATTCAAATTGCCACTCAGGCAGCAAAAGATGCATCACTCGCATGGCGAAATACTCCGGCAACCCAACGGGTTCAATATCTCTTCAAGATGAAACAGATATTGGAAGCTAATACTGAGGTGATTGCAGAAATTTGCACCAAAGAATGCGGCAAAACTTTTGCGGAATCAAAAGCGGAGATGATTCGTGCGGTAGAAAATTTGGAGGTTGCCTGTGGCATTCCAACCTTGATGCAGAGTGTCTTTTCGGAAGATATTGCCACCGGTGTGGACGAGTTTGTGATTCGTCAGCCAATTGGTATCGGCGCCTGCATCTCTCCTTTTAACTTCCCTATAATGATTCCATTTTGGTTTATGCCTTATGCTATTGCCTGCGGAAACACGTATATTATCAAACCTTCAGAGAAAGTTCCGATGACCATGGCGAAAATTTTCGAACTCTTTGAAGCAGTTAATCTGCCGAAAGGAGTCCTGAACATGGTTCACGGCGGCAGAGAAACCGTCGATGCAATTCTGGAACATCCTGCCATTTCTGCGATCAGTTTCGTGGGGTCAACTGCGGTTGCCAAACATGTGTATCAGACCGGAACGCTTAACGGCAAACGAGTTCAAGCGCAAGGCGGTGCAAAGAATGCTGTGGTGGTAATGCCTGATGCGGATGAAGAAACAACCGTCAGGATTATTTCAGATAGTGCATTTGGATGTGCTGGACAACGTTGCCTTGCCGCATCCGTCGTGATAACAGTGGGTAAATCGGCCGAGACAATTCCAGCTAAATTGATCGCCATGGCGCGCTCCAAAAAAACCGGATATGGCATGGCTTCCGATGTTGACATGGGACCTGTTATTACCAGGGAGAGCAAAGATCGGATCGAGGCTCTCATCCAATCCGGTATCAAGGAAGGTGCTGATCTTCTGTTGGATGGGAGAAATATTTCCGTTCCGGGCTTCGAGAATGGCTATTTTGTCGGCCCAACGATACTTGGCAATGTTAGCACTACCAGTCAGGTTTACCAAACGGAGATCTTCGGTCCAGTGCTTAGCATCATCCATGTTAATACCTTAGATGAAGCCATAGATATCATCAACCAAAATCGATACGGGAACTCCGCCTGCATCTTCACTTCCAGTGGATCTGCTGCTCGAAAATTCCGTCATAATACCTTGGCGGGAAATATTGGTGTAAACATAGGCGTTGCAGCCCCAATGGCCTTCTTCCCTTTCAGCGGATGGAAAGAAAGTTTTTTCGGCGATCTGCACGGACAATCATCTCATGCAGTCGAATTTTACACGCAAACCAAAGTGGTGATAGAACGATGGAACGACGAATGGTCCAGAAAATTTTAAAATGAAACTAAATAACAAATATCAACCCAATAAAATTTAGCATGATAAAAATCGCCAACGCCCCCTGTTCATGGGGAGTGCTCGAATTTGAGTTAGCGGGGAAAGCCGCAGGTTTCGAACAGGTTCTGGATGAAATTAAGGAGACAGGTTACGAAGGCAGTGAATTAGGCGACTGGGGATTTATGCCATCTGTCTCGGCAGCGTTAAAAAACGAACTCGACAAGCGTCAGCTCTCGATGGTCGGAGCTTTCGTTCCTGTATTTTTAAAGGATCGCACAAAGCATGCTGCAGGCGCTGAAGCAGCCGTCAAGACGGCAAAGCTGATGTCAGATGCAGGTTACAAAAATGCTTTTATCGTTCTGGCCGACGAAAATGGAAGCATCCCTGAACGTACCCAAAATGCCGGGCGAGTAACAGCAGAAATGGGGCTTTCGGCAGAAGAATGGAAAGTCTTTGCCGAAGGTGCAAACCTAGTTGCGCATGAAGTTAAAGTCAGGACGGGTCTGCGTACCGTATTCCACCATCATTGTGCGGGTTACGTTGAAACACCCGCCGAAATTGATCAGCTAATGTCTTTGACTGATCCTTCCCTGTTAGGGCTGGTTTTGGATATGGGTCACTATAAATTTGGCGGCGGCGATCCACTATCGGCGCTCATTAAACACCAATCACGTATCTGGCACATTCATTTCAAAGATTGCCATGCAGAGATTGCAGCTCAATCCGTAAAAGAAGGATGGGACTATTTTAAGTCTGTTGGCAGCGGCGTTTTTTGCGAATTAGGCAAAGGTTCGGTTGATTTTCCAGCAATCGTCAAGGAATTGAATAAACAGAAATACGATGGTTGGATCGTCGTCGAACAAGATGTTCTTCCAGGTATGGGAAATCCAAAAATTTGTGCCTTACGAAATAGAGAATATATCAAATCACTTGGATTATAGAGCTTTACAAATTATTTTTAAATAAATCTGTATTCAAATTGTTTTTTATCTGAAACAGTTTTTTAACAATAATCCAGCAATTTAGCCAACTAAAATTCGAACAAATAGAAAAATAAAATAGAAAAATATGAACAAACTTAAACTAGGCGTTATCGGTACGGGAAGAATTGGCAAAGTGCATATTGCCACGCTCGTACAAAATGTACCACAAGCGGTGGTCGTAGCTGTTGCGGATGTGAATCTGGCAGAAGCAACAAAAGTTGCCGGATCATTCGGAATCACAACAGTTTACAGCAACTACAAAGAGGTGATTAACCATCCCGATGTTGAGGCAATCGTTATCTGTTCTCCAACGGATACGCATGCCCAATACATTGTAGAAGCAGCCCAGGCAGGCAAGCACATTTTCTGCGAAAAACCGGTAGATCTTTCGCTACCTGTAATTCAGGGAGCATTGGATGCTGTTGCAAAGGCAGGTGTAAAGCTGATGGTTGGATTTAACCGTCGCTTCGATCCTAACTTTGCTAAAATCAAACAACTGGTCGTTGAAGGTAAAATTGGCGACCCACATATTCTGAAGATCACTTCACGCGATCCTGCTCCGCCTCCAGCCGAATACAGCGCAGTCTCGGGCGGTATGTTTATGGACATGACGATCCACGATTTCGACATGGCCAGATATATAGTCGGCAGTGAGGTCACGGAGGTTTATGTAAAATCTGCTGTTTTGGTCGATGAAGCAATCGGAAAAGCAGGAGATGTAGATACGGCCATTGTCACGCTGACATTTGCCAATGGTGCTATCGGCGTTATCGACAACAGTCGGAAAGCTGTTTATGGCTACGACCAGCGCGTTGAAATATTCGGCTCGAAAGGTATGGCAAGTGCCGATAACAACTATCCTGAAAACCACCGCTATTTTGCCGGAGATGGCGTTCATTCTTCGTTGCCATTAAATTTCTTCATGGATCGATACCTAGAAGCCTATGCGAATGAGATGAAGGTATTCTGTAAAGCAGTGATCCATGATCTGGTTCTGCCAGTTTCGGGAATTGACGGATTAAAGTCTGTCGAGATTGCCTTAGCAGCAAAAAAATCCGTTTTAGAAAATAGACCGGTAAAAATATCCGAAATCTTGTAAACACTAAATAATATTATTAGTTAAATGACAAGATTACTACTATATGAACACGAATAAATAAAACACGTTAATTGCTTAATTCTTAAATTATGAGATGGAAATTAAATTTTAAACCGCAAACTACGTTTCTTCTGATAATTTTGGCTGTATTATTCTCAAATGGAATATATGCCAACGTTTCAGTTGACCCAAGTGCTACTAAAGACCAGAGCAGTGCTCCGGTAAAAATATCCGGTAAGGTCACAGATGAAAAAGGAGGTTCAATGCCGGGTGTCTCAGTTGTCGTTAAAGGTACCACGATAGGTATTCTTACAGATATAGATGGTAAATATGTATTGAATGTCTCCGGACCAGAAGTCACCGTTGAATTCTCCTTCGTTGGTTACATCCCGCAAGCCTTTGTCGTTGGAAATAAGACTACTATCAATGTGAAATTAGTTGAAAACAACATCAACATTGAACAGGTGGTGGTGGTTGGCTATGGTAAAACCAACAAGAAAGACATCACAGGTGCAGTATCAACCGTGACAGTCAAAGAAATGAATAAAGGCGTATTTTCCTCACCCGCGCAAATGTTACAGGGGAAAGTTCCCGGACTTAACATTACCCGCAGTGGCGATCCTACAGCCACACCTTCAATTACGCTGCGCGGTCCATCCACACTTCGTACTGGAGCTGCCATGGAGCCATTTTATGTGATCGACGGCGTTCCCGGAGCCATGATTGAATCAGTTGCAGCCGATGATATTGTAACGATGGACGTTCTTCGTGATGCCTCTTCAACGGCTATTTATGGTGCCCGTGCTGCTAACGGTGTTATCATGGTAACAACAAAACGTTCAAAGGCAGGCCAGTCGTATGTAAATTTCAACACGTACATAGCAACCGAATCCATTGCCAACAGCATTCCAATGCTATCTGCAACTGAATTAAGGGGCTATCTAAAAACAGTTAACAAGGTTCCTTTTGATGACAATGGCGGAGACACAAATTGGCAGAATGAGGTTACCAGGCAAGGTTTCTCGCAAAACTACAATCTTTCTTTCGGTGGTGGAACTGATAAAACAACCTATGGTGTCAGCTTGAACTACATGGATGATCAGGGTATCATCAAAACCAGCAAACTGGATCGTATGACGGCCCGCATGAACATTGAACAAAAAGCCTTCGATGACAAGGTTACTGTTGGATTAAACCTGACCAATTCGACGACAAACAAACAGATTGTGCGTCCGGAAGTATTCGCCAATATGCTGAAATATTTGCCTACAGTAAGCGTACTCAAACCCGACGGTACGTATTTTGAGAACACCCAAAACAGTAACTATTACAACCCGGTTGCGTTGCTGAATAACGACCTGGATTTCCGTAAGATCATCAACCAGGTAGCAAATGCAACATTGAAAGTCAATATATTACCAGAATTGACTTACAATGCCAATTTCTCTCTTCAAAGTACTGAAACACAGGATAATCAATATTCCAAGCAAGCTTCCACGATGTACAAAGGGGCTAATGGCTACGCCATCCGTAACGAATATACAAACAAGAGTACGCTGGCTGAAAATTATCTAACGTTTGACAAAACCTTCGACAAGCACAGCTTGAAAGTTCTTCTTGGATATTCCTGGCAAGAAGACAAAATCAACGATGGATTTCAGGCTGCCAATAGCAATTTCATCAGCGATGACCTTTTGTACAACAATTTGTCGTTGGGAAGTGCTCCTGAAAAAGTAAGCAATGCCGACAGATTTGGAACGGCAACTATTCAAACACTGCGGATTGTTTCTTTATACTCTCGATTAAATTACCAGTTTAACAACAAGTATCTGCTTCAGGCTACTGTACGTCGTGATGGTTCATCTGCATTTGGCGCCAATAATCAGTGGGGTACTTTCCCATCCGCATCGGCAGGCTGGAAGATTATCAATGAGCCATTTATGTCAAAAATAAAAGCAATTAGCGACCTGAAATTAAGAATAGGTTATGGAATAAGTGGTAACTCGTTGGGATTCGATCCTATGATTTCCAGACTGAAATATGGCGGCACAGGTGTAACTTATATCAATGGCGTTCAAATTCAGGCCATCGGAGTAACACAGAACGAAAATCCGGATTTGAAATGGGAATCAACGGCCATGACCAACGTTGGACTTGATTTTGGTTTCCTCAATAACAGAATCACTGGTACAATCGAGGTTTACGACAAACAAACCAGTGATTTGATCTGGAATTATCCGGTATCTACGACAAAATATCTTTATCCCTATCTAATTGCTAACGTTGGTAAAATCAGCAACAAGGGTATTGAATTCCAACTTAATGCGACGCCTGTTAAGACCAACGATTTTACGTGGACAACCTCTTTCAACGTTTCAAAGAACGTAAATAAGGTAGTTTCACTTTCGAATGATCAGTTTCCAACATTTACAAAAATTGAAACTGCATCCATTGGTGGAAAAGGTCAATCAGGCAACCCAACTCAGATTATTAAGGAGGGCGAGCCTATCGGAACCTTTTTCCTTAGGCAGTATGCCGGTCTAAACAGACAGGGTATTACGATGTTTTACAAAGCTAACGGGGATACTGCAAAAGCTGTTACTGTAGCCGACTTCGCACAGAGTGGCAGTGCTCAGCCCAAGATGATGTTTGGTTGGAGCAATGATTTTACCTATAAAAATTTCGATCTCAGCTTCTTCCTGAGAGGCGTCTCCGGCAACAAAATTCTGAACGGAACATTGGCAGCGCTTAACGATGTTAACAACGCTTCGAACAACAATATCCCAAAATTCTCATTAGGCGAACCGGCAACCGACGTTAACTCATTCTATTATTCAACACGGTACATTGAGAGTGGTTCGTACGTCCGTCTCGATAATGCAACATTGGGGTACACGGTAAAAGTCAACAGCACCAAAATAAAGAGTGCCAGGATTTACATTACAGCCAATAACTTATTTGTGATAACAAAATATCGCGGAATCGATCCTGAGATAAATCTTGGGGGTATTGAACCCGGTATTGACAACAATAATTTTTATCCCAAGACTCGTTCATTCATGTTAGGGGTAAACATTGGGTTGTAATTATTGATACGTTATAGTATTATTCTACATTAAAATTTTCAAAATGATGACACATATTTCTATCATTAAAAAACTGGCAGGTGCTGCACTCTTTGCTGCAATGCTTTTTTCAAGCTGTACCAAGCTTGATATCAAAGCCGAGTCAGAATTGACACCCGACAACTTTCCGACAAAACCTGAGCAGTTTGAGGCCGCAAAAGGTATAATTTACACCATTCTTCCTGCCAATTATGCCATCGACTATTGGCGTATGCAATCGCTCTCCACAGACGAGGCCATTATTCCTGCCAGAGATGGTAACTGGGAAGACTGTGGTCAGTACAGCGAAATGCATAAACATACCTGGACCGCTGATAACGCAATTGTTAATACGGTCTGGACTTATGCTTTTAACGGTGTTATTGCCTGTAACCGGGTTTTGGCCATGTTTGACGCTGTCCCGGAAGGAACCTTGAAGAATAAGCAGTTTGCTGAAATTCGCATGATGAGGGCATTCTTCTATTATATTCTCCTGGATACCTACGGCAACGTTCCTATCTTGAAAAAATTTGGTGATGATACGCCGACTTCTCCGCGCGCTGATGTATTTGCTTTTATTGAGAACGAGGTAAAAGAGATTCTGCCTTATCTTCCACGAGATAAAAGTACCACCACCTATGGACGTCCTACAGCCTGGATGGGACATGCTTTATTGGCAAAAATGTACCTGAATGCGCAGGTCTATAAAGGAACAGCAATGTACAATGAAACGGTACAACGTTGTGATTCAGTGATAAAATCAGGCTTATTTGCCCTTGATGCTGATTACAAGAGCATGTTCATGCCAACAAATGGACCAGCCGTGAAGGAATTCATTTTTGCTGTTGTTTACGATGCCTTCAAGATCCCGGGAAACTCCTTTACACGATATGACCTTACTCCCGAATTAAAAACGAAATATGGGTTGGGCACAACTTCTCCGAGCAACAGTCAGAAAACACTTCCGGAATATTTTAACAAATTTAATCTGACCGGAGATATTCGTAATTCAACATGGATCGTTGGAAAACAATTCAATAATGACGGTACCCCGATAACTGTAAAAACAACCTACAAAGGTTTGAATGAGACCTATGTAGGTCCTTATGCGGCCCGCGACACCATTTGGCAGCTTGAATTGACAAGTAGCATTACACTAAGAGGAGATCCTGTTAAGATGGATACTGGTAACGATTTCTATTCTCAATACATGGGTGCACGCTCGATAAAATTCTATCCTGACGCCGGATGGAACCCCTCAACCCGTAGCGACAACAACGACTTCCCGGTTTTCCGTTATGGAGATATCCTAATGATGAAGGCTGAAGCCATTTTGAGAGGAGCAACACCTACAAACGGAGAGACCGTTATCTCGTTGGTAAATCAAATTAGAACCAGGGCAAAAGCACCCGTTATTGCTGCAAATCCATCTCTGGACGAGTTTCTGGATGAACGCGTTCGCGAATTAGCATGGGAAGCCTGGCGCCGCAATGATTTAATCCGTTTCGGCAAATACAGTGCACTGTGGCAATTCAAAGATGTCGTAAGCACTAAGACGCGCGAAATATTCCCGGTTCCTGCCAATCAGATTAAACTGAATGCAAAATTAACGCAGAATCCAGGGTACTAATTTCGATAATAATATATATTTCTTGGCCGAAGCTCTTATAAAAGCTTCGGCCAATTTTTTTTGCCCTATTCCATTTTATCGTGGTATTTTTATAGTGCTATTCCATTTCCCCATACTTAGATTAATTTCTATCTTCACCTTCTATTTTTACTGTCTTCGTTGCACTGTTAAAAACCCAAATACATAATACAATGGAAAAATCCGAGATTGCCTTGCGAATAAAAAACCTCCTCGCTAACCTTGAAGCACTTTTCCCGGTTTTTCTGGAAATCCCGGAGGACTTGGCCATGTCAAATGGAGTGGCATCCGTTTGTATTATCGATGAGGAGGGACAAGTATATGGAAAAATATTTGGCGACGACAAAATAAGAGGTCGGGAAACATTTAGAATCGCTTGGACAAAAGCAAGTCAGGTTTGGATAACCGGTATAGCAACCAATGACTACGAACGATTGGTATTTAACGAACAAATCGATTTCCGAAGTTTTGGCATAAAAATGCCGGATATGGTTGGATATAAAGGCGGCCAGCCTGTCACTTTCCGGGATGGCACAAAAATAGCGATCGGTTTTAGCGGGTTCAGAGGAACCAGTGATCTGGAAATTGTTCTAAAAGCAGTAGAAAATATTAATGCAAAGCTGTAAATTAAATACATTTCGAAAAAATGGTTCATTCATGGTCGCCCAACAATAAACACAATTGCCTTTGTTAGCAATTCAGGAAAACAATATATTTTTTGATATACTATTTGAAAACCTAATTCTTATGAGAAAAGCAGCCTTTCTAATCCTTCTGATTTGTGCTTGTATTCAAATTTCATTTGCACAGAATAAAAACATCAAACAGCAAAAACTCTCAAAATTTCAGCTTCAGTCGTCCGAACTGATTCAGGCAACCGGCGAACAAATTTCTACAGCAGCCTGGCATTCAAATGTTTACTGGCTACCCGTGAATGTTCCTTCCACCGTTCTTACCGGACTGGTTGCCAACCGTGTTTATCCGGATCCCTATTCGGGAATGAATAACATGCTGATACCGGATGCTTCCGATGAATTCAACAAAACGTACAATCTGGAACAATACAGCCATCTTCCCAATGTGCCCAATCCATGGAAAAAACCCTATTGGTACCGCACTTCGTTTAAGGTTCCTACCAATGACAAAGGACGCCACTTTCAACTGATATTCAAAGGGATAAATTACCGTGCTGCTGTCTGGCTGAACGGAAAACAAATTGCCGACTCGACTCAGATGGTTGGTATGTTCGCCGAATATAGTTTCGATGTTAGCAAAATAATCAATACCGGCGAGGAAAATGTTTTAGCTGTGAAAATTTATCCCCTGGATTTTCCCGGATTGCCTGCCAAGGAACAATTAAAAGCGATGGACGATTTTTTTGAAAATGGCGGACCTACCGGTGATATCGGTAAAAATGTCACGTTGGTTTGCTCGGTAGGCTGGGACTGGGTTCCACCGGTGCGCGACCGAAACATAGGAATCTGGCAGCCAGTTATTCTTCGCACATCCGGCGAAGTAACGATCGTTCAACCGCATCTGGTAACCGATCTGCCTAACCTTCCCGATACAACTGTTGCAAAACTTTCGTTAAGCCTCACTTTGACTAATCACAGCCAGAAAGATTCCAAAGGAAATTTAAAGATTACCATGAGTCCGGAGAACTTTACCGGTACTTCCGTTTCGTTTTCAAAAGAGGTAAATATCGCTGCAGGAGGAAGCTTATCGGCTAATTTTGATGCAGGTAATGCACCTCAACTTCTTGTAAAACAACCCCATTTGTGGTGGCCTAATGGGTACGGAACCGCCAATTTGTACCGTATTCGCCTGCAATATGAAGCCAATGGCGAAGTCTCTGATGACACGTCGTTTGTATACGGAATCCGAACCGTCAGCTCCAAGGCTGTTGAGGTTCCAAACAAATTTTTGCGCCGCGATTTTTATGTAAACGGAAGACGCATTCAGCTTACAGGAGGTGCCTGGGTGCCAGATATGATGCTTAACCGCGACTCAGCGAGATATGATGCGGAGTTGCACCTTTGTCGGAATTCAAACATAAACTTGATTCGGATTTGGGGCGGTGGCGTTACACCCAATGATACTTTCTTCGATCTCTGCGACCGTTACGGATTGTTGGTATGGTCCGATTTCTGGGTTACCGGAGATACGCATGGCGAATTCAAGGGATCGACAGAATGGCCTGTTGAACCGGATGTTTTTGTAAAAAATGTAGTAAGCACGATATACCGTATCCGCAATCATGCCAGCCTTTTACTCTGGACGGGTGGCAACGAAGGCCATATTCGCAAAGATGTGTATGCCAGAATGAGAGATGCGGTAATTACTTTGGATGGAACCAGACCCTTCATCCCAAGTTCATCCGGCTTTGCCAAACTGCCTGAAGGATTCATGGGTGCATGGCCGGATAATAAGGCTTCAGGAGTTTATAGTAGCGGGCCATACACCTGGCAGGACTCAAAAGTCTATTACAACCTCGCCGATAATGCCAAAGACTGGGTATTTAAAGATGAAACAGGATTACCATCACAGCCAACCTATACTTCGCTCATCAAAATCATTCCAAATTTAGTGTGGGATACGAAATTGCCTTTCCCTTTAAATAACTCATGGGGATACCACGATGCAGCCACCGGAAATGGTAAATACGACCAATATTACGAGTCGATGGTAAAAAGATACGGAGCGCCCTCCACCATGGAAGAGTTTTCAGATAAAATGCAATTGATGAATGCCACCGGCTATCAAGGAACTTTCGAAGCGGCCGGTCATCGGTTAAACGATATCGGAGGCATCATGCTCTGGAAATTGAATGCGGCATTTCCCAGTGTGGTTTGGCAAGTTTACGATTGGTACCTCGAACCCAATGCCGGCTACTATTTCATGCAGAATGCCTGCGAACCGGTTCATGTTCAGCTAAATCTGCTCGACTATACCGTAACTACCATCAACAGAACGTATAAGCCAGTATCAAATCTGACAATCGAAGCGGATGTTTTTGGTATGGATTCTAAACTTTTATCCCATCAATCAGCCAATATAAGACTCGCCGCTTCGGATGTAAAAGAATCATTCTCCTTATCGAAGGTATTTACAGAATCAAAGGGAGTGAAATTTGTGGTGCTAAACCTAAAAGATGCAGGAGGAAAGGTGATTTCTCACAATGCATACTGGCTGGAGGCAGACAATAATTTTACAGCCTTGAATTCCCTTCTAAAATCGAAAATCGAAACCACCATTTTAAAATGCGAGCAGGTAAAATCGGATACAAAGTGTACCTTGAAATTTTTCAACAACTCCAAATATTTAGCATTTTTTGTAAATCCTCAACTGATGGCCGATAAGGAAGAGGTGCTACCTGCTTTTTGGTCGGCAAACTATTTTACTTTAGCCCCCGGCGAGTCGATCACTATCAGTGTGAATGCACCAACCAATCAGTTGAAAGGCAAAAATCAGGAAATAAAAATAAAAGGTTGGAATGTCGAGGAAAGTAATGTCTCAATAAAATGATTCGGAAATAGATGAATTCGGAAAAAATTACAATCGGGTTTTTGGGTGCGGGAGGCATTGCCCGCTCTCATGCCTTTGCACTTAATTCGCTCAGGTATTTTTACAATGAAGTACCTGAAATTGTCTTTTATGCAGTTTCCTCGGCTCGAAAAGAAAGTAGCGATGCATTTGCAGCAAAGTTTGGATTCAAAAAATCACTACCAATTGAGGAATTCAGAACTGCCTCAAACATCAATACCGTCCTGATCTTAGGCCCAAACAAGGTACATTTCGAGCATTTTAAACTGGCACTTGAAATGCCTTCCGTGAAGCGAATTTACCTGGAGAAACCGGTTTGTTCGAATGAGGCGGAAGAGGAGGAAATGTTCCGATTATTGGAGAAAACGGACAAGCAAATTCAGGTTGGCTTTCAGTATCTGCAAACAGCATCTGTGCGGGAAGCCCTGGCATTCTGGAACACCGGAAAGCTTGGAAAACCAATCCATTTCGAGCTGAAATACTATCATGGCGACTACCTGCAAAAGTCATACCGGGATAAGCGGGCCACCCGCCTCACTCCTGCCCCGGATGGAGGTGCCATGGCCGATTTAGGCTCCCACGGCATCAGTCTGCTGATGGCATTTTTAGGAGATAATTTGCAAATAACCAGCGCATTGCAGTCAGGCCGCTTTGCCGATGTACCGGAAGACTCTGATTTATTTAGCTCCCTATCTTTAGTGCAACCGGAAAATTTTGCTGCCGGCACGCTCTCATCCAGCCGAATCAGCTCCGGTTCAGGTGATTTAGTATCCTTGGAAATCTATGCCGAAAATGGAATGTTGCAATATTCATCGCACACCGTCGATTATTTTGAGTACTACCTCGAAGAAACCGGTCAATGGACCAAAATAGTTGTAGGTAGCAATTACCTACCAATCAGCAGCTTTCCATCCGGTCATGTTCCGCCAGGTTGGTTGAGGTCGATGATTCATGCACATTACATTTTCACCACCGGCGGCGACCCAAAAGCGTTTGTGCCCGATTTGAAGCATGGCCTGGCCGTTCAGCGGGTGGTTCGCGAAACCGCAGGATTTTTGAAGGAATACCGGGAAAGAAATTACAATTTACTAAGATCACCGTCAAAAGAATAGTATTTACCTTTCTCTGTAGCCATTTCTACTATTTTTTCACCGTATTTCAGTTTGCATTTGTTTCCGGCTTTCGACAATACCTGCAATTTTTGAAGTTTGCCTTCCTTCCAATTGAAGGTTAGTTCAAACCCACCACGCGCACAAACTCCGCTAATTTTACCTGTTGGTAGCGCATCGGGAAGTGCCGGTAGAATCGAAATTTCTCCGAGTTGGCTTTGCACCAACATTTCGATCATTCCTGCAGGAGCCCCAAAATTACCGTCAATCTGGAATGGCGGATGTGCATCAAACAAATTGGCGTATGACCCGCCTCCGCCGGTATAAATTACATTATCGATCTGAACAGGGCGGAAAAGCAATTTGATCATAGAATAGGCATGATTACCATCGAGGAATCTTGCCCAAAAATTAATTTTCCATGCCAAACTCCAGCCTGTTCCTTCATCGCCGCGATATATTAGCGACTGACGAGCCGCTTTCATCAGGTCCGGCGATTGTTGCCAGTTAATTTCATTCCCGGGAAAAACACCCCAAAGATGCGACACATGGCGATGCTTATCTGTTGGAGAGTCTTTATCATCCATCCATTCCTGCAACTGACCATGTTTTCCAATCTGATTGGGTGCGATCTGAGGCAACATCTCCTTCAGCTTTCCGGCAAATTGCTGGTCTGCTCCTAATATTTCGGATGCTTCGATACAGGAGCGGAACAAGGCACGAATAATCTGATGATCCATGGTCGGACCAGCCACCAATCCTCCATTCTCCGGCGAATTGGAAGGAGTACTGATCAGATATCCGGTTTTTGGATCTTTTACCAAAAATTGCGTAAAAAATTCAGCTGCACCCCTCATTAACGGATAAGCCTGATCTGCAAGAAATTTCTTGTCTTGCGAAAATTGATAATGTTCCCACAAATGCCGGCTCAGCCAGGCTCCGCCGGATACCCAAATTCCGTGGTTGGAATGATTAATGGGAGCCGTTCCTCGCCAGATATCGGTATTGTGATGCAAGACCCATCCGGAGGCATTATAATGTTCTTTGGCCACCGTTTTCCCGGTTTCAGAACAGTCGGCAATCATGCGATAGAGCGGCTCCTGACATTCAGAAAGGTTGGCAATTTCTGCCGACCAATAATTCATTTCCGTATTAATATTAACCGTCCATTTGCTATCCCATGGCGGAGCTAATTGATCGTTCCAGATTCCCTGCAGGTTGGCGGGTTGTGTGCCGGGACGACTGCTCGATATCAATAAATAGCGGCCATATTGGATGTACAAAGCCAAAAGTTGCGGGTCGTTTGCATCCTTGGCAAATGCTACAATCCGTTCGTTGGTAGGAAGTTTCATCAGATCATTTTCCGAAAAACTAACATCGAACCTATTGAATAATTTTCTGTAATCTGAAATATGATTTTTCTTAATCTGATCGAAAGATTTTGTGCTGGCTTTTGCCAGTGTTTGGCTCGTTTTTTGCTCCGGATTTCCGGTTACATCTTTGTAATTAAGGTAATTGGTGGCGGCAGCCAAGTAGATTGTCGCAGTTTTTGCGGCACGAACAATCAATTGATTTTCTTTTGTTGTAACCGTTCCATCCGTTGTAATTTTTATCGTCGCAACACCTCGTAAGGCCCCGTCCTTAACCTGAACGTTCAACGTAATGCTGCTGCCATTAACCTTGGTCGACTTGGCTTCATGGATGGCATCCATATCAAGCGCAAAGTTTAATGCCTTAGGCTTGTCGGCGGATAGCCTGATAGCAATAACCTGTTCTGGGTTGGAAGACAAATACTCCCGCGTATAGTTGACTCCGTTTGAAGTATACGTAACGCTGCAAAGTGCATTTTTCAGATCAAGTTCGCGATGATAATTTGAAACAGCCGACTGATTATCAAAGTGTAAATACAGATCTCCAAATGGCTGGTACGACATTTGCTTCAACGGAATGCTCATAAATTCGGCCATGGCCAAATTCTCAGCTTCTTTTTGTTTGCCATCTGTAAGTAATTGCCTGATTTGACCCAGGTATTTTGATGCGCCTTTGTGGGCATAATCGTTGGGTGCACCTGTCCACAGTGTTTCTTCATTAAACTGAATCCGGTCATTTTCAATGCCGCCAAAAATCATGGCTCCCAATCGGCCATTACCGATTGGTAAAGCCTCTGTCCATTTTAATGCAGGTTTATTGTACCACAATTTCAAATTATTTGGTTCCTCTCTGGCAGTTACCAACTGAACTTGCGCAAGAAAAACGAACAGGAAAAGAAAGATTTGCTTATGCTTCATGGAATTTAAATTTATTTCTAAAATTATAGTTTTTAATACAATATGGATAGGAAATTTATATTTTTTGGGACTCCGATAATAATCCGCTTAAAAAATCGATTTCGATTATTGCGGAATTGCCGAGGGAATTGTCGGATTCTGGATTTGTATTTGTCAGCTCCGTCTATTTTCAGAATCTAAATATTAGCTACTTTTAGAAAAAAAAACAATTTACCAAGGTTCATGAGTAAAACAGTCTTAATTATTTTCTCAAAGAAAGCTTCCTGCAAAGAACCCTTTTCCAATAAAACAGTAAATAGACAAAATTTCAAATTTTATAATACAATGAAAAGCATGGTATTTACATTCTTTCTAATCCTTCTTTTCGGTCTAACCGCAAAAGCCCAGTACAATAACGATCTTATCATTGAATCCATCCTAAAAACGGATACCACCTCTTTGGGCCAGAAAATCAGCTACCCATCTTCTGGTAAGGATGAAGTGACCATGCTAAAAATAATCCTACATCCAGGCAAGACAACCGGCTGGCACGAACACGACATTCCTGTTTTTGCCTATGTTCTAAGAGGAACATTAACCGTCGAATTGGAAAATAAAAAGACCCTGATTTTTGAAGAAAACTCCTCTTTTGCAGAAGTAATTCATACCCTTCACCGAGGTACAAACAATGGAAGCGACGATTTGGTATTACTCGCAATTTATATGGGAGTCAAAGGGAAACCATTGTCGATAAAGAGAACTCAGGAAATTCCCTGAATAAATACAATGATCTAAGTGCCTGCACCAATAAATTTATTGTTTGAAATGATTATCATTGTCATAGAGAAAAATCAGGTCGAATTCTGACAATTGTGGCACATTCTCTTTAAAATTTGAGACAGGTTATGTTAGCAGAGACTGTATGAAAAGATCAATGTTTTACTTCGTATTCCTGTTTCAACTCTTTGTTTTCCATAGCATTGCACAACAAAAATTTACTATTAGCGGTTTCATCCGAGATACCAAAACGGGAGAAAATCTAATCGGAGCTACCATTACCATCAAAGAACTACAAGGAAAAGGAGCCGGAACAAATGCTTATGGGTTCTATTCTATCACCCTCCCGGCAGGGCGTTATCAAATAACCAGTCAATTTATTGGTTACGCACCTGAGATACTGCAAATTAATTTAGATAAATCCATCCGACAAAATTTTGCTCTGACGGAACAGATTAATACGCTTGGAGAAGTAGTTGTATCAGGTCAACGTCGGGATGACAACATTACCAAGACAAGCATGGGTATGCAAAAGCTCAACACGAGTGAGATTAAAAGTATTCCGGTATTATTTGGCGAAAATGATGTTTTAAAAACAATCCAATTGCTGCCCGGTATTAAACCAGCTGGGGAAGGAAGCAGCGGGTTCAATGTCCGGGGAGGGTCTTCCGATCAAAATTTAATTTTGCTGGATGAAGCTACCGTCTTCAATGCCTCTCACCTGATGGGATTTTTCTCCGTGTTCAATTCGGATGCGATCAAAGATATTACAGTATACAAAGGCAACGAGCCTGCAGAATATGGAGGACGGCTCTCATCCGTTCTTGACATAAAAATGAACGATGGAAATGAACAAAAATTCAAGGTTTCAGGCGGTATCGGATTGATTTCTTCCCGCATAAGCGCGGAAGGTCCTATAGTCAAGGATAAAGGCTCATTCATGATCACAGCACGACGCACTTATGCCGATTTGTTCATGAAACTATCGCCCGACACTTCGAAAAACCAGACTCGTCTGTATTTCTATGATCTAAATGCCAAGGCCAGTTATCGAATCAACACGAATAATCGTATTTATCTTTCCGGATACTTGGGAAAAGATCTGATTACGCTGAAGAATCTGTTCGGAATTAATTGGGGCAATATTTCAGGAACGCTGCGATGGAATCACCTTTTTTCAGATCGTCTATTTTCTAACACTTCGCTGATTTTCAGTAACTACGATTACAAGATTTTTATTAACAACGGAACCAAACTAAACATTATCTCCCGCATTCAGGATTATGGTATCAAACAGGATCTGCAGTTCTATATGCAAACTACCTCTACCTTAAAATTTGGTTTTAATTCTATTTACCATAAAATTATCCCCGGGATTGTTACTTCCGACACGAACATCAACTTAAAAAACCTCACAAACAAATTTGCCTGGGAAAATTCCTTTTATTTATCGCATCAATATCAGCTAACCGATAAGCTAAGGGTCGAATATGGCTCCAGATTATCGCTCTTCAGTGCGCTTGGTCCCGGCAGCTATTATACGTACGATGTAAATGGTAAAACCACTGATGTTAACACCTATAGTTCAGGTGATTTTATCAAGACCTACCTTCATCTCGAACCGCGTATTACGATTGATTATCGCATTAATCCGGGGAGTTCTGTTAAGGCCTCCCTGAGCCGCAATGTCCAGAATCTTCATCTGCTCTCCAATTCAACCTCCGGAAATCCTACCGACCTTTGGATTCCAAGCAGCAACAATGTTAAACCGGAACTTTCCGATCAGGCATCTTTAGGCTATTACCGCAATTTTAACGATAATAATTATGAATTTTCGGTCGAAACCTATTATAAGAAACTTCAAAACCAATTAGATTATAAAAATGGCGCCGAGCTGATGTTTAATGAATATGTTGAATCACAAATCCTATTTGGGCAGGGCCGGGCTTATGGACTCGAATTTTTCATAAAGAAAAAACAAGGCAGGTTCAATGGTTGGATCAGCTATACCTTGTCCCGAACAGAACGCAAATTTGAGGCCATTAACAGTGGAAATTATTTTCCTGCAAAGCAAGACCGCACCCATGATATTTCAGTTGTCGGGATGTTCGATTTAAATAAAAGCTGGACTTTTTCTGCCACCTGGGTCTATTATACCGGAAACGCAGTAACCTACCCTACCGGGAAGTATGAGATTGATGGAAAAACCATTTTCTACTATGGAGATCGGAATGCCAACCGCATGCCGGCCTATCACAGACTCGATATTGGAGCTACATGGGTTAGGAAAAAGAGTAAAAACTTTGAATCCAGTTGGAATTTTTCGCTCTACAATGCATACAGCCAGGAAAATGCTTACATCATAACTTTCCGCGATAGCAAGACAAATCCGAAAGAAACAGAAGCGGTGCAGACAACACTTTTCAAAATGATTCCATCTGTAACGTATAACTTTAAATTCTGATCAGATGAAGACATTACGCTATATCATACTCATTACCAATCTACTTAGCCTCGCATCGTGTGAAAAAATTGTTCAACTTAATCTAAACAATTCCATTTCCACAATAGTCATTCAAGGGAATATTTATGATCTGCAAGGCCCGTATTACGTCAAAATTTCAAAATCCGTTCATTTTGATGAGTCGAACGATTACCCCCCTGTGACGGGTGCAAGAGTCGAGATTACAGATAATATTAATCAGACCGAAGTGTTATCGGAACCAACTCCTGGAACTTATGTCACCTCCAAAATAAGAGGTGTTCAAGGAAGAACGTACACTCTTTCTGTAAAAAAGGATAATGACACTTACAAATCCAGCTCAACAATGCCTTACGCTGTGAAAATAGATAGCCTTTATTTTGCAGTAAGTCCGTTTAGTGGAGAGAAGGTAACTACGATTAAGTTTAATGACCCACCATACTCTGTCAATTTCTATCGTATTGTCTATTATATCAACACCATACAGCAGAAAGAGTTTTATATATTGGACGATGACCTGTTCCAGGGAGCAATGGTCAGGTATGGCCTGCAATCCCGCGGTAGCAACATTAAACTGGTAAAAGGAGACAATATAACGATATGGCTAGAATCTGTCGATAAAGGAGTTTATGAGTATTTTCGAACTGCGGGAAGGGAAAATGGTCAGTCCACTTCACCGGCTAATCCGGTTTCCAATATCAGCAATGGTGCTCTTGGATATTTCAACGCATGTTCTGTGCGCAAAATATCGGCTACGGTTGATAAATGAATCGAGAGGTGAAAAATTGTATTAAACCTATCTTAACGTAATTAGTCCAAATAAAAGGGATTAAATGGATCAGTTGAATTTAGGCAAAATTCCGTATTCGTGTTCGAAAAGGTCTCCTTTAAACAGAAATTTAACCTGTCTGAAGAAATAAATTAGCTGTAACTTATTCCTTCACACTTAAGTATAAAATATAGTAAAGAAAATATTTAATTTATGAAGTATAGCGGAATAATCGGTGTTCTACTCGTATCATTTTTAATTCTATCCTGTAAATCAAGAAATAAGGAGCAGGTATCAACTGAAAGACCTGCTGTTGTGGTGGAGGTAATTGTTGCAGGAACCGAAGATGTTGCAAGTAGTCTGGAAGTTAACGGAAGCGTTTTAGCCAATGAGATGGCAGAACTTCGCCCGGAAGTGAGCGGTCGGCTAACTTATCTCAATTTGCCGGATGGCGCAATGGTCAAAGAAGGAACGTTACTGGCCAGAGTGAATGATGCAGATTTGCAAGCGCAACTGGAGCAGCAAAAAACACAGCTTGATTTGGCCAATAAGACCTTGAAAAGACTGAGCGATCTACTGAAAGTAAATGGTGTTAACCAGGCCGACTACGATGCGGCATTAAGTCAGGTGAATACGATTCAGGCTAATATGAAAGTAATAAATGCCCAAATCGACAAAACAGTTATCCGCGCACCCTTCTCCGGCGAACTTGGTATTCGCGTGGTGAGTCCGGGAGCCTACGTAACGCCGCAGACGCTAATTGGAAGTATCCATCAGACCGACAAAGTAAAAATTGATTTCACCGTCCCTGAGACGTTCACTTCACTCGTCGAAAAAGGCAACAAAGTAAAAATACAGACCGATGGTTTTGCTGAAAATTTGGATGCAACTATTACCGCTATTGAGCCACAAATCAATACAGTGTCTCGTAATATCAAGGTAAGAGCCAAGCTTATAAAAGGGATAATTCATCCCGGTGCTTTCGTGAAAGTTTATTTAACCCAAATCAGAAGAGGGATCATGGTTCCATCCAATGCGATTATTCCTGATGCACTTTCGAATCAGGTTGTTATTGTCCGCAATGGAAAAGCAACCTTCGTCAATGTCGAAACAGGATTGAGAAATGCCAATCTGGTGGAACTTACCAGTGGCGTTAGTCCCGGAGATTCCATTATCGTTAGTGGAATGCTGTTTGTCAGGCCAAAAGCATCGGTCAAAGTCAAGGGGGTACGAAGCCTGACAGAGAAAAATTAAATATTGATTGTCAATTAATTACAACGACCCTTCAACGTGAACATATCCGAACTTTCGCTCAAAAGACCTGTACTGGCAACAGTGATGAGTTTAACACTGGTTCTCTTCGGGGTAATCGGGTTTAATTTTCTAGGCATTCGTGAGTATCCTGCGATAGACCCTCCTTTGGTTACAGTAAGCACATCCTATGCAGGTGCCAATGCCGATATTATAGAAAGCCAGATAACAGAACCGCTCGAGAAATCCATTAACGGCATACCTGGAATTCGCACCATTACTTCTTCAAGCTCAGTTGGTAGCAGCAATATTTCTGTCGAATTTAACCTGACCACAAATCTCGAAGCTGCCGCCAACGATGTACGCGATAAAGTGAGTCAGGCAGTCCGCAATCTGCCGCAGGACATTGATGCTCAACCAGTAGTAAGTAAAGCAGATGCCAACAGTGATTTTATAATTCTGATGGCGGTTCAAAGTGCGAGTAAAGGGCTGTTAGAGCTTAGCGATTATACTGAAAATGTTTTGCAGAATAAATTTCAGACTATTCCAGAAGTAAGTTCGGTAATGATCATCGGCCAGAAGCGTCCGGCCATGCGACTATGGATAGATCCTGATAAGCTAAATGCTTACGGAGTTACTTTTAACGATATTACCTCGGTATTAGCCAAAGAAAATGTGGAGGCTCCTTCCGGAAAAATTTATGGAGGAAAGACCGAACTCACCATACGTGCTCTCGGCCGATTAACCACCGAAAAAGACTTCAAAGACCTGATTATCCGTGAAAATAACGATGGAATTGTTAGACTGAGTGATCTTGCAAAGGTTGAACTCGGTCCGGAACAATACGAGCAAATGTGGCGCCTGAATGGTGTCAGCGGAGTTGGTATTGCCATCATTCCACAGCCCGGCGCTAACTATATCAACATTTCGGATGAATTCAATAAGCGTTTGGAAGAGATCAAGAAATCTCAAAAAAATGACATCGTTTTTACTACCCTGATTGATAACACGAATAACGTCCGTAAATCACTTACCGAGGTTAAGCAGACCCTTTTTATCTCCTTTCTGCTTGTCATTATGGTCATTTTTCTATTCTTTAGAAACTGGATGATCGCCTTACGACCCTTGGTTGATATACCTATTTCCCTGATTGCCACCTTCTTTGTGATGTATTTGGCGGGATTTTCGATTAATATTCTTTCGATGTTAGGAATTATCCTCGCCACAGGTCTGGTGGTGGATGATGGAATTGTTGTGACGGAGAATATCTTCCGAAAATTTGAGGCTGGAATGAATATTCGGAGAGCTGCACTGGAAGGGAGCAGGGAAATCTTTTTTGCCGTCATTTCCACCTCGATAACCTTAGCAATTGTCTTTTTACCGGTACTATTTCTTCAAGGTTTTGTTGGTAGTTTGTTCCGTGAGTTTGCAGTAGTGGTTGCCAGTGCCGTACTGATCTCTGCATTCGTTTCCTTAACAATTACGCCGGTTCTCAACGTCTACCTCAACAGGAAACATGCTCGTCATGGTAGTTTTTACCAGGCTACGGAACCATTTTTCAATGGAATGGAGACAGGATATAAGCGCATTCTTCAAAAATTTATTGACTTAAGGTGGATTGCCTGGGTTATCGTGCTGGTCTGTCTTTTACTTACCTACTTTGTGGGAAAGAATCTGCAAAGTGAGCTGGCTCCGCTCGAAGACAAGAGTAGTGTTCGTTTTCAAGTCTCCGGACCGGAAGGCGCCAGTTATGGATACATGACCAAAGCTGGAGAAGAATTTGGTAATTTTTTGATTGATTCAATCCCTGAGCGTACATTTTCTTTCCTTGCGTTACCGGGTTTTGGTGGCACCGGTGTCAACTCCGGCTTTGGACGAGTCGGGCTCGTGCCCCCTTCAGAGCGATCGAGGTCGCAAAGTGACATTGTGAAAGAAATGTCCAAAAAGGTGATGCGATTCAACAACCTGCGTATTTTCCCTGTTGAAGAGCAGACTATCTCCGTCGGACTAGGTTCTCGAGGATCCTTACCCGTACAGTTTGTGGTTCAGAATCTGGACTTCGAGAAATTAAGGGATGTAATTCCGAAATTTTTAGATGCTGCCCGAAATGACAAGACATTCCAAAATGTTGACGTCAATCTCAAATTCAATAAACCCGAAGTAGATATCTTAATTGACCGGATCAAGGCTCGCGAACTGGGACTTACAGTTTCAGATATTGCCAGTGTTATGCAGAGTGCTTTTAGCGGTCGCCGACTCGCATATTTTATCATGAATGGCCGCCAATATCAGGTAATCAGTCAGGTAGGACTTCGAGACAGGCAACAGCCAACAGACATTACGAAGTTGTTCGTACGTAACAATAAAGGAGATAATATTGCCTTATCCGAAGTTTTAAATATTACGCCAAATGCCAATCCTCCCTCTTTGTACCATTTTAACAGGTACAAATCAGCGACCATTTCGGCCTCTCTCGCAGAAGGCAAGACCATCGGCGACGGAGTAGTTGCCATGCAGTCTATCGGAAATAAATTACTCGACGAGAGTTTTCAGACTTCGTTGAGCGGACCATCCCGCGATTTTTCAGAAAGCTCATCCAATACTGCTTTCGCTTTTGTCTTGGCACTTTTACTTATTTATTTGATATTGGCAGCCCAATTCGAGAGTTTTAAGGATCCGTTTATTATCATGATAACTGTGCCCTTGGCTATTGCCGGCGCTGTTCTATGCCTCTGGTTATTCAACCAGACACTCAATATATTCTCACAAATCGGGATGATTACCTTAATCGGACTAGTAACGAAAAACGGTATTCTGATCGTCGAATTTGCCAACAAGAAGCGTGAACTTGGACTGACAAAATACCAAGCTGTTATTGAGGCTTCCACCCAAAGGTTACGTCCTATTTTAATGACTAGTCTGGCTACCTCTCTGGGCGCACTTCCTATTGCCCTGAGTTTGGGAGATGCAGCCTCCAGTCGCGTTCCGCTGGGAATTGTAATTGTTGGCGGTATAATTTTCTCCCTTGTGCTTACGCTATTTGTGATTCCGGCAGTGTACACCTATGTATCCGGAAAACACATGACCAGAGAAGAAGTTGATAATCAGTTTAAATGATCGATTAATGAAGAATTTAATTATATACCTATTAGCTCTTGCGCCATTTTTGAGTAACGGGCAACCCGTTATTTCACTCAAAAATGCGATCGACACCACGCTCAGCAGTAGTTTTGATATCCGCATCGCCGCAAATAATGTGGAGATCAGCAAAGTGAACAACTCTTATGGCGTTGCCGGCGGAATGCCTTCTGTTAATGCCAATCTGACTGACAACCAATCTGTTTCCAACGTCAACCAGAAATTGAATAGCGGAACTGAAATCAAAAAAAGTAGTGCCAACGGCAATACCATGACTTCGAGCATTGGTGCCGGAATGGTTTTGTTCAATGGATTTAAAGTTACTGCCACCAAAGGTCGTCTCAATCATCTGCAAAAACAAAGCGAATTGCTATTTAATGTCCAGATTCAGAACAGCATAGCAGCGGTGATGGCTAAATATTACGACATCATTCGCCAGAAAGAATACCTGAAGATCATCGAAAATTCGCTCGATGTATCCCAGAAAAAGCTGGATATCATTACCGAAAGGAAAAATGTTGGCATGGCAAACGATGCAGACTATCTGCAAGCGATGCTTGATGTGAATTCGGCTCAGCAAGTTTTAAGATCTCAGCAATTGATTGTCGAACAAACAAAAATGGATCTTCTGCAGCTTATGAGCAGGAATAAGTACTATTCCTATACTGTTGACGACAGCATCACCGTGGATACCTCCATTCAACTAAATTCCATCCTCTCTTTTCTCTCTCAAAATCCACAGTATTTATCGGCAGAACAACAAATAAAAATTAGTGAACAAGTGGTAAAAGAGGTTTCTTCACTTCGTTATCCTTCCTTAAGACTTAATACCGGTTACAATTTAAACCGGTCTCAGAGTGATGCAGGTCAGTTCCTGTTTAATCTGAGTTCTGGACCCTACGCCGGAGTTACCATTCAAATACCTATCTATAACGGAAATGCGTACAAGGTTCAAAAGGAAGCGGCTCAATTCAATCTCAGCAATGCCAAGTTGCAACAGGAGAGTCTGCTAAACTTCTTAACTGCCGATGCCGTAAAGACTTTCCAATCGTACCATACAACACTGCAGCAACTCGAATCTCAAGAAAACGCCATCCAATTTTCGCGCAAACTAATTTATGTGGTAATGCAGCGTTTTCAAGTCAACCAGGCCACCATCCTGGATGTTAAGGCAGCACAAGCAAGCTACGAATCAACAGGATACCAATTGGTAAACCTGAAATTTGCGGCAAAGGTTGCGGAGATAGAGTTGAAGAGGTTGATGTATCAGCTGGGTAATTAGAAGAATAAACCGCAGATGATTTAGTCAAATAGTCAAAATTTCTTTTGTCTTCAGAAAAATCAAAATTCTGAATTAATCTTGGAATGTCATGTCCAATTGTAAAGAATATTATCCATTATTCAGTAAGGCATAATAAAAACAGAAGAGGCACCCATTTGGATGCCTCTTCTGTCTAATTTAATTTGTTTTATAGTGATTTATTGGAACAAAAGTTTGAAATTTTGATCGTTGGCATATTTTGCGAATTCAAGGTCATTTGCGGCAATCGATTTGTAGGCCACATCTTTCTTGAATGAACTAACCAATGCCTCATACATCTGGCTCGCCTTGCCTGTACGGGCATAAACGATGGCTTTCAGGTAAGCAATACGACCGGATTCAATTGGAGCCGAATTTAATGTCTTCAATGCACCGGTATTGTCACCATTTAAAATCTGAGCTAATCCACGATTGGCATAACTTGTGGATGATTCGCCAAGATATTTAACAGCCGTGTCGTAATCTCCTTGTTTGATTTTCACGATACCCATATTTTCTTTAACTTCTTTCCCTGCACCGGAAGCAGCGCCAAAGAATTCTTCTGCTTTAGGCAAATCACCACTTTTCAGTGCAACACAACCCAAATTATTCTGAATGATTGGATTCTTTGGATCTAACTGATCCGCCTTCTGAAAGTTAGTGCTGGCAGCGTCGAAATCACCTTCATTCACCTGAACATAGCCCATATTGTTGAATCCCCTCCAATCGTCTGAGTAGATTTTTGTAAAGCTGGTATAGATCGACTTTTGTTTTGCAGGATCATTAGTAAGTGTAGCTGCATACAGCAATTCAGCCTGATTCAGTTTAGAAGGATCTGTTTCAGCAAGTTTTGAAATTTCATCATCGGTTCGGCCAACCAAATCTACACTGGCTGTAATTTTAGCACGACGCAATTGTGGCAAAATCTCATCTGCAACTTTGGTAAATGCAGAAGAAAGATTCTTGATTTCACGTTCGCGTACTTCAGGATCTGTGTACATTGCCAAAACACGAAGAATCAAATCTTTATCTTGAATTGTAGATTTCTGCATCAATACCTTGAAGCCTTCCCAATCTTCAGGGGTGTTTTTGGAAGTCAAATCTGCTTTAACTTTGTTTTTCTTCAATTCTTTTTCAATAACGCTGGTTGAAGTACCTTCCCGTTTTCCGGCCAATTTGGAGTTCAAATCCATAGCACCATCAGGTGATGCATACGCTGATACTTCAACGCCTTTCAATTCTTTCCTGTCTGCGTTGTAAGCCTCAACAATGTATTTGTTCAAATGTGTAATCTCTGCTTTTGACAATTCTTTAGGTCTCACATCGGCACTGTTGATCAAGTAAACAAGGTCTGCCATATAAGCATCCGGAACAATACGCTGGTATTTGTCTAACGTTGGATCGTAAATACCACTGGTATTTGCTTTCTTTTGAATGCCGATGATAGCCAACGGACTGTTATCGACTAAGGTAGAAGTAGCAATAACACCTTTAGCGATCGTTTTCGGAGCGAAATCCAGTGATTTGTTACCCTGAGTAGCTTTTATATGAAGCTCAAGATCAGACCGCTGCATCTCCTTTTTATACGGGATAGTTCCTTTAAAACTGTTACTGCCGCCTGTCTCAATGGTAATTACCTTGTTATTAGCCTTCACTTTTTCTCCTTGCAGAACATACGATTCATAAGCAGTTTCTCCACCGGCGTATTTTAGAACAGGAGCGACTGTAATGGTGGCTTTCTTCGCAAAATATTTAGCCGGAAACTGACTTTGAATAGTTGCATCAATTTTCCCAGCATGTGTTTCAAGTACTTCAGGAACTACTGTATAATTAACCTTATCAGCATTCTTCTTCATTGTCTTTATTGAAATACAACCGTTAATCAGGATTGCACTTGCAACAAAAAGAATGGGAACAATCAAATTTATTTTCTTCATAAAAAAATTTTAAATAATTAATAGATATAATTGATATTTAATTTATTAACAATCGATTTTTTGATGACAGGTGGTTTAAAGGTGGTTAATTTGTCCGTAATCTAGGAATTAAAATCATGCTTATTCTGATAGTTGATTCAGTAAAAGTACGGTTTTTCGTAAAAACATTAAAGTTAATTATAGTTAATTATTCAAAATCCGGCACTAAAATTTCTCTTTTGATCCCGACCCAATCAATGGACTTAGTCACCAAATCTCTTAACATATCATAATGTTCTTTGTGGACTACAAAATCTATCTGTGAGGTGTCGACAATCAATACCGGAAAATCGCTTTGCTGCGAGAAGAACGTAAAATATCCTTCCCTGATTTTCTTCAAATAATCTGCGTCAATAGACTGTTCGTAGTCTCTGCCTCTCTTTTTAATATTAATGATTAATTGATCCTCAGGAAGATGCAGGTAGACAAAGAGATCCGGTTTTGGTAATCTTTCGTAAATGATATCAAAGAAATTACGGTAAAGATTATACTCATCCACTGCCAGCGTGTTTTGAGCAAAAATGAGCGATTTCATAAAATAATAATCGGCTATGGTATGCTGATGGAACAAATCACGATTGGTCAATTCCTTTTTTAGCTGACCGTACCGCTCCGCAAGAAATGAAAGTTCAAGTGGAAAGGAGTATTTATCCGGATCACTATAGAATTTTGGCAAAAATGGATTCTCAGCAAACTGCTCCAATATAAGTTTGGCATCAAACTCTTCGCTTATCATTTTCGCGAAAGTTGTCTTTCCGGCTCCAATGTTTCCCTCAATGACCAGAAAATCAAGATCCATCATCCTTCGTTAGCTTTTATGGTTGAATCCTTAAAAGTAAAATAAAAATGCCCGCTGTTAACGGGCATTTTAAATCTATGTAAGAATTTTTTATTGCTCCTGATTTGGCTTCTTAAGAGAATGACTGTGCGTTGGTGCTTTCCGCTCCTCACTTTGATAGGAAGGTCTTTCGCCCCTACTCTGATCTCTGTCACCACGTCCATGGTCTCTGTCTCCACGACCTTGTTCTCTTTCAACAAAACCTTCCGGTTTTGGCATCAGAGCCTTCATAGACAGCTTCAACTTGCCGGTACGTTGCTCAACTTCAAGCAATTTTACCTTTACGATATCGCCAACACTAAGAACATCTTCCGGCTTTTCTATTCTTTTCCAGTCGAATTCCGATACGTGCAACAATCCTTCTTTGCCAGGCATAATTTCAACAAAAGCACCAAACTGAACGATTGACTTCACTTTACCTTCGTAAACCTCACCCGGTTCAGGTAGGGCAACGATTGCACGGATACGGGCAACAGCAGCATCAATGGATGCCTTATCCGGTGCACTGATCTCCACATAACCCATGTCGTCGATCTCTTCGATAGCAATAGTAGCTTTCGTATCGGCCTGAATTTGTTGAATAATTTTTCCGCCTGGACCAATAACCGGCCCGATCATATCTTTCGGAATAGTCATTTTTACGATGCGAGGAACATTCGGTTTGTAGTCCTCCCGTGGAACACTGATCACCTCAAGTATTTTTCCCATAATGTGTTCGCGACCTTCCTTAGCTTGTTGTAAAGCCTTAGAGAGAACTTCGTACGATAATCCGTCCACTTTGATATCCATCTGGGTAGCGGTGATTCCCTTTGCTGTTCCGGTAACCTTGAAGTCCATGTCGCCCAGGTGATCTTCATCGCCCAGAATATCAGAAAGTACTGCAAATTTATTTGTCTTTTTGTCTGTGATCAAGCCCATTGCAATACCAGAAACCGGACGTTTCATGTTGATACCGGCATCCAGCATAGCCATAGTTCCTGCGCAAACGGTAGCCATAGATGATGAGCCGTTGGATTCCAGAATATCGGAAACAATCCGAACAATGTAAGGGAATCCTTCAGGAATCATGCGTTTCAATGCACGGTGAGCCAGGTTCCCGTGGCCAATTTCGCGGCGCGAAAGACCTCTCGGTGTTTTTGCTTCACCAGTGCTGAACGGAGGAAAGTTATAATGCAGCAAAAAGCGTTCTTTGCCTTTAAAAGTAACGTTATCGATGATCTTTTCATCCATTTTTGTTCCCAACGTCACGCTGCTGAGTGATTGTGTTTCACCGCGGGTGAAAATGGATGATCCGTGAGATCCCGGCAGGTAGCTAACTTCGCCCCAGATGGCACGAATATCCGTTGTTGAACGTCCATCCAAACGAACACCTTCGTCAAGAATCATGCGACGCATCGCTTCTTTCTCAACATCATGGTAATATTTTCCAATCAGCGTCTTGTTGATTTCAACAGCCTCTTTTCCTTCACTATAAGCAGCTGTGAACTCTTCTTTTACCTTGGCAAAAGAATCATAACGCAAATGTTTATCATTAATCAAAGAGCGTGCAATAGCGTAAACTTTGTCGTAGGTTGCTTTCCATACCTCAGCCCGAAGTACTTCGTCATTATCTTCGTGGCAATACGCACGTTTTACAACGCCAACCTCTGCCGCCAGTTCTTCCTGAATCTTGCAGTGAATCTTGATGTTATCATGAGCAAATTTTATAGCATCCAGCATTTCTGCTTCCGATACTTCATCCATTTCGCCCTCAACCATCATGATGTTTTCGTAGGATGCACCTACCATGATATCAATATCGGCTTCAGCCAGTTGCTCGGCAGAAGGGTTGATCATGAAAACTCCTTTGATCCTAGCCACGCGAACTTCTGATATTGGTCCGTTGAATGGCACATTTGAAACGGCAATCGCAGCAGAAGCTGCCAACCCTGCCAATGAATCCGGCATTTCATTTTTACCCGATGAAATAAGGGTTATCATTACCACTGTTTCCGCGTGGTAATCATCCGGGAAAAGCGGACGCAGAACGCGATCCACCAAACGGGCGATAAGAATCTCGTCATCCGAAGGACGGGCTTCTCTTTTCATGAACCCACCCGGAAATCTGCCAACCGCAGAAAATTTCTCGCGGTAATCTACCGAGAGAGGCATGAAATCGACGTTTGCAGCTGCTTCATTCGCAGAAACAACAGTCGCCAGCAACATGGTATCACCCATTTTTACCACCACCGCACCGTCGGCTTGTTTAGCCAATTTACCGGTCTCAATCTGGATCGTACGGCCATCGCCCAGATCAATCGTCTTATTAATAGCTTTATACATAAATTGTATACAATTAAATTATTTTCTCTAAAAATAGAAAAGCAGAATTAAAAGATGCAAAAAAGGCAATCCGAAAATTGCCTTTTGAGGTTGTTCGCTTATTTACGAAGATTTAATTCTTTGATGATAGTACGATAGCGCGCAATGTCTTTACGTTTCAGGTAATCCAGCAACGAACGACGTTTACCAACCATTTGGATCAAAGCACGCTGCGTGCTGAAATCTTTTTTGTTGGCTTTCAAGTGCTCCGTCAGGTGGTTGATGCGGAAAGAGAAAAGGGCAATTTGTCCTTCTGATGTACCGGTGTCGGTAGCATTTTTGCCAAATTTCTCGAAAAATGTCTTTTTAACTTCAGGATTCAAATACATAATCTATTGTTTTATCAATGATACAATAGCCGCGCTGCAGGATTCGTGTTCGATCGGAACAGATCGGCATTAATTGGGTGCAAAAATACGAAAATATCTGTTCACTTGCAAGTGGCTTTTAATCTTTTATTTGCATGTATGAAAGTCACTTAATTTACGGGATGGGTGGACAAATAATGAGAATAAAAGAAGGCC
>JBBQJE010000007.1:0-32219 GCA_038325635.1 Bacteroidales bacterium
GTTACGCTACCAACACTAGGAATCGCTATTAGTGAAGAGGAAACAAACTTTTGAGAGCGCTTATTCCTATGAAAAGTAATTCCAAACCTGTGGGCTTCATCCCTCAATTGTTGAATAACCTTTAAAGTTTCTGACTTTTTATCTAAATATAGAGGAACAGGATCATTGGGAAAATACAACTCTTCTAATCTTTTTGCAATCCCCACAATAGGAATTTTATCATCCAAATTCAATTTTTGCAAAATAGAAAAAGCAGATGAAAGTTGACCTTTCCCTCCATCAACAACAATTAGATCAGGTAGTTGATTACCCTCAATTAATTGTCTGCTATATCTTCTTTCAATTACCTCCTCCATTGAAGCAAAATCATTAGGTCCCGCCACTGTTTTAATATTGAAACGCCGGTAATGCGATTTCAAAGGCTGACAATCCTTGAATACGACACAGGATGAAACAGGAAATTCGCCCATAATGTTTGAATTATCAAAACATTCTATGATATGTGGCAATCGCCTTAATTGCAAATCTTTTTTAATTGTTTCAAGTAATCTTTGCTTTTTTGAAACAGGGGATTTCAAAGAATCATTTTTTGCCCTCTCCAACATAAACAAACGACCATTCCGCTCACACAATTCGAGAATTTTCTTCTTCTCTCCTATTTGTGGTACAGTAATCTTAACATTAGAAAGTGAAAAATCCATCGCGAACGGTAATATAATCTCACCTGATTGAGAAATAAAAAGCTTTCTTATTTCTATGATACAAAAGGCAAGAATATCTTCTTTGGACTCATTCAATTTTTTCTTTACCTCGAGGATATAGGTATTTACAATAGAGCCATCCACGATTTTAAAATAATTGACATAGGCATTTTTATCATCCGCATGAATAGAAAAGACATCTAAATTGGTTAGTATAGTGCTGCATACCAAAGATTTGCTTTTATAATTTTCCAAGATCTCAATTTTCGATTTGAATTCGTTCGCTTTCTCAAAATCATATTTATCGGACGCATGCTTCATTTCTTCCTTCAAATAATTAAATACGGGCGTCAGTGTACCGCTCAATATTGCTTTGGCATTCTGAATATCTGCATCATATAAATCCTTAGAATACAATTTTTCACATGGTGCATTACAATTTCCAATCTGAAATTCAAGGCATCTTTTAAATTTATGCGCTTCTATATTTGAATTATTCAATAAAAACTTACAATTTCTAATTGGAAAAATTTGTCTGATTACTTCTAGGATTGTTCTCGCCATATACACCGAAGTATAAGGGCCAAAGTAATTAGATCCATCTTTATAAACTCTTCGCGTATAAAATATTCTTGGGAAAGGTTCATTTTTCACACAAATCCAAGGAAATGTTTTGTCGTCCTTTAAAAGAATATTGTATTTAGGTTGGTATTTCTTTATTAAACTATTCTCCAGAATTAATGCATCCTCCTCATAATCCACGACAATATGACGGATTTTTTCTATTTGATTAACTAATATTTCAGTTTTCCGGTTATCTAGATTATTTTTAAAATAAGATGAAACTCGCTTTTTTAGATTTTTAGCTTTACCGACATATATAATTTTATCGTCCTTGTTAAAAAACTGATAGACTCCTGGATTAGACGGAAGATTTTTAACCGAATCAATAATTAATGTAGAGAGTGTTTTTTTCACTGAAAATCAGAAATGAATTAACGACCATACAGGAACATTTTTACTAATACGTTCTTTCCCATTCAAAAAATCTAATTCAACAAAAAAATTAGCAAAGATTTTCGTGATGCCAAACTTTTTCACTAAATCAATTGCTGCATTAACTGTACCCCCAGTTGCTAATAGATCATCGTGAATAAGAACAATATCGTCTTTATCTAAAGCATCAGTATGAATCTCTAATGAGTCTGAACCATACTCAAGATCATAAGGCTGATTATAGGTGACAGCGGGCAATTTCCCGGGTTTACGAATCGGAATAAAACCTGCATTCAATTCAAAGGCCAATGTACTTCCGAGAATAAAGCCTCTCGATTCAATACCAATTACTTTTGTAATACCATGCAGTTCATAATGACTCCGAATTTCATCGACAACAAATTTAAAAATTCTTTTATCTTTAAATGCGGTCGAAACATCTTTGAATTGTATTCCTTCTTTAGGAAAATTCGGAATATTTCGAATTGATTTCTTTACTTCCTCTAGGGTAATATTCATTCTGTATCTAGTTTTGTTCCACGTGGAACATTATCTTCCTAATAATATCAATAATACATTTATGTCGCTGGGCGAAATTCCAGGAATTCGATGCGCCTGCCCAATCGTTTTGGGGCAAATTCTTGTCAATTTCTCTCTCGCTTCAGTTGACAAAGAGGCAATTGAATTATAATCAAATTTATTATCTATCCTAATATTTTCGAGCCTGCGTAACTTATCAGCAACTGAAATTTCCCTATTAATGTAACCCGCATACTTGATCCTAATTTCTACAGCCTCGATAACTGCATTATAAATATTCTTTGGGATATCACCCAATCGCGAAGCAATAAAAGAAATTTCTTGACACAGATCAAAAAAAGAAACCTGCGGTCTACTAATAATAGCGTATAATTTTGTTTTCTGTTTTACTTCTGCTGAATTATTTTTAACTAAATAACTATTAATTTGCTCAGGAAGCAATGAAATACTCTTAACTCTTTCAAGAATATCTTCAATAAATGCAGATTTTTCTAAATAAACAGCATATAAATCGGAAGGCAATAATCCGATTTCAAAACCAATTGTAGACAATCGCTCATCAGCATTATCTTGCCGTAAGACAAGGCGATGCTCTGCTCGACTTGTAAACATTCTATAAGGTTCATCAACTCCTTTTGTAACCAAATCGTCAATTAACACTCCTATATAGGCTTGGTCTCTTTCCAAGACGAGAAGCTCCAAATTATTACATTTACGATGGGCATTAATTCCGGCCATTAAACCTTGGGCTCCAGCTTCCTCGTAACCAGTCGTTCCATTAATCTGACCCGCCAAAAACAGATTTTTCAAAATTTTCGTTTCCAAAGAATGCTGCAATTGCGTAGGATCAAAAAAATCATATTCAATAGCGTATCCAGGCCTTAGAATTTTAGCGTTTTCAAGCCCTGGAATAAACTTGATTGCCCTCTCCTGAACCTCAATAGGTAGAGAAGTTGAAAAACCGTTTAAGTAGTATTCAATAGAATCCACACCCTCCGGTTCTAAGTACAATTGATGAGAATTTTTCTCATTGAAAATAATAAGTTTAGTTTCAATGCTAGGGCAATAACGTGGACCCAAACTCTTTATGGTTCCATCAAACATTGGTGAAAACTCAAAACCCTTTTCCAATTCTTTATGAACAAGTTCATTCGTATACGTGATGTGGCAATTAATTATCGGCAATTTACTTTCAGCGTTATAATAAAAACTAAACTGACCGCCAAGTTCACCTATCTGCTCCTCTAAAACATCAAAATTAATCGTCCTTTTATCAATACGCGGAGGGGTACCTGTTTTCATTCTCCCACCGGTAAACCCCAAACGTTTTAATTGATCAGTAAGTCCAAAAGAAGCAGGTTCAGAAATTCTGCCACCTGTAACTTTATTTTGGCCAAAATGTAATAAGCCGTTAAGAAAAGTTCCATTCGTCAAAATAACAGAATCAGAAAAAAACTTAAGTCCAATTTCAGTAACAACACCCTTAACGAAATTTTGATCAATAATTAACTCCACTACTGTTCCCTGCCAAAAATCGATATTATTTTGCCCTTGTAACTCAATTTTCCAATTCTCTGAGAATTTGTTTTTATCACATTGGGATCTAGGACTCCACATTGCGGGTCCCTTGGACCGATTAAGCATTCTGAATTGCAAACAACTTAAATCGGTCATTTTTCCCATCATTCCTCCTAATGCATCAATTTCCCGAACAATCTGTCCTTTCGCAATTCCACCAACAGCCGGATTACAACTCATCTGAGCGACCCTATTCAAATCCATGGAAATAAGCAATACTGTCGAACCCAATTTAGCAGCAGTCATTGCCGCCTCGCAACCAGCATGACCCGCCCCAACAACAATAACATTATATTTGTTAACGATAGACATCCAAAAGTAGTTGATTGAAAATATACAACGAATAAAGACTCAGAAAAAAGAATTAATTCTATTCAGCAATTCAATTTCCTTCTGTCTCATTAGACCTATCTCCACTTCCTCCTTATCATTGAATCCGAGTAAGTGAAGTAAACCATGTGAAATTACCCTTAGTAATTCACTATCGAACGATTGTTCAAAAATAACAGAATTATTCAATACTCTATCCGTACTGATAAATATATCCCCACTGATACGGCCATTTCCAGAATAATCAAATGTAATAACATCGGTATAAAAATCATGCTTAAGAAATTTACTATTCATCACAAGCAAATACTCATCACTACAAAAAATATAATTAATCTCACCCAATTTTGCTTTTTGTAACCTTAATTCAATTTTTAAACCCCTATTGATTGCTTCAAAATGTAAATCAGGCAATACTACATCTTCACAAAAGAATTGTATACTCATTGTACAGATTTAAAAAATCAAATCATTAATATTTTTGCTAAATAGTCAGCTAGCATCAAATCACTTTCCTTTGGAACTATAGAATCTCCCTGAATCACAAAGTGATTTTGCTGATTTAAAGTATTGATAGTACGAGTAAAAAAGAGAAATATTTCATCATTGAAATTAATTTTTACATAATTAAAAGATAATCCCCTACTAGTTCTCAATTTCAATATAACATATTCGTTAAACAACTGGTTTACAGTTAAATGTTCAATTTCAAATGCAACAAAAGGACTAATTCCTAATAAATCGCGTATATACTTCTTGCTATTCGTGTGATTCCATTGGCGTGAAAATCTGTTATAGCTATGCGCGGAGACACCAATGCCCAAATAGGTTACCTGATCCCAATAGGACGCATTATGCTGCGAAATGAAATCTCTCTTCGCATAATTACTAACCTCGTAATGCTCAAAACCTTTTGAAATTAAAAAATTGTGAATAAGATTATATTGTGAAATATTAATATCCTCACTATTTTCGTTAAATTCTCCTTTCTTAATTTTCCAAAATAATTGAGAATTTTTAGAAATAGTTAAGCTATAGGCTGAAATATGCTTAATGTCATATTCAAATAACTTTTCTAAAGATTCCTCCAAAAACCTATCGGATAAATCAGGAACATTATAAATTAGGTCAACAGACAGATTTGTTAATAATGATTGAGAAATTATTTCTAATGCATTCATTATCAGTATGCTTGAATGCTTTCTATTAAAACGGACCAACTTCTCATCGGAAAGAAATTGGACGCCTAAACTAATTCTATTCACACCCAACCTTATCAAACCGTCCACATATTCGCTCGTTATATTTTCAGGATTACAGTCCACAGTAATTTCCGCATTTCCAGAGACCTGAAAATGAAAATTTATGGTACTAAAAATCTTATCAAATTGTTCATAAGACAATAATGAAGGAGTACCACCACCAAAATAAATTGTTTGTATTGATTCTCCACCAACATACTTAGATCTCAATTCCATTTCCACACATAATGCATCTACATAACTATCAATTAAATACAATTGATTACCGGAAAAAAAATCACAGTAAAGGCATTTAGCATTGCAAAATGGAATATGTACATATAAACCTGCCATTCACTTTATATAAGGATTAATAACATTACAAAGGAATCTTATTAATCCTTGCTAAATGTCTTCCAAATTCAAAATCAGTATTTAAAAAAACTCGCACAATTTCTATTCCTTCATTTATAGAAATAAATCGAGCTGGTAAAGAACAAACGTTCGCATTATTATGGGCTCGGGCTAATGCGGCAACTTCAATATTCCAACAAATGGCAGAACGTATTCCCTGATGCTTATTAACAGTCATATTAATTCCATTACCTGAACCACAACAAACAATACCCACAATACCAGAATCATTTTCTACAGTACTAGCTAAAGGATGCGCATAATCAGGATAGTCACAACTTTCTGAAGAAAAACAACCAAAATCGATGATTTCAAAATTTTCTTTTTTAAGAAAGAAAATAATTGCACTTTTAAGATCAAAACCAGCATGATCAGATGCCAAAGCTATTTTCACCATATTACATCATTTATTTTAATAACAATACTGAAAAAACGTTAATAAGTTTTGATAAATAAATTTATAATAATAATAATAATAACTACATAATTAAAAAAACATAATCACTCCTATAAAAACATATTTCTTATTGAACTATAATCAAAAGAAAATAAACCCTAAATTTATCAACTCATAAAAAATACTTCCCTTTATATCTAAAATTGACATATTGTTAATAAATATATAGTATACAGTTTATCAGTCCATTATAAAGTTAATAACGTTTGAGTATCTTTCAAACGTAGAAAAAGGAATCAATCATAAATTAGTTTATCAACATTATGAACAACATATTATCAAAATGCATTTTTTTAAAATTCAATACTAAATAATTAATTATATTATGTTGTTAATTATTTCAGCCCTTACTAAATAATTAAAATTAAATATTACTACAATCTTGTAAATAAATCCCTTTAAAATTTACTAATGATATCTGATTTCAAAATTAAAGAAAAACTGAAAGTATTACTCGTAGAAGATAATCTTCTTAATCAAAAGCTTTTAACAATTAATTTATCAAAATTAAGTTGTGTTGTTTCCTTGGCTAACAATGGATTAGAAGGTGTTGAAATTTTTAAAAAAGAAAAATTTGATATCATTTTAATGGACTTGATGATGCCAGTTATGGATGGCTACGAATCCTCCAGAGAAATAAGAAAGTTTGAAAATGAGGATAAAACAAGGGGTTATACACCTATCATTGCATTTACGGCCAATACATTAAATAATGATTTTCAAAAATGTATTGAAAACGGAATGGATCATTTGATGGAAAAGCCATTTAATGCTTATAAATTTATAGAAATACTAAAATCATTTGATTTAGAATAATAGAGTATTTCAATGAAATTTAGAATAAGAAATAATCAATAGGATGGGTGAATTTGTTGATTTAAGAGATGCAAACGGAAATTTGGCTGAAAAGGAATTAGATAATCAGCTAAGGCCGTTAAAATTTGTTGATTTTGCCGGTCAAACAAAAATTATTGATAACATTCAGGTTTTTGTTCAGGCTGCAATTATGCGTGGTGAGTCATTAGATCATGTTCTCTTGCATGGGCCTCCAGGTCTGGGTAAAACGACTTTATCTAATATCATTGCAAATGAGTTAGGAGTAAAATTAAAATTGACCTCTGGACCTGTATTGGATAAACCCGGTGATTTAGCCGGCTTATTAACTAATCTCGAGAAAAATGATGTACTTTTTATAGATGAAATTCACCGATTAAGTCCTGTTGTGGAAGAGTATCTTTATTCAGCGATGGAGGATTTTCGTATTGATATTTTAATTGATAAAGGACCAAGTGCCAGATCCATTCAACTTGAATTGAACCCATTCACTTTAATCGGTGCCACAACCAGAAGTGGTTTATTAACAAGGCCGCTGAGAGCTAGATTTGGTATTACCTGTCATTTAGAATATTATGATATTGGTATATTAACGGGAATAGTAAAACGTTCGGCAAGAATATTGGATGTAATAATTAGCGATGATGCCGCATACGAAATTGCCAGGAGGAGTAGAGGAACTCCACGAATTGTTAATTCACTTTTAAGAAGAGTTAGAGATTTCGCAATGGTTAAGGGAAATGGGAAGATTGATATTGATATTACCAGGTATTCTCTTGAAGCGCTCAATATTGATCGTTTTGGATTGGACGAAATGGATAATAAAATTTTGTCTACAATTATTGACAAGTTTAAAGGAGGTCCTGTTGGAATCTCTACTATTGCCACAGCGGTTGGGGAAGATTCAGGTACGATAGAAGAGGTTTACGAACCTTTTTTGATAAAAGAGGGGTTTATAAAGCGTACTCCAAGAGGGAGAGAAGTTACAGAATTAGCATATAGTCATTTAGGTAAAAGTAGATTAGACTTTAACGCTCCTTCCTTATTTTAGGACTATTTTTTTATTAGCTTAATTTCAAAAAGTTTTGGCCATAGCTTTCCGGTTACATAAATTTTGTCTGTAACTGGATTATAGGCTATCCCATTAAGTACATCCATTTGTTCTCTTTGATTTTGTAGGATAGTACCGGATAAACCACTCAAATTAAGTTCACCAGTGATTTTTCCCGTTTTTGGATCTATGATGACAACGTTATCTGTTGTCCAAATATTAGCCCAAATTTCACCTTTGATAAATTCAAGTTCATTAAGATTTTTTACGCTATTATATTCATTACAAACTTGAATTCTCTTTTCTTCCTTGTATGTATCCGGGTTAATATAATATAGATTTTCTGTACCGTCGCTCATGATTAGTGAATGCCCGTCGTTTGTTAAACCCCAACCTTCTTTCGATTTATATTTCCAGGTATTTAGAAGTTTGAATGAGTTAAGATCGTAAACAAAACCGATTTCATTTTTGTATGTCAATTGATATATTTTGTTGTTTAATATAGTAATTCCCTCTCCAAAATATTGATTTTCAAGTTTATATTCCTTAATTAATTTACCAGACTTAAGGTCAACCTGAAATATTTCAGACGATCCTTCCTGTCCTGTTCCTTCATAAAGGATGTTATCATGAAACTCTAGTCCTTGGGTAAAATGAGTTGGGTTATGCGGATATACTGAAATAATCTGGTAAGAATATTGAATGGGTTTAGTGTCGGATGTGACAAAAATTTCTTCATAATTTTCACCTGTTGTACCATCCGTTTTATTTGCAGAAACTTTTACAATATGTTTACCAACTCCAAAATCAGCTGTTTTAAAAATCAGTGAGTTTGTTAAAGTTTTTGAAGTTTGAATATATTTTCCATCCACTGAAATTTCTATTTTTTCAATCGATCCCTCCTTCAATTTTGTAGTAAGCTTAATATTTATTTCTTCACCAATTTTGAAGCTTTTCTTTTTTGGTTCCAGCTGAAAAGAAGTAACAGGCCGTCTGGAATGGCTGCTTGATTGGGCGCAATTCATCAACATGATCAAGGCGAACAATAACGGAAGAAGAGACAAAGTGAACCGATTCATGGTGAAAGAATTTTTAAGATGAAAATTTTACCAAAAATAGAATCTTATTTTGTACAAAGAACATTCGTTTGTTTTGAAAAAAAAGAAATAGCTAATCAAGTAATTCAATTTTATTGTTTTGGGTTTCTATTTCTTTACTTCCATTATCTTTGCGGAAGCAATGTTTTAATTTTTTACACTTGAGTGCACTTAAAAAATTAGCCGGAGAAACCATAATTTATGGTGTGCCAAGTATTGTTGGCAGGTTTCTGATTTTTCTCTTAACACCTATTTACGGCTATACTTTCCCTACTGGCGAATACGGAACATTGAGTAATTTATTGGCTTATGTTGCCTTTTTTCAGGTACTTCTTACTTATGGAATGGAAACATCTTATTTTCGATTTGCCAGTAAGAGTGATAAACCAAACGAAGTTTTTGGTACATCCTTGATTTCACTTTCGTCTACTTCGATATTTTTTGTTCTCATCATTTTACTTTTCTCCAGAAAAATTTCAGGTTTAATTGGGTATCCGGATCAGCATATTTACATAATTTGGCTTGGATTGACAGTTGCCTTGGATGCGATAACAGCCATACCATTTGCACGACTTCGATTACAAAAACGACCGATTAAATTTGCTGTGTTTAAGATGATCAATATAGGAATAAACATTTTGCTGAATCTTTTCTGGATATTGTTATGTCCCAGAGTTTTGGCCCATAATCAAGAGTCCGTTCTCAAGTATTTTTACAATCCTGAGATTGGTATTGGGTATGCATTTTTGTCCTATTTAATTGCATCTGTCTTTACACTGATATTATTTCTACCTGATCTCATTATCAAAAGAATCAGCTTTAACAAAGATCGTTTGAAAGAGATGCTAAAGTATGGCTGGCCCATTTTGGTGGTTGGAATTGCGGGAATGGTAACGCTGAATATAGATAAGATATTGATTCCGGAGCTGATATCTAATGGAAAGGATCCAAAATCTGAACTAGGAATTTATTCTGCAATTGGTAAAATGGCAATACTTATGACCCTTTTTATACAAGCCTTTAGATTTTCATTTGAGCCTTTTTTGTTCACACATTATAAGAACGAAGAATCAAAGAAGGTTTACAGCGTCATAATGAACTATTTTGTGATATTTGGATTACTAATTTTCCTAGGTGTAATTTTCTACGCTGATATTTTGAAATATTTCATCGGATCCTCCAGGTTAGGTTATCATGATAAGGGTGGTTTAAGAATTGTTCCATGGCTATTGATGGGAAATCTTTTTATGGGAATTTTTTATACTCAGTCGCTATGGTATAAACTGACGGATCGAACACATTTTGGGGCTACATTTTCTGTAATAGGCGGCGTTTTAACTTTAGTAATTAATATTCTTTTTATTCCGAAGTTTGGATATATGGCTTCAGCGGTGGCTTTCTTCGTCTCATCCTTGGTTACTACGCTGATCTCCTATTATTACGGGCAAAAGTATTTTCCTGTTAAGTACGATCTTAAAAAAATAGGTTTGTATTTCCTTGTGGCAATAAGTTTGTATATCATTGAAATGAATGTTGATTTTGATGGTGTCATTTTAAAATATAGTTTGAAGACTATCCTGTTTTCCTTGTTTGTAGTTTATATATGGTACCAGGAAAAATCGGACTTAAAGAGATTGTTGCCAAAGCGTGGGCATGTTGATTGATCAGCTTAATATGTTTCTTATCTTAGCCGATTAAAGTTACCTGTTTGTAAAATGAATAACTATTCTTTTTCACCTGCAAATTTTGGGACAGAAATAAGTAGTTAATTATCAGGAAGCAATATCTAATTATTAATGTGTATTGTTCGGATGAAAGTTAAAATAGTCAATAAGTCACAAAATAGTATACCGCTATATGGAACTGCGCAATCGGCAGGGATGGATCTACGTGCCGATTTGGTTGAGCCACTTGTTCTCAAGCCATTGGAAAGAAAATTAATTCCGACCGGATTATTTATACAGCTTCCGGAAGGTTATGAAGCCCAGATTAGACCTAGGAGTGGTTTGGCGATCAATAAGGGGGTAACAGTACTTAACTCGCCGGGGACCATTGATGCTGATTATAGAGGAGAGATCAAGATTATCCTCATTAATTTTTCACAGGAGGACTTCATTATTAACAATGGAGAGCGAATTGCACAGATGATAATTTCCTCCTACAAGCAGATCGAATGGGATGAGGTGACTCAGTTAGATGGTAGTGAGCGGGGTGAAGGTGGTTTTGGTCATACGGGAAAGCACTAACGGTGCTTTAATAAAAAGATGATGAACAAAAAGATATCAATTTTTTGGGTGATTGTGCCCCTATTCTTATTTCTGAATTCGTGTAAGGCACCTCAGCAAACAATCAGGAAGATTGTTCCTGAAGATGAAAGTAAAGATATTTCTTTACTGACGGAGGATCAAAAACAGCAGTTTCAATATTTGTTTATTGAAGGAATCAAACAAAGAACCATTGGAAATGTTGATGAAGCCATTAAGATTTTTTCCCGTTGTCTTGAAATGGATCCCTCCTCTTCGGCCGCCCTTTACGAAATTGCCAATATTCATCTTGTAAGAGGCGATTATCAAAGCGCCATGATGATGTTGGAGAAGGCTGTTTCATTGGATGCTAAAAATGAATATTACCAGATTTTATTAGCCAAAATCTACCAACAGAATAAGTTATACGAAAAGGCTGCGTCTACTTTTGGTATATTAGGAGAATTGACTCCTGAGAATACAGACTATCCAATTTTTCGAGCCGAAATGTTTAATCTGGCAGGAAAGCAAGATGAAGCGCTTGCCTGTTACAATGAACTTGAGAAAAAATATGGCCTAATTGAACCTATTGCCTTAGGAAAACAAGCAATTTTTGTCAAGCAAGGCAAAAAAAAGGAAGCATATCAAGAGATTGAAAGCCTGATAACAAAATATCAGGGTGAGCCTAAGTATTACGGTTTGTTGGCTGATATGTATTTGGCTGATAGCATTATGGATAAATCTTTGGAGAATTACAACAAGGTATTAAAACTTAAGCCAGATGATGGTTTTATTCATTTTTCTCTATCTAATTATTACCAGGTAAATGGAGACTTTGAAAAGGCATATAATCACTTAAAGCTTGGGTTTGAAAATTCTTCACTGGAGTTAGAAACGAAAGTTCAGATGTATATGCTTCATGCACAATCTGAAGATCATCGTTTAACAGATGCTCAACAATTAGAATTAATCAATATATTAATTGACAAACATATTGATGATGAGAGGCCTAGGGCACTTCTTTCGGAGTATTATCTTGGTAAGAAAATGTATTCAGAGGCACGGGAACAATTGAGGTTGGTTGTTGAAATCAACAAAGGGAATTATGCTTATTGGGAGCGTTTGCTATATATTGATAATGATTTGCTCGATTGGAAATCATTGGGAAATGATAGTAAGGTTGCAATTAAGTATTTCCCAGACCAGCCCGTTCTTTACATTTTGGATGCAGTGGCATTAATACAACAAGGAAATTACACTGACGTTTTTGCCGTACTTGATTCTGCTGAAGTCAATGCTAACGCGAATCCGCAGATTTTATCACAGGTATATACTTATCGTGCAGAAGCCTATTATAAGCAAAAGAATTATGATAAGGCATACAGTTGGTTTGACAAGGTTGTTGAAATTGATCCTCAAAATTTCTTAGCGATGAATAATTATGCTTATTATTTATCAATTAGATCATTGAAACTTGATGTGGCAGAAAGGCTGAGCAATCTTGCTGTTAAAAATAATCCAAATAACGCTACTTATTTAGATACTTACGCATGGGTATTATTTAAAAAGAAAGACTACCAGTTGGCAAAATTTTATATGGAATCGGCTTTGTCAAACAGCAAAGAAGATAATCCAGTGTTGGTTGAGCATTACGGTGATATCTTATTTTTTCTGAACGAAAAGGAAAAAGCGGTTCAGGAATGGGAAAAATCTTTGAAGATGGGCAACAAATCGAAAGTTTTACCCGTGAAAATTAAGAAGATTATTTATTTGCAATCAGAGGAAGAGTAGGATGAAGAAATTTAAGTTAATAACACTTATTTATATTGGTTTAGTATTTTTTCTGTTATGGGGGTGTAAACAGGTTGAAAAAGTTGTTATTGAAAGGAAAGTTAAGCCGATGAGTGTTCGACGTGTTGTGCAGACAGTGAGTGAAAATGAACTTAAATACAACACATTGTCGGTTAGAAGGGCCAATGTTACTATTAATATTGATGGCAATGTTAATTCAGTAAGGGGATTTTATAACATAAGGAGAGACAGTGTCATACAGATCTCAGCTCAAACAATGATTCTTCCGGTTGGAAAACTGGAACTTGATAAAGATTCTTTCAGGGTAGTGTATCATCTTGGTAAAATGGTGGTGTCCGGGGCCATTCAAAATATTAGTGATTTAATAAGTAATGATATTGATTATCAAACTATTCAGGCCGTATTAAGTAATCATATTCAATCCATAAAATCAGATCAAAAGGAAAATCAATTTAAGGATTACGTTTTGGTGATTGAAGATAATATGTACAAGCTTTCGTCGATCAGAGCGCGAAGATTTAGGAAGATTACAACGAATGAGGACAAGTTAGAGCGATTTAAGCAAAGGAATGATGAGCAGAATCTTGTTAAACAGGATATTTTTATCGATCCCGATCTTTTTGTGGTGAGGAAAGAAATCTATCATGATATTGGTTCAGGTAGGATTATTACGATAGAATTTTCGGAATTTAAGGCGTTAGGCGTGAAATGGTTCCCGGGTAGGATACATATATCAATGTCAGGAAAGAAAAAAATGGATCTACAAGTCGAATTGTCTAAGGTAACGATAGATGATCAAACTGAATTTGGCTTTAGTATCCCGGCTAAATACAAACGGGAAGGGTTGAAGAAAGACTTAAATACAAACTGAATTTGGCTTATGGTTGATTTTAGAAAAAATAGCTCTGTTTTGCTGTGTTTCCTTCTCGTATTCTTTTCATCTTATGGACAATCAATCAACGATTTAAGAAATGAAAAAGAAAAGACAACTCAAGAAATCGAGTATATCAACCGTTTACTAAAGGAGACCGATCAGAATAGCAAAACATCCATCAACCGGCTTTCAATTCTTGAACAAAAGATACACTTACAGGAAAGCCTAATTTCGAATATTAATTCAGAATTAGGTTATCTCGATACCACCATCGTTAGGAGTTCTCAGAATCTTGATTCTTTAAGTGCTGACTTAAATTTGATTAAAAATAGGTACGCCGAAATGATTCGATATGCACGAAGGAATCAGAATCAGAATAATCAACTGGTATTTTTACTTTCTGCGGATGATTTTAATCAGGCCTACAAGCGCTTTATTTATTTGAAGCAATATGCTGATTATCGCAGAACTCAAGCAGAAGAAATAACTAAATTGAAAGAACAATTAGGAGTGCTGGTAACTAATTTAAATAAGAAAAAATTGGATAAACAACAATTGTTATCCGCAAAAATAAATCAGTCCGAGAAGTATGCAAAGCAAAAGACCGAGCAAAAAGAGTATTATTCCGCATTACAGAAAAAGGATAAAGATCTGAGGAAAAAGCTTGAAAATCAACAAAAGATAGCTGCCAAACTCGAACAGGAGATAGAGAAAATTATTGCTGAAGAGGCACGGAAAATAGCAGCAAAAGCGGCAAAAACTCCAGGTGTTAAGCCATCCCCAGAACGAAAAATTTTATCTGATGATTTTTCCATGAATAAGGGGAAGCTGCCATGGCCATTGCAACGAGGCTTGATAACAGATCATTTTGGGGAACATCCGGATTTGGTTTTAAAGCATGTAATTAAAAGAAATTCAGGAATCGATATTACCACGCAATCAGGGTCGAAGGCTAGAGCTGTATTCAAAGGTGAGGTAACAAAAGTCTTAGCGTTAAGTGGCAATTGGGCTATAATATTAAGACATGGTAGTTATCTGACAGTCTATTCTAATCTGTCGAGTGTATCGGTGCAGGTTGGTCAAAAAGTGGAGACAAAACAGGAAATAGGCACTGTCTTTACAGACAAAGACGATGACAATAAGACCGTTCTCAAGTTTCAACTTTGGTATGAAAACAGTAAGTTGGATCCGGAGAAGTGGATTAGTAATTGAAAATCAATATTTCGTCAGGTTGGCCACTTTTGTAAGCGCCTGAATGTTTATTATTTTAATTTTACGACCCTGAAGATCAATTAGTTTATCTTGTTTAAACTCAGATAACAGACGAATAATTGATTCAGTTGCAGTCCCAACCATGTTGGCAAGTTCTTCTCTGGTAAGGGAAATCTGCAAGGTTTTTTCAGCATCTAGATCAAATTCCTGTTTCAGCAATAAGAGTACTTCTGCGAGGCGCTCCCTAACCGTTTTCTGTGCAATATCTGTGATATAATCGTTGGCTTCCTTCAGTTCAGCGCAAACAATTTTAAGCATGGCCAGCGAAAATTTCCAGTTTCTTTCGATCAGACTGAGCAATGTTTTATAGGGGACATGGCATAAGGTTGCCTCTTCAATAGTTTTGGCGGAAGTGCAGGCGGATTCCTGACTCAACAAAGAACGATAGGCGATGATATCTCCTTTCTTTGCGAAGCGGATTATTTGTTCTTTCCCGTCAATACCTGTTTTAAATATTTTAACGATTCCACTGGTAATACAGTAAAATCCAGTTAGTCGGCTTCCTTCTTTGTATAGGACGACTCCTTTTTTGTACGCAGAACAAATTTTTTCATTGTTCAGACTTTTCATCTCATCTTCCGAAAGTGATTGAAAAAAACGAAAACCCGTCAAACTGACGTCCTCCGTTAAGTTATTGGTGTTCTTCATTCTATAATATAAAGTCGAAGATAAATTTACGGCACAAATATACAATTTATGTACGGATCTTCCCATCCACCAATTTTGAAACAAAAAAGGAGGCGTGTGCGTAAACGGGTCAATAAAAAGTATTAAAATGATTTCAGATTTAAAAAATAGCAAAAACGCATTTGAAATATCGGGAGTGGTATTCAAATTAATTTTAAGTTCTTTTCTGATTACGATTGGTTTATCCGCATTTTCAAAGGAGTACACGATTGATTCAAAGACCAGCACCTTGGAATGGTTAGCAAAAAAGGTAACCGGTCAGCATAGTGGAACCATTTCCTTTGGTGAAGGAACTTTAACCGTTGAGAAGAAGAAAATTACCGGAGGTAAAATTTCCGTTGATATGAAAAGCCTTGCTGACACGGATTTGGGTGATAGTCCAATGAAGGGTAAATTGGAAGGGCACCTAAAGTCAGATGATTTTTTTGGTGTTGAGAAGTTTCCGTGGTCCACATTAGAAGTTACGAAGGTAGAAGCCAAGTCCGGAAATCAATATCATTTCACGGGAGATCTGACCATCAAAGGAGTTACCAACCCAATTGAGTTTGATGCTGAGGTAAGTGAGGTTTCAGGGCAGCTAATAGCAACGGGCGAAATGACCATTAATCGTGCTAAATATGGCATCAAATACGGTTCCGGCAGTTTCTTCGAGGGACTTGGCGATAAATTAATTTATGATGATTTCTCTTTGAAATTTAAACTGGCAGCAGTTGGTAAATAAGATAATTCAGGTGGTTTTAGTGTGGGGATAATTCAGATCATCCCCTTTTTTTGGGCTCATAATTAAGGTTAGAAGGAATGTATTTCTCGATAAAATCGATGGTAACCTGCTTTCTATTGGCATAATCTTCGGTTTGATCTGCCCCAATCTTTTCAACACCAAAATACCTTGATTCTGGGTGAGCGAAATAAACGCCGCATACGGAAGCATTTGGAAACATTGAATAATTCTCTGTCAGGGATATACCAGATTGTTCTTCCGCCTTCAGAAGATTAAAGATGGTCTCTTTTTCTGAATGTTCCGGACAAGCGGGATAGCCTGGTGCAGGACGAATACCCTGATATTTTAACGCGATTAATTCGGCAGTTGTCAGAGATTCATATTTGCTGTAACCCCAGGTTTCAGTTCTAACAATCTCATGCAATCTTTCGGCAAAAGCCTCAGCAAGCCGGTCTGATAAGGCTTCCAGCATGATTGCTTTGTAGTCGTTATTTTCCAGTTTATATTGTTTTACAAGTTCGGCTACCCCTAATCCTGCGGTGACAACGAAAGCACCGCAGTAGTCCTGAATACCGGATTCTTTTGGAGCGATGAAATCGCTCAGACAAAGTTGGGTGGTGACACCTTGTTTTTTCTCCTGCTGACGGACTTGGAAAAAAGTACCTATCCTCTCTGATCTGGATTCATCGGAATAAAGTTCGATATCGTCCATCACGCTATTAGCGGGCCAAATTCCAATTACTCCGTTTGCCCGTATCATTTTCTTATCGATGATTTCATCCAGAAACTCATTGGCCTCATCGAATAGTTGGCGAGCTGCTTCTCCTTTATCAGGATCACTTAAAATGGCGGGGTATTTCCCTTTGAATTCCCATACCAGGAAGAAGAAGGTCCAATCGATGTACTTTCTCAGATCTTCGAGTGGGTAATCGTTAAAGTATTTTACCCCGGTAAAATTTGGTATAGGGACAGGATGTTTGACAAAATCAGTATTAAACTTTCTATCTCTGGCCTCTTGTAAGGTCCAGTATTCTTTCGGTTTTTTGGCACTGTGAATTTTTCTAAGTTCAGCATATTCCAGAAGAATATTCTTTAAAAATGCCTGAGAGCCGGATAAAAGCTCGGCGACCACCTGGACGGATCGGGATGCATCCTTAACATATAAGGTCGTATTACTGTATTCCGGGGCTATTTTGACAGCCGTATGTATTTTAGATGTCGTTGCTCCACCAATCAACAGAGGCTTGTTTATGCCCCTCTTTTCCATCTCTTTTGCCACATTAACCATCTCTTCGAGCGAAGGAGTTATCAGTCCGCTCAATCCAATAATGTCGACCTCTTCTCTTGCTGCGGTATCCAGGATTGTTTCGCAAGGAATCATGACGCCCAGGTCAATTACTTCATAGTTATTGCAAGACAATACTACCCCGACTATATTTTTGCCGATATCATGGACATCGCCTTTGACGGTTGCAAGCAGCACTTTTTTGCGAATATCAACTTTCAAGGGGTTCAATTTCTTCTCTTCCTCGATAAAAGGTTGAAGCCATGCAACTGCCTTTTTCATGACCCGTGCCGATTTGATAACCTGCGGAAGGAACATCTTTCCGGATCCGAAAAGATCACCTACTTTGTTCATCCCATCCATTAATGGTCCTTCGATAATGTTGAGCGGGGAGTCGTACATTGGCATCAAATCACGAACATCATTTTCAATGAAGTCGGTTATTCCTTTTACCATAGCATGTTCAACTCTTTGTGTGAGGGGAAGTTCTCTCCAAGCGTCAATTACTTCCTGTTTTTCGTCCCTAGCCTTATTTTTTTCCGAGAATTCCAGTAACCGTTCGGTGGCATCTGCCCTTTTGTTAAGTACCAGATCCTCTACAAGTTGTAGTAATTCTGAAGGAATTTCATCGTAAATCTGTAACATACCTGGATTTACGATACCCATGTCTAGTCCGGCATTAATAGCGTGGAATAGGAATACAGAGTGGATTGCCTCCCGGATATTATTGTTTCCCCGGAAGGAGAAGGAAACGTTGGAAATTCCACCGCTGACTTTTGCATACGGAAGATGCTCTTTGATCCAAGTGGTGGTTCTGAAAAAATCAACCGCATAGTTGTTGTGTTCTTCCAATCCGGTTCCAATTGTTAGGATATTTGGATCGAAGATGATATCCTCTGCGGGGAAATGAACCTGATCGACCAGGATGTGGTAGGCTCTGTTGCAGATGGCGATTCGTTGCTCATAGGAGGTGGCCTGTCCCTGCTCGTCGAAAGCCATAACGACCACAGCAGCACCGTAGTTCCTGATTTTATGCGCATTGTGGATGAATTGCTCCTCCCCTTCTTTCAAGCTGATAGAATTGACAATTGATTTTCCCTGGATACATTGTAATCCGGCTTCTATCACCTCAAATTTTGAGGAATCGATCATGATTGGTAATCTGGAGATATCAGGCTCTGCGGCGATCAGATTTAGGAATCTAACCATTTCTTTTTTAGCGTCAAGCATGGCATCATCCAAGTTGATATCGATAATCTGAGCACCGCCTTCCACCATTTCTCGTGCAACAGAGAGGGCTTCATCGTATTTACCATCCCTGATAAGACGGGCAAATTTGATTGATCCAGCCACGTTGCAGCGCTCACCGATATTTACAAAGTTAGCGAGTTTGTTGATAGTGAGAGGTTCTAATCCGCTCAGACGAGTTGCTTTTTCGGGTTTGGATTTTAGGTGGGGTTTGGATTTTGCTGCCAGTTTCACTAGTTCACGGATATGCTCCGGTGTTGTGCCGCAGCATCCGCCGATGATATTGACAGTTCTGTTGTCTGTAAATTCGGCAACTTGGTGGCACATGTCTTCGGGCGACTCGTCGTATTCTCCGAATTGGTTTGGTAATCCGGCATTAGGGTAAACGCTAACATAATAAGGAGCTTTCCTGCTAAGTTCTTCCAGGTAAGGACGCAAATCTTTCGCTCCGAAAGAACAGTTTAAACCAATTGTGAGAAGATCGATGTGCGAAACAGAGTTTAGAAAGGCTTCAATCGTTTGGCCAGAGAGTGTTCTGCCACTTTTGTCGGTAATAGTTCCTGAAATCATGACAGGAATCTTCACCCCTCTTTCTTCAAAGATTTCGTTTATTGCAACCAAAGCGACTTTGCAGTTCAGCGTATCGAAAATGGTTTCGACCAATAAAAGATCGACACCACCTTCAAGCAGGCCTTCCACTTGTTCACGATAGGATCCTTTTAATTCCTCAAATGAAATAGCCCTGAATCCGGGATCATTCACATCGGGTGACATGGAGCAGGTTTTGTTGGTCGGTCCGATTGAACCGGCAACGTATCTTGGTTTGTCGGGAGTAGAGAATTCAGCGGCAGCAATGGAGGCGTATTTTGCTGCTTCCCTGTTTATTTCCCTGACAAAATCTTGCGTACCATAATCACTTTGCGAGATGGAGGTTGCATTAAATGTATTGGTCTCAATAATGTCTGCACCGGCCTCGAGAAAGGCTTCGTGAATTTTCAGAATGGCCTCGGGGTGTGTAATGCTAAGCAAGTCGTTGTTTCCTTTGAGGGAGGAAGTCCAATCTTTAAAGCGGCCTCCTCGGAAGTCTTCTTCAGAAAATTTATATCGCTGAATCATAGTTCCCATCGCACCATCGAGTACGAGAATCCTATCTTCCAATACTTTGCGTATATCTGGTTTAATCATTGTTTTTAGGTTAAGGTTTTCAGTATCTCACGAGCGATGAGCACACCATTAACGGAGGCTTGCATCAGACCACGGGTAATGCCGGCACCATCTCCGCCGAAGAATAGATTTTTGACGGAAGGGCTTTGGAAGGTATTATCCACTTTGACGATGTTGGAATAGAATTTTACTTCCACGCCGTAAAGTAATGTTTCGTCGCTCGCCAAACCAGGACTAACTTTATCGAGCGATTTGATCATTTCAATGATATCGAAGAGGATGCGATGAGGCAGAACTAGGCTAAGATCGCCGGGGACAGCATCTTTCAGCGTTGGTACAATGTTGTTTCGGTAGAGACGTTCTGAGGTGGTACGCCTTCCACGGATGAGATCGCCGAAACGCTGCACCATGATTTTGTTCCGAGTAAGCATATTGGCCAGTCTGGCGATATGCTTGCCATATTCGATGGGAGCATTGAAAGGTTCGGTAAATTTTTGTGAGACGAGCAGTGCAAAATTTGTATTGTCACTTTTTAGATCCTTATAGCTGTGACCATTCACAACTGCCAGGTTATTGTCGTAGTATTCGGAGGAGACGAAGCCACCCGGGTTCGAGCAAAAAGTACGAACTTTGTCGTCGAAGGTGCGGGTATAATGGATGAGTTTCGCCTCGTAGAAATTCTCGTTGATATCCTGCATCACCTCATTTCGGCATTCCAGTCTGACGCCGATGTCTACGATTCCTACCTCTGTTGGTATTTTCTTCTCGGCACATTTTTTCATTAACCAGTCAGAACCTTCGCGGCCAATGGCCAGAACCACGTTCTCCCCCAAATAGGTTCCTTTGGTCGTATTTACTCCCGCTACTTTTCGATTCTCGATGAGGAAATCGGTGACAGGTGAATTAAACAAAACTTCAACCCCATTATTTGTAAGATGTTCGAAAAGTGAACGGTATAATTCTTGTGTCTTTTCGGTGCCAAGATGCCTGACGGGACACTGAACCAGTTTGAGGTTTGCTTCGATGGCTTTTCGGCCTATTTCTCTCATGGCAGGCGTTTCCGTTAGGCCATGGATTCCGGAATCGGCGCCAAAATTTAGATAAATATCGTCGGTATAGCGGATCATTTCTCTGGTAGCTTCGACCCCAATGTACTCAGGCAGGGTACCTCCAACTTCATGAGAAAGAGAAAGTTTCCCGTCTGAGTAGGCTCCTGCACCAGCCCATCCGGTAGTAATAGAACATGGTTTGCAATTCACGCAGGTTCCGCCGTTAGTATGTTTTGGGCACTTGCGATGGAAGATGTCTCTACCTTTTTCGAGCATCAGGATGCTGATACCTTTGTGCTCCTTTACTAATTCATACGCAGTAAAAATACCGGCAGGCCCTGCTCCTACTATGATGACGTCGAATTTTTTTTCCATAAATGCGTTTTGATCTCACCCCGAACCAGTTAAACGTTTTAAAAGAGATAAATTTTTCTTTGTTCGAGGGATAAATAACGCTGCAAAGGTAGGAATTTTCTGAGCAACAAGGAGAATGAGGAAGTCGAAGAAGTCAGATTCCCGTTGATAGGAATGAAATTTTTATTATTTTTCGTTCGATTTTGGAAGATCCCTTTTTATTATTCCTTTTTAAGAACACTAAAACAGCAATAAACATGGCGAGTACAACTTTTAATCGAAGAAATTTCCTGTTTTTAGGAGCGACTGCTACGGTAGGTCTGACGGCTAACGCACTTCAGGCAATGCCTGCGAAAAAGAATAAAAAGAATAAAGAGAAGAAGAAAAAGAAGATAATCTACAGGACGCTTGGAAATACAGGTATTGAACTTCCCATTGTAAGTATGGGAGTTATGCGTGCCGACAATCCAAACATTTTGAAAGCTGCCTATGAAATTGGGATTCGTCATTTTGATACAGCTAATGGTTATCAGGATGGCCGCAATGAGGAGATGGTTGGTCTGTTTTTCAAGGATATTCCCAGGAACGAGGTCATCATTTCGACCAAGATTCATCCGCCCAAGGAAGGGCTATCGACCGAACAATTCATTGAGAAATTTGATGAGAGTCTGAAAAGGCTGCAAATGAGTTATGTTGATATCTTGTATCTTCATGCGGCAGGGGATAAAGCCTATACGCTGGATCCCAGATATACAGAGGCTTTGAGAAGGATTAAAGATAGTGGAAGAGCTAAATTTTTAGGCGTTTCCACTCACACCAATATGGCTGTTGTGCTTGATGCGGCGGTTGAAAGCAAATTGTATGATATAGTCCTGACCTCCTATAATTTTCGATTGAAGGATGATGTTGAATTGCATAATGCATTGCAAAGAGCTAATGATGCAGGTTTGGGAATCGTAGGGATGAAAGGAATGGCGGGAGGCTTTTTAGATAAGGATAAGAAGAAACCGGTCAACTGTAAAGCAGCTTTGAAATGGGTTTTATCTAATCCGTTAATTCATACTTGTATCCCTGGTCTTACGAACTTTGAGATGTTGAAGGAGAACTGGCAAGTTGCCCAGAATCATGATCTGGAGGATCAGGAAAAGAGTGATTTACAGTTAGCGATGAACGATCCGGGTATGTATTGTCACGGGTGTCTGAGTTGCTCAGGCCAGTGTCCGAGAAATCTCCCTATCCCGGATCTGATGCGATCCTATATGTACAATTACGGATACTCTTCTCCTGCAAAAGCTCAAACAACAGTTGCAAAATTGAATCTTCCGATTAATCCTTGTGATTTGTGTGAAGAATGTACAGTTGCTTGTCCAAACGGTTTTGATGTACGTGAACGAATTACAGATATTGCCCAGATTAAAATGGTACCATCAAACTTTCTGGTATGAAATTTTTTTTGAGTGTCGGTTTTTTGCTTTTCTCTTTTTGTGCCTGGTCGCAAGAGGTAAAATTTCCGGAACTTTCTGCCTGGAAAGCGGATGGAAAACCTTTGAAATTTAATAAGGAAAATTTGTATGAGCATATTGATGGTGCTGCTGAATTTTACCTCAGTTATGGTTTTGAATCGCTGGAGGTTGCCAGTTGGAAGAACAATGGTGTAGAGTTGACCATTGAAGTGTATGATCATGCAGATCCGCTGCATGCCTATGGTATTTACAGTATTGAAAAATCGGCAAAAGCAGTAGTCTTTCCGGTTGGATTGGAAGGTTATGGTGATGCCTCCACTTTCAATTTCACAGCTGGAAAGTACTATGTGAAAATGAGCGGAATGCAGCTCGAGAAAGTACCCGGATTCTCGCTAAAATCCCTCGCTGAGGAGTTTTCTCGCACTCTGTGTGCTAAACCGGAATCTCCCAAAATTGTGGGGATGTTTCCCAAAGAGAACCTGATGCCAAATACTTGCCAATATATCCCGACAGAATTTATGGGATTAGGATTTATGGGTTCGGCGTTCAGGGCAAAATACAGTCTTGGAGGAGAGGAGATCACACTGTTCATACTCGAAAGAGCAAACAGGAGTGAAGTGGAGCAAATTATTCTAAAATATGCATCTTACGCAGAAGCAAAAATAAAGAAGCCCGAAGAAGGAGATTTTTTATTCAAGGATCCTTTCAACGGTAGTGTAGCACTTCGATGGAAAGGAAATTATTTAATTGGCGCAAGTGGATTTTCGAACAAGAAGGTGGTTATGTCGCTATTAGAAGCACTTTCCGGAAAATTGTAAGGGAAGAAAATTTTCGATTTTCGATTTTGGAATTGGGGTCGATTATTATAGTAAATAAATGGATAACAGGCAATTTTCAAATGGCTTTGGATCACTCAAAGCCATTTTTTTTGATATGGATGGAGTGATTTATGATTCCATGGGACATCATTCTGTGGCTTGGAATAAGGCTTTCGCCGAGCTAGGACTTGATTTTCCAATAGAGCAGGTGTATATGAACGAGGGCCGCACAGGGTCTTCTACCGTTCAGATGTTCTTCCAGGAAAAGTTGGGGCGCGAGGTAACGGATGAGGAGATTGCCCGTATCTATGCCAAAAAAAGCGATTTATTTGAAGTGATGCCAAAACCGTTGCCGCTAGTCGGAACAGCGAGTGTGATGGAACGGGCAAATAGGGCAAATATTGCCATCTGGGTGGTTACAGGGTCTGCTCAGGATCAGCTACTGGATGGATTGTGTATTGATTTTGCCGGATTGGTTCGAAAGGACAGGATTGTATCAGCAAAGGATGTCAAGTTTGGAAAACCCAATCCGGAGCCGTATCTGATGGCTTTGAAAAATTCTGGATTTGCTGCTAACGAAGTGGTGGTAATTGAAAATGCACCCTTGGGAGTTGAGTCGGCCAAGGCAGCCGGAATTTATACCATCGGCGTTAATACAGGGATTCTTGCGGATGAAATCTTGTGGAACTCAGGAGCGGATGTTGTTTTAAAAGAAATGCATCAGCTGGAAAAGCTTCTGTTTCCCAATTGATGCATCACATTCTTTGCTAGTGAGTTACTTCAATTCTTCCAGCATTGCCTTGATATTTTTGTGAATTGTTGGAGCGGTTTCCGGTCCGAGGGAGTTGACTTCACCATAAGGACGACCTTCTTTTCCATACGTAAACGGAGCCTTTTCGTCCCATTGGCTTTTTGGAATGATGTAACCAATTTCATCGTTTGCGAGACCGAACATGAATTTATATTTCCCGGGCATCATATCCCGGATTGCAGGCACTTCCACAGGAGGAATATTAAAATCCTGGCCGACAGGAGCTTCCACTCCTCCATTTAAAATTTCCGGATAAAGCTCACCAGGGATAGTAACGAGAGAGATAGGTCCGATCTTTACCACGGCAAGTTCTGATTTCATTTTCATCCAGCCTGTTGTACCGCGTTTCATTAATCCTATCATTGCAGCCAGCTTAAATTCTGTATTTTTTAGGGGGAGTGGCAATGTTTTTGCAATGATGGAAATCGAGGCAGAATCAATCACTTCTTCAGGCTTGTCCATAGCCATCAGGGCGAGGTTGGCTAATTGCTTCCCCTGAGCAGCGGCCTTTTCGAAGGTTGGAGCTTTAAATTCTTCCCCTGAAAAGGGATCCTTAATAGTGAGACGGGGATGAGTAGTCATTAATCCGCCAACGGCACCGCTCGCATAGACTGCAACGCCACCAACGCCGGCTTTCATCAGGCTATCTTTGCTATATACACCCTTTTCGATACCTTCGCGGACAAAATGTGGAAAATCTGAAGTCAGCAACAGATTGTCGCTCCAAAGCGTTTCGGGATGGTCGCCCCAATTAATCAGAGTCCCCAATGTTTTGCCGGTTTCCTTATCCAAAAATTGGATCAATCGAAGTCCTGAATCAAATACTTCGGGCATTCTGGTATCAATCACCAAAGGGAGAGCGCCGGTAAGATCCTGTGAAATGGCAAGACGCACCGGGCGAAGGTTTTTAGCAGCAGTCTCTATGGCTTTAGCAGCCTGATTTTTGACATATTCCATGTGAGCAGGGTTGATGCCGCTGTGAAAAGGATCTTTTCCCCAGAGCCCTAAAAGATCTGGTCCTTCGTGTGTATGTGTCGAGCTAATGATGGCATACGTGATACCCGACTCTTTTGGGATGCGGCCTCTGAGATCGATCACATCATTGTTCATGAAGCCAATGGCATCAAGGACTACGACTGCCAGACGGGTTTTGCCATCGTCGATTACCATGGCTCTGGCCCATAAATCATCGTGGATGCCGTTTGCCGGTTTGTTGTTGCTAAAGCCGGCGATCCATACCGGATCAAATTTGCCATTTCCGTTGCCATCGGTGAAGGTTTCGCCTTTGTCGAATTCGGCATTTTTATTTTTATCGTCCCATCTATCCGGAACGGCGGGAGTTATTGGTAAAGCGGAGAATCCTGCAAAGAGTTGAGAAGGAGGATTATTCAGAATTTTCAAGTCCAGGTTGTAATCAGGGTACTGGTCTTTTAGATTAATGCCAAACCAAAATAATAATGCAATTATCAGCATCAATAGGATTGCACTTAAGTATTTGAAAAACTTCTTCATGTTAATAGTTTAATAGTTGTGAATCTTTTTGCAGGGTAAAGATAATCACCAGTTTATTTGAAGCATCGTAATTTTCAAATTTATTGCAAAAATTGCCAGAACTTCAGCTAGATAAACAGTAAAGTTTATACTCGGGAAAAAATATCGAAATTTCTGTAACAATTAAAGATATGGGGCGTCTTATTAGTAGCGAGTTTTTATATTAGACAAATTGTACTTGGTTCGTAAACGAGGCCACGCCCAACAAAGGGAGTGGCCTTTGTTGTTAAGGAGAAAAATAAAAACTATTTTTACGATTCAACAAAAACCATTTAACAATATAGCAATGACGAACAGAAGAGATTTCTTAAAGGCCACTTCTTTGATAGTTGCAGGAGGTGTGATGAGTACAAACCTGGTGTCTGCAGCAATCCCGGCAGGGAAAAAGAAAAAGAAGGTAGGGCTTCAGCTTTATTCCCTCCGTGATGATATGGGTAAGGATGCCGTTGGAACGCTTAAAAAAGCAGCAGATATGGGCTATTATTCTTTGGAAACCGCATCCTACAGTGATGGGAAAATCTATGGAATGCTGCCCGACGAATTTACAAAACGGGTCAAAGATTTGGGCATGAAACTCAGCAGTTGCCATCTTGGTGGTCCAAACTATACCAAGGATACCCATGCAGCTGCGATGGAGTGGTGGAAAAAAGCCATTGAAGACCATGCTAAAACAGGTATGAAATATATGATTAAGCCCGGCATGAAATGGCCCGAGAAACTGGATGAATTGAAAGTTCAGATGGATTATTTCAATGCTGTAGGTGCTTTGACTCATGCTTCCGGCATGCAGTTTGGCTGGCATAACCACAATCACGAGTTTACAAAGATCGACGATAAAGTGCTCTTTGATTTCATGCTTGAGAATACTGATCCCAAAACAGTTTGTTTTGAGATGGACGTTTATTGGGTGATGAAAGGTGGTTGCTCGCCAGTTGATTACATGAAAAAATACCCAACTCGATTCCCACTTTTGCATATCAAAGATGAAAAGGAAATTGGTGAAAGCGGATTACTCGATTTCAAAGCAATTTTCGAAACAGGTTATTCTATCGGTATTAAAGACTATTTTGTTGAGGTAGAGCGTTACAATTTTGAGCCTCTTGTTAGTGTTCAAAAGAGTTACGACTTTATGGCCGCAGCAGATTATATCAAATAAGGAGAACGGAGAGCGGAATATGGAATAGAGAAAATAGGGAGATTGTCAGTCCGGTCTCCCTATTATCCAGCTAGAACCTGAAATTATGAAGCGAAAATATAGAATTCTGTTTATCTTTAGTATTCCTTTTTTGATTCCGTTGGTTAGTTTTTTGCTTTGGTGGATACAGGAAAATAGGCCAATGAAGATACTCATCTACGACATGACGGTTCCTTACAAAGATCGGGATGAGCACAAATCTTTAAGTTGGCTATTAATACATAAAAAATACACAACCTTCAATCAGCTTAACCAACCTAATTTAAACTACAAAGGATTTTTCCCGCTTAATGACTTCAAATTTATCACCAAAGACTTTTTAAAATTTTCGGACGAAGAGGTTCTACAAGTGGCGGATAGTCTTGATATGGTTTACTATACGGATACTTATGGCGTATATTCCAATGAATGGTATGGAGATTCGCTGGTCAACGAAAGATCAAAAAAAATATATGGTGGACTGAATAAAAATGATATTTTATTGCTTCAGCGGATGAAGGATTCGGGTAAGCTGATCTTAGCAGAATTTAATTTTTTGGCTAGTCCGACATCCCGCGCAGTGCGCAATGAGGCAGAAAAGCTATTAGATGTTAAATGGAGCGGATGGGTTGGAAGATACTATGATCCATTGGATACGCTTATCAACGAGGATATTCCTATTTGGGCTAAACGTCTATACAAAAAGCAGTATGGCAAACCGTGGGATTTTCATCAGCCCGGAATTCTTTTTGTGCATGAAAGTGATCGTATAGTAGTCCTGGAGATGGACAATACCCTGAAGGAGGAGGTTCCATGGATATACACTTCTCCATACGGGCAGCAAAAATATGATATTCCGCAAGAGACCACCTACCCTTATTGGTTCGATATTCTGGAATCAGGAGAATCTAACCGGGTTGTTTCAAAGTACAAAATTTACGCCAACGAGGATGGGAAAAAGTTAATGCGTGATAATGGCATTCCCGATGAATTTCCTTGTGTGATCGAAAACAGGGAGAAGAACTATTATTACTTTGCCGGCGATTTCTGTGATAATCCAATCTATGTAGAAAGTGCCAAATTTCTGGGGGTTTCCTATTTACATCAACACTTTTTTGACCAATTTAATTACATCGATCGTAGGCCGTTTTTTTGGCATTTTTTCAGGCCAATGGTAACCAATATTCTGGACGATTATTACGATCAGATGAATACTAAAAAGACCTTACTCAGGAGATAAATCCTTAAATCGTCTCATCGGCCGCTAACCTTCATTTTTAAAGTGTAAACGGAGGTTCGTGCGGTGATAAAGAGAACATTTCTCTTTTTGCCTCCGAAGCAAACGTTAGAAGGTTGTTCTGGCACCTCTATTCTGGCAATACTCTCTCCCTTGGAGTTATAAACGGATACACAACTATTTGTAAGATAGATATTTCCGTGCTTATCAATCGTCATTCCGTCTGAGCCTTCCGGAGCAAAAAGGGTCTTATTGCTGAGTGTTCCATCGGCGTTGATGGAATACTTCCAGATTTTCTTGTCGCTGATATCACTCACGTACAAAATTTTCCCATCCGGCGTGCCGACGATTCCATTTGGTTGTTTGTAGTCTTGAATAACACGGATGACTTTCCCTTCCGGATTCAGGTAATAAACGCCACGCACATCCATAACCTCTATATGCCCTGTTTCCCAGTATTTGCGCGCATAATACGGATCTGTGAAATAGATACCATTTGGGGCAATCCACAAGTCATTGGGGCCATTTAGATGAATATCGTTGAATTTTTCTGCCAGGATTCGATATTGTCCGTCCATCGTGAAAACCACCAGGCGGTTGTGTAAATCTGCACAGGTGACGAGTTCGCCTTTGCTATTGAATTCAGTTCCGTTTGACCTTTCGGAGGATTTCGTAAAATTGGAAATGGAGCCATTTTCGCTCCAAACTTCAATTTTATCGTTGGGCTGATCGGTGAAAAATACACGGCCATCCGGTGCTGTTGAAGGGCCTTCTGTGAATGAATATCCGCCACCGGCCTTTGTCACTTTTGCATCTTTGGCAATCAAATTTTGAGTTGGCTTTTTCTCCTTTGAACTCACAGTCAAGGAGAAAGCTAAACAGAGAAGAATCAGTATGTTTTTTTTCATGGTATTACAGGAAACCGCAAATTACCTCCGGGAATTCCGCCGTAGATCATGCTGGATATCAGCGAAAGTATACTAATTCCGACAATTATCAGGAAAAAATAGAGAGCCCAGCGGTCTTTTGGGAAAAAATCTTTTTGAGTTGTATTTTGAAATGGAGAAACAGATTTCTTTATCAAAAATAGGAAGAGAAGTAGATTTAGAATATACAAGGGTTGTTCATTTCTGAAATTGCCCATAAACATGCCGGTAATCAGGTAGCTCCAAATGATATAGGTACAAAACAGGCTTAAGAACAGGGTCATCAAATCTTTTGATTCAAAAAGCAGTTTTCTTCTTAGTTGCCACCTCACCAGGAAGTTCATTACAGCAAGAATGACTAAGGTAAGAATGGATAAAAACAGTGCTTTGGATTCCTCATTTTGGATGAAGCTGCTTTTCATGAGATGGTTTACCTGGAATGCATCTTTCCAAACTAATAAAGGGACTACCAACAGGATCAAAAACAGGGAAAGGTTATTTTCATATTTTTTGGGAGCTTCATTTTCGGTAGGCCAATGGGAGGTAAAGACCCCGTAAGCCATTCCTGAACCACCCCAGAATCCGATATTGTATTCCATCACATTCCACAAGTTGAAATGTATCCCGAGGATATTTCCGGTGATCTGTAAGAAATTTCCGAAAGAAAATCCGAAACCAGCCCCAAGCATCGAATAGAATGCCACTCGTAATGCAGAGGAATGGCCATTTCGTACTATATGCCAAACCATTGCTGCGCCGGCACCCAGGCAGATAGCCCATGCTTCAGAACGGGGAGGAGTCATTAGTAATTCGGCCTGATTGATCAGAAAGAAATAGGAGATCAGTCCGCCGGCAGCCATTTCGGCTACCAGCGAGGGCCATTTAACCCGGTTGGCTGAGTTCGAATTCAAGGAGAGACCGACCAGTCCGCCGCCGATCAGTCCGAAAAGTCCGCCGATGACGAATAGCGAAAGAAAGCCGTACGTTGAGTTGAGTACATCCGGGGCACGGCAAAAGCCTACGACCATCCCGTAGCTGATCATTCCGGTAGTGCCCCATCCAATGGCGGAAGCGGCAATAATCGGGAGCATTTTGTGGTACCAGTCTTTGCGTTTTGCAACGAGTAAAAGGGCTGATCCTCCGATAATACCGGCATAAGCGGCACCTGGTTCATGACCAAACTGGCCGCGGATAGCCCAGGCGGTGCCAAAGGCGATTCCTACCAACAGGATGGAGCGGATTAATTGATTTTTCTTCATGGTAAAGTGTTAATAGTAGTTGTAGAACGATCAAAGCTACAAAAGAATTATCGATTTTGGATTTTGGATTTTCGAGGTCGGAATCATTGCAATTTGGATTAAATTTGTCTTCTTAAAACGGCGAAGATGACGGTACTTAATGCGAATGAGTTTATTAACAAGATGAAGGGGAATATCATCCTGGATATTCGAACGCCTGCCGAGTATAAAGAGGGTCATTTGCCGGGTGCCATTTCCTTTCCGCTTTTCAGTGACGAGGAACGGGTTATTGTGGGTACGCTATACAAGCAACAAGGCCGTGATCCGGCGGTGCTGAAAGGGTTAGAGCTGGTTGGTCCGAAGTTGAAGGATTTCGTGGTTCAGGCCGGAAAATTTGAGGGTTCACTTTATCTCTATTGCTGGCGGGGAGGCATGCGAAGCGGAAGTATGGCATGGCTTCTTCAAACGGCGGGCAGAGAAGTTTATGTTTTGGAAGGAGGGTATAAAGCCTACCGAGCGCATGGCAGACAATTGATCTCCAACGGACTAAAACTCATTATGCTTAGTGGTCCGACTGGTTCGGGCAAGACAGAAATTCTACACGAAATCGCTGCTTTGGGTCATCAGGTTTTGGATCTGGAGGGATTGGCCAATCACAGAGGTTCCAGTTTTGGAGGGATCGGTCAGCCGCCACAACCAGGGACAGAACAGTTTACCAATCTGATATTCGAAAAGATAACCAATTTTGATCTCACGCAACCAATCTGGGTAGAAGGGGAGAGTCAGACCATCGGCAGGGTATTTATCCTCGATGAACTTTTCTCGCTGATGAATAGTTGTCCGACGATACGCATTGATCCGCCTAAGACTGAACGCATCGAAAGGTTAGTTCGCGATTATGCCAGTTTCCCTGATGAGGAGCTTCAGTTAAGCGTTGAAAAGATCAGCAAAAGGCTGGGAGGGCAGAATACAAAAGATACGCTGGATGCTCTTCATGCAGGGGATTATTCTAAAGTGGTGGACATTACGCTAGATTATTATGATAAAACCTAC
>JBBQJE010000008.1:0-32040 GCA_038325635.1 Bacteroidales bacterium
TTCACGGATACCGGTTTAGGTATTATACCAGCATGGGTAAGATCAGCAGCGATGGTTGGACTAGCTACCGCGAATGTCAGAGATAAAAACAGGGAATTGAGGATCACAATGAATCGGGAAGTGTTGATTTTCATGATGAGTTTTTGGATTAAAATGTTGAAGCTTGATTATCCTGGCAAGCTATCAGAAAAAATTCTGTTAAAGAACAAAAGCCCAAATGCTAATTTTTGCATCCTGGGCTTTTCTTTGGGTGGAAGATGGGATTCGAACCCACGACCAATGGTACCACAAACCACTACTCTAACCGACTGAGCTACATCCACCGTATTTGACTGCAAATATAGAGCTGTTTTTCCAATTAGACAAGGAATAGATTAAAAAAACATTCCGTCACTTTTTTCATTTTTCATTTTTCATTTTTCGTTTTTCACTTGAAGATGTTGCTAATTTTGTGTCGAACCTATTTTAATTTCGTGGATGGAATACTTACTCGATGATCCGGTTTCAGAAAGTGTATATCAGGAGATACTACGGAGGGTAAAACCTTTGCAAAATGGCGAGACAGCAGATTCGATGTCTCAAAGGGGAGTTGTTTACAAGCTAAACCTCGGCGCATCTGTGGTGTCGCTGCAACAACTGGCTTCTAGCTATCCGTCCGATCATTTGGTGGCGCTGAAATTGTGGAACAAGCAATGGCGCGAAACGATGATTCTGGCAACATTGCTGGAGAAGCCCGAGGAGGTTACCGAAAATCAAATGGATTTTTGGGTGAAACAGATCCAGCACATCGAAATAGCCGAACAGGTGGCAATGAACCTTTTCTCCAAGACTCCTTTTGCTTATGAAAAGGCTGTTGAATATTGTCTAAGCAAGAAGACTTTGAGCAAAATCACGGGATTACTCATGATGGGAAGATTGGCTTTGACAGATCGCTCATCTAGTAATGATCGCTTTGAAATTTTCCTGGAGCTATTTCCGCCTTTGGCGAAAGATGCCCAGCTTTCCCTTGTACTTAGGAGAGTCTTTGTTCAGATAGCCATGCGAAATCCGGAATTGTATGAAATCGCCCTTCAACAAGCGCATCTGCTCCTGACATTGGATTCAGCGGTAGCAAAGGAAAATGCGGCGTTGTTGATAGAGCAGTTGGAATGCGATGCCGTTAAAGAAGTAGTATCCCAGCGTTCCTAAATTTTACGTATCTTTCTATTCTAAATCATAGGTATGCAAGTCATTGAAGTAAAGGATAAGTCCTCAGTGAGGGCGTTTCACCGGGTTGCGCATCTGATTTACAAGGATGACCCAAATTGGATTGCTCCGCTGGAAGCGATGGTAGACAGTACTTTTGATCCTCAAAAGAACGCTTTTTTCAAACATGGCGAGGGTATCCGATGGATATTGAATGATGATAAGGGTCAAACTATCGGGCGTATCGGTGCTTTCATTAATAGAAATAAATCCAACACATTTAAACAACCTACCGGTGGAATCGGCTACTTTGAATGTATTGATAATCACGAAGCAGCGTTCATATTGTTTGATATAGCTAAAGTCTGGTTGACCGAACGTGGCATGGAAGCGATGGACGGTCCGGTGAATTTTGGCGAGAATATGATCAACTGGGGGCTGTTAGTTAAGGGGTTCATGCCCCAGGCATTCGGTATGCCCTACAATAAACCATACTACCTTCAACTCTTCGAATCGTACGGTTTTAAAATTTATTTTGAGCAGTACACCTACCATCTGGATCGTAGAATTCCTTTCCCGGAAAGATTTTGGAAAATTGCAGAATGGGTGGCTAATAAGCCGCATTTCAGGTTTGAACATGTGAAATTTAACCAGATGGAGAGGCACCTCAAAGAGTTTGTTCATATTTACGAGGAGGCCTGGGCCTGCCACGATAACCACCAGGAGGTTGATTTGGATGATGTTCGCGGTATGATGAAAATTGCGAAGCTTATTGCGGAAGAAGAATTTATCTGGTTTGCTTACCATGATGATGAGCCGGTTTTATTCTTTGGAATGATACCCGACTGGAATCAGCTTCTTGCCAAGATTAAGGGAAAACTTTCTATTTGGAGTCTTCTGAAATTATTCTGGCACCTAAAAATGAAGACGATTACCAGAACCCGGATTTTGGTGATGGGAGTAGTACCAAAGTTTCAGGGCAGCGGACTAGAGTCGGCTGTTTTCTGGCATCTGGATAAAATAATGAAGCAGAAGCCCTGGTATAAAGAGGTAGAATTGTCGTGGGTTGGCGATTTCAATCCGAAGATGGTAGCGATGTATATGTCGGTGGGCGGAATCCATGCCAAGACGCATTACACCATGCGTTATCTCTTTGATCGGGAGGCTCCTTACGAACGTGCCCCAATGCTGATGAAAGATGTCAGGATACTGCGTGAGGAACGTGAAAAAGGAAACAAGAATTTTTTATAAATCTGTTGTAGATTTATGAATTATCCTTATCTTTGCAACCCGTAAATAGAGAACACAAGAAAGATTTAAAGATATAAAGTAAGAATCATGAAACCCTCACAAGCGGAAGGTGGCCAAAAGAAAGTGAGAAGTCTGAGGGTTCCATGTGGCAAATGAAAACAAATTATAATTCACATGAAAAAGGGAATACATCCGGAAAGCTACAGGCTGGTATGTTTTAAAGATATGTCGAACGAGCATACTTTTATCACAAGATCAACTGCTTCATCAAAAGAAACCATTGAAATTGAAGGTGTTCAGTATCCATTGTTGAAAGTGGAAATTTCGAATACTTCACACCCTTTCTATACCGGTAAGATGAAGTTGGTCGATACCGCAGGTCGCGTCGACAAATTCATGACCCGTTATCAGAAACACATGGACAAACGCAAAGTGTAACTAATTTTGTGTTTAAAACAAGTAAGCCCCGTATTTTCAAATACGGGGCTTACTTGTTTTAAACACAAACGAAAGTATTCCGTTCTACTTTAGCCTTTAACCTTTATCCTTTCCGAAGGATGGTTTTGGCACGACTATTGACTATTTATTCACCGTGTCGGAATAGTCAAGATTCCGACAATATGTCATAATATAATTTCTACAATGGATAATTCAAAACATAAAAGCAAAAGCACCTTTGTATTTTCAAGTATGGATGAGGATGATCAGGATTTCTATCCAATCATATCGGATGGAGATGATGAGGAGTTGTTCTCTGCCAATGTGCCCGACGTTCTGCCAATTTTACCTTTACGGAATGCGGTACTTTTCCCTGGGGTAGTGATGCCGATCAGTGTTGGTAGATCGAAGTCGCTTACTTTGGTTCGCGAAGCGTATAGCGGGACGAGAATGGTTGGAACGGTTGCGCAGCGAAATGGACAAATTGAAGATCCTTCATTAGCAGATCTATTCCCGGTTGGCACGATGGCTGAGATTTTGAAAATTCTCGAAATGCCTGACGGAAGTACTACCGTGATACTTCAGGGCAAAAGGCGAATACTGATTGAAAATTTAGTTGAATATCCTGCTTATCTCAAAGCAAGTGTTCATCCACTTCCTGAAGTTTTATCGGACATAAAATCGCATGAATTCCGTGCAATTATTGAGTCGCTAAAGGATTTCTCACTTAAAATTGTCAGGTCATCTGCTAATATTCCTCAGGAAGCTCAGTTTGCTGTAAAAAACATTGAAAACGTTACTTTTCTGGTCAATTTTATCTGTAATAACACAGATTTGAATACATCGGAAAAGCAAGATTTGCTGGAACGAAACGATATCAAAGACCGCAGTACAAAACTGTTGTCCTACTTGATGCGGGAGGTTCAGATGCTTGAGTTGAAGAAGGATATTCAGCAGAAAGTGAAAGTGGATATGGATCATCAGCAGCGTGAATATTTGCTGAATCAACAAATTAAGACTATTCAGGATGAGTTGGGCGGTAGTCCGGTGCAGCAGGAACTGGAAGAGCTGAAAAGCCGTGCCAAGCTTAAAAAATGGAGCGAGGAGATTCAGAAGCTATTTGAAAAAGAACTAAGTAAATTGTCTCGTATGAATCCGGCAGCGGGCGAATATTCTGTGCAAATAGGGTATCTGGATGCGTTGCTTGATCTTCCGTGGAACGAATATACCATGGATAATTTTGATCTTATTCATGCCGAAAAGGTGTTGAATGATGATCACTTCGGACTGGATAACGTGAAAGAAAGGATTCTTGAACATCTGGCGGTATTAAAATTGAAAGGTGACATGAAATCACCAATTATCTGCCTTTACGGTCCTCCGGGAGTTGGGAAAACATCGCTCGGACGATCTGTTGCCAATGCATTGGGACGTAAATATATCCGAATGAGCCTTGGCGGACTCCATGATGAGTCAGAAATTCGCGGTCATAGGAAAACGTATATCGGCGCAATGCCTGGACGGATTATTCAAAATCTAATGAAAGTAGGGTCATCGAATCCGGTATTTATTCTGGATGAGATTGACAAGGTCTCCCAAGATTTTCACGGAGATCCGGCATCAGCCTTACTGGAGGTGTTGGATCCGGAACAAAATTTTGAATTTCATGACAACTACCTCGATGTAGATTTTGATCTTTCCAGGGTACTGTTTATCGCTACTGCCAATACCATTTCGACTATTCATCCTGCCTTGAAAGACCGTATGGAATTGATTGATGTGAGTGGTTATCTGATGGAGGAAAAGCGCGAGATTGCCAAAAGACATCTGGTAAAACGTCAGCTCGAAAACCATGGAATGGAAAAGGGCAGCATAGCTTTTTCAAAAGATATTTTAGATCGGATCATCGAGAACTATACCCGCGAATCAGGTGTGCGTGAGCTGGATAAGATGCTGGCTAAGATAGCCAGAAGGGTAGCTCGAAAGATGGTTTCCGGTATCGAGTACAACAAAAAAATTACGGAAGAAGATTTACGCGGATATCTTGGAGTTCCCAAATTTACGAAAGACAGTTACGAAGGGAATGATTATGCAGGTGTCGTAACGGGATTAGCCTGGACTTCAGTTGGAGGAGAAATTCTCTATATCGAGACCAGTCTGAGTGCCGGGAAAGGTAAATTTAACATTACCGGTAATCTGGGCGAGGTGATGAAAGAATCGGCTACTATTGCGCTTGAATATCTGAAATCACATTCCTTGGATCTCGGTTTGAAACCCGAAGTTTTTGAGAAATGGGATGTCCATATTCACGTACCGGAAGGGGCTATTCCAAAAGACGGTCCGTCGGCAGGTATCACGATGGCAACCGCATTGGCTTCTGCTTTTACGCAGCGAAAGGTGAAGAAACATCTGGCTATGACTGGTGAGATCACCTTACGCGGCAAGGTTCTTCCGGTAGGTGGCATTAAGGAGAAAATTCTGGCAGCAAAAAGAGCCGGAATCAAAGAGATCATCTTATCTGAACAAAACAGGAAGAACCTGGAAGAGATCAATGAAATCTATTTGAAAGGATTAAATTTCCATTTTGTCAGAAATGTTAGTGATGTTTTCGAGATTGCATTGCTGAAGGAAAAGGTAGAGAAGCCTTTAGCAGTAGTCTGATACGTGTCGTTGACTTGATATATGCAGTTTAAACGATTATAAATGCCATTACTTTCTCGCTATTATCCGGGAAAATATTCCGAAGAGCAATTCAATATTGAAAAGCGTATTGGTTGGTATTCGCTATTTATCTCCTTTGCGGCGGTGGTGTTTTTATGGCTGATAAAATTGGCGGAGTTCGAATATGGGTTCAATTTTTCCGATTGGGGCATCCTTCCAAGGGAAGTAAGCGGCTTGCGAGGGATTCTGTTTTCTCCTTTGATTCACAGTAATTTCGAGCATTTAGCTGCAAACACTTTGCCCTTTTTTGTGCTCACTTTTTCGTTATTTTTCTTTTATAGGAAGTCCTCGTATACCATCTTCCTGTTAATCTATTTATTTTCGGGAATTTTCGTTTGGTTAGGAGCTCGTGAGGCTATGCATATCGGGGCAAGCGGAATTATTTACGGCTTAGCGGCATTCTTGTTTTTGAGTGGAGTGATCAGTCATGATATCAGATTATTAACGATCTCGCTCATAGTTGCTTTTCTCTATGGAGGATTGTTCTGGGGAATTTTTCCGATTAAGCCCGAAATTTCGTGGGAATCCCATTTGTGGGGCGGCGTATCTGGCTTGGTTCTTGCCTACCTTTACCGCCATTCAGCACCGTTAGACCAGGCTATTGAAGAAGAGGATGTTGAGGACGAAATGGACGATACGGAGTGGCAGGAGGTTGATGAAGAATCCGAGGAAGTTATTTCTTTTTCTCTTCCGTGAACCCTTTGCGTGTCATCTTACCCCAATTATTTCTTTTCAATATAAAATAGTCGAAGTTACCACGAAGCGCCCACCAGGTAACCAGTGGGTGGTAAAAGAAGGGTTCAATCCAACTGGTAACCAGTAATTTCAGTATCATGGATTTTTTCTTGTACCGATGAAATACCAGATGATCGAATAAAATTGCATACGTTGAGAAGGCAACGGAAAAGAAGTATACAAAGAAAAGCGTCACACCGAAAAAAGGCCAGTTTGGATGCCCCAAGAGCGCAATTAGGATAAAATAAAGGATACCTACAGTCTCAATAATCGGCGCCAGCCATTCAAAAAATACCCAATAAGGGTAGGAGATCATCCCCATAATTCCAAATTTTGGATTGAGGAAGATGTATTTATGCAGAAATAGCGTATCAATCGCTCCTCTAGTCCAACGATTGCGCTGCCGACCCAGAATTTTTAAATTAGAAGGAGCTTCTGTCCAGCAGAGCGGTTCCGGAACATATACAACCTTATATTTTAATTTCCTTTTAGCCATATATTCACGCATCCGTACGACTATCTCCATATCCTCGCCAACTGTTTTGGGATAATATCCGCCACAGGCAATAGCAATATCTTTATCGAAAAGCCCCAATGCACCTGAGATAATCAGCAATCCGTCTAAACGACTCCAGCCAAGCCTTCCCAATAGGAATGATCTGTTGTATTCAATCACCTGGCATCTTGGTAAGAAGTCTTTCGGAACATTGATTTCAATCAGATGACCATCCTTGATAACGCACGAATTAGCAATCCTGATCACTCCTCCGGTTGCAATTACTCTTTCATCGGTTTGAGTAAGGTAAGGAAGAACCATTTTCTGAAGAGCGAGCGGGTCGATGATAGAATCTACGTCAATAGCAATAAAAAACTGACCTTTAGCAATATTTAGTCCGGCATTTAGAGCATCCGCTTTCCCTCCGTTGATTTTATTTAAAACTGTCAGATTATCAAATGCTTTTTTCCTCGATTTGTAAACATCCTGAATAGCATTGCATTGAATTTTGTAATCGACTAGGTATGAAACTTTTTCCAGTTCATAAGCGTCAATTATTTTATTCAGCGTATCGTCTTTACTGCCATCGTTGACGATAATGATTTCAAAGTTTGAATAGTAGAGAGATAACAAGGCTCTGATATTGTTGACAATAGTTAACGACTCATTAAACGCTGGTGCAATTATGGAGATAGCAGGTGCGAAAGGAGAAGAGAGAATGGCATCATAATTGGTGATTTTTTCGGCATGATAGAATTTCAAAAGTTCTTTGCCTGATAGAATGGAAAGAAAGACATAAACCAAAAAAATGGCTATTGCATAGCATAAGATAAAGGTTTCAAATAGAGTGGAGATTAGTGGGATTAGCATGATCTTAATTTCTTGGATCTTTGATATGAGCAATTAGGACAGATAAAACCAAATTCATTGAATAGTTCAGATTTCGCAGATAGTCTCTCGAAGTTTCACCTAGTTGGTACATAGTGCGGCAGGCTTCCATCTGTAAAGAAATCTCCTTGCTTCGGGCAATTTCTCCCAGAAAAGGTAAATCAGCATCCTCTCCTAGGTTGATAAAAGATTTTGTAATTGCTATCTTATTATTCAGTGATTCTTCTATAAAGGAATCTTTCAGAATCTGTTTACTCCCGATGATATTCAATTCTCCACAAGTTTTGATGGCTTCAAAACGTATTAATTCATTTGGATCATTCAAAAGCTGAATGATGGCAGTCGAATTTTCATGTTGCTGGAAGAGCGAGATCATCTGAATGCAAAAAATTACCACGTTCTGATGGTCCGAATGGAGCCATTTATCGAAGGAGGGTACCGGTAATTCGTGTATTTTGATGTAGTAATAAATATTTAGCTGAGCCCATTTTGAGAAAGGTTGTTCGAGGACACTTAAAAAATCAAAAGGAGACTCCTTGTTAACCTGTGGGTAACAAGTTTGAGCTTCAGTTCGCACAATTTCATTTGGGTCGTTTAGGCGCGAAGCGATCATTTCGGTGGCACGATAGGGATGCATATTCGCCAATTCCCGTAAGCCAATTACTCGTTCATTAAATGATACGGCAAAGGTCTTGTCGTAGGATGTTTGACTTAAATTCAGCTCATGATAAAGCTCAATAATTTGACGGTCTGAATCTCCGCGGAAGCTTTTTTGGAAATCCATCAATACTTCAATCAATAAGTTTTTTCCCTTTTTGAATTTGGATAACTGCAGCACAGCTTCTTCCTTATCAATCACTTGAAGCATCAGATTTGTCAGAATTTGTTCATATTGATCTCTAAGCTTTTTCTTGTTTCTGTGTCGGATATTCATTATCAGATTTGTAATGAATAAAATTACAATTACGGAAAAGACATTTCCAATCATTACAAGAATGATAGCAATAAAGAAAGAGACAAACGGAAAATGAAATACATTTTCAACAGCGAGAATATAATAGCTTAAATAAGGCTCAGAAAATGTGTCTTTCCCTTTGTCAATCAATGCTTTTCGAAGGTTTGTGTGGCCATATCTCGCAGCGAAATGGCGAGCTAAAAAGTTGTTGTAAGTTCGTTCTTCCTTGACATCGATATAGTAAATTGATTCATTTCCAGGATCAGAACGATACGATTTTGGCTTTGCCTGAGTGAGTTGATCTGATGACTTTAGCGTGTCTTTTACCAATACCTTTTCCTTTCCATCGACCACTGGTGAAGCCTTGAGGAGTTGTGTTCCTTGAAAAAGAAAAATACAATTGAAAAGGAAAGTAAGTAAGATAAAATTTAGCTTCATTTGCGTATTATTGAATCAAGCAAGCTTCAAACTTTTAATTAATTATCATTTTCTTTGAGCGATTAGTTTTTTGACCCGGATTGAAAGTTCGCTCAGGCTAAATGGTTTAATCATATAATCATCTGCGCCCAATTCAAATGCTTTTAGAACTGTCTCCTCAGCACCTGCTGCAGATAAAACTAAAATTGGAAGATCACTTTTCAACTCATTTCTAACAGCAGCGATGACTTCGAGACCACTGATAAAGGGCATAAAAAGATCTGTAATAAGCAGATCGTATTGGTTTTGATTCAGGCACTCGAGACATTCCCTGCCATTTATTGTTTTATCAACCTCATACCCATCTTTTTTCAATTTAAACAAAACTGTTTCCAGTATGAGTTTATTGTCTTCAGCAATCAAGATTCGATTACCAATCATCGTTCGTATTTTTTAGGGATTTTGATGATTTAAAGGTAATCATTTTTACGAAGTGAAATCAAAGGTTTCCGTTAACTTTGTTTCTATGAGAACAGAAAAAATACTAGCCGTACTTGTTGACCGTACTGGAGTTTCTAAAAATCAAATAATCAGTGTATTAAATTTATTTGATGAGGGTGCTACCATCCCATTTGTTGCACGATATCGCAAGGAGATAACCGGTAGCCTCGATGAAGTTTTGCTTCAACAAATTAAAGAAGAGGCGGAGCACTTGGATGAGATTGAAAAACGGAAGGAGACCATTTTAAAGTCCATCGGGGAACAAAATGCCCTGACTCGAGAGCTTCAAATTAAGATTGAAGACTGTTTTCAACTCAATGAATTAGAAGATATTTATTTGCCTTATAAACCTAAACGGCGTACCCGGGCTACAATCGCAAAAGAGAAGGGTCTTGAGCCGCTCGCCGAAATATTAATGCAACAGACCGATAAAGACCCGTTTTCCAGAGCAAAAAGTTTTCTTAGCGATCAGGTTCCAAGTGTGGAGGAGGCAATAGCAGGAGCGAGGGACATTGTTGCAGAAGCAGTTAATGAGCATAACACGGCAAGAACAATTGTAAGGAATAGTTTCGCTAAGGAAGCTGTTGTATCTTCAAAAGTGGTTAAAGGCAAGGAGGAGGAAGGAGCCAAATACCGCGATTATTTTGATGCTTCAGAGCCATTGAAACGTTGCCCTTCACATCGCTTATTGGCAATGCGGAGAGGCGAAAAAGAGGGTTTTCTGAAGTTGTCTCTTTCTCCGGATGATGAACGAACGGTGGAACGTCTGGAGAATTATTTCGTCACGTCAAACAATCAATGCAGCGAACAGGTGGCTCTTGCCATCAAAGATGCATACAAACGACTTCTAGCGCCCTCGATGGAGACGGAATTCTTCAGTGATTCAAAGAAGGTAGCAGATAGCGAGGCTATCAAGGTATTTAACGAAAATCTTCGTCAGTTATTACTTGCCCCTCCGCTTGGACAAAAGCGGGTGATGGGCATTGATCCTGGGTTTAAATCAGGTTGTAAGGTTGTCTGTCTGGATGCTCAGGGAAATCTGCTCCACAATGAGACGATCTATCCGCATCCTCCTCAATCGGAGACGAATCAGGCTATGCGGAAAATCACCTCACTGATTGGTAGTTATAAAATTGATGCGATAGCCATAGGAGATGGCACAGCCAGTAGGGAAACGGAAAGTTTCTTTAAGCGGATGCGTTTCGATCGTGATTTGCAGATTTTTGTTGTTAGTGAGGACGGCGCATCTGTGTATTCGGCATCCAAGACTGCCCGCGATGAATTTCCTCAGTACGATGTGACGGTTCGTGGTGCAATTTCTATTGGTAGGCGATTGATGGATCCCTTAGCAGAATTGGTGAAGATTGATCCAAAGTCGATTGGGGTAGGTCAATATCAGCACGATGTGGATCAGAAGCAGTTGCAAAGCTCACTCGAAAGCTCGGTCCAATCTTGTGTCAATAAAGTAGGAGTTGATTTAAATACGGCAAGTAGTCATCTGTTGAACTATGTATCCGGACTAAACTCAGCTCTGGCTCTAAATATTGTGGAATACCGCAAAGAGAATGGCCCTTTTCCCTCGCGGGAAGCCTTACGCAAAGTTCCGCGCATGGGACCAAAAGCCTACGAACAGTGTGCGGGGTTTCTTCGGATATCAGGAGCGCAAAATCCGCTTGACAATTCGGCAGTGCATCCAGAAAGGTATAAACTGGTAGAGAAAATAGCCTTCGATCTTGGGTGTCCTCTAACGGAATTGATTGGCAAAGAACAGCTTACTTCCAAAGTTGATCTGCATAAGTATGTTGGTAAGGATGTGGGGCTGCCTACACTCACCGATATCCTCACCGAATTGTCCAAGCCAGGACGCGATCCGCGTTCAGGTATCAAGCATTTCGAGTTTGCAGACGGTATCTTTTCGATGAATGATCTCATTCCGGGGATGGTTCTTCCCGGCATCATCACCAACATCACCCGTTTTGGAGCATTTGTGGATGTGGGCATTAAGCAAGACGGACTGGTTCACATCAGCGAAATGGCCGACCGCTTCATCAGCGATCCTGCCGAAATCGTTAAGCTGCAACAGCATGTGAAAGTGAGGGTTGTGGAGGTTGATATACCAAGAAAGAGGATCGCATTTTCGATGAAAGGGCTTTCAGAAGGCTAAAGAACCCTATTTCAATGAATTGCAAACTTCCCTATTCACCTTCCTAATCTTGGCTTCATCCATCTTGATTACCTTTCTGTCATAGGTCATTAAGCCGTTAATCTCGACTTCGACGTCGGTGGTTTGCGTGTAGATGGCAGCGGAGAAGCCGCGTGGTATCAATGCTTTTAGTTTTTCGGCCAGTTCAATATAGGCGTTGGTTGCTTCTTCGGAGGTTTTGTATTGAACGTATCCCCAGTTTTTGTCTTTGACCCAGAGATGGCCTTCGATGGGCAGACCAATTCCGCCGTATTCGCCTAATACGCAGGATCTTTTGCCATCGTACATGTTTAGTTCAGGCGCCGGATAGTTATGGATGTCAAGCATATCACCTACTGGATAGAAATTTCCTCCGCTAGCCGAATTTACCAATCTTGATGGATCGTATTGTTTGGTCCAGGTAGTTATTTCTGGTGTTTTAAACTGTCCCCATGCTTCGTTAAACGGAACCCAGGTTACAACGCTTGGATTAGAGATATGCTGATCAATAATGGCTTTCCACTCGGCACGGAAATTATCTTCTGATTCTTGGCTGCGTTTAAACTCTTCGCCGGTAAAATAGGCGCCGCGCTGCCACTGTGGATTCCTGTCGCCACTTGGCATGTCCTGCCAGACTAATATTCCTTCTTTGTCGCAATGATAGTACCATCTGGCAGGCTCCACTTTCACGTGCTTGCGTATCAGGTTGAACCCGAAATCTTTTGTTTTCTTGATGTCGAAAAGAAGCGCTTCGTCTGTTGGAGCGGTGTACAATCCATCCGGCCACCATCCCTGATCGAGCGGGCCAAATTGAAAATAGTCGTGGTTGTTGAGTTGAAGTCGTACGATTCCGTGGGCATCTGCTTTCGTAGCTATTTTACGCATTCCGGCATAGCTTTTTACTTGATCCAACTGTTTTCCGTTTCTAACCAGTGAGATTTCGAGGTCGTAAAGGAACGGTGCTTCTGGACTCCATAGTTTCATGTTATCGATTGAAACCAATGCCTCCTCGCCAGCTGCCGACTTCCCGACACCTACCGTTTTGCCATTTTCAAGTACTTTGACTTCGATGATATCTCCTGATTTTTTTTCAAATGGGCAGGCAGTGACGGTAAGTGTTTTTTGATCAATGTCAGGAATTGATTTGACAGCGGTGATGAAATTTTCATTCACAGCTTCGATCCATACGGTTTGCCAAATGCCTGTAACCGGGGTATACCAGATTCCTCGGTTCTCCTCCACCTGTTTTCCCCGAGGCTGAAAGCCTTTGTCGGATGGATCCCAAACACGGACTGTCAACTTTTGGGTTTCTTTACCCAGAAAAGGTGTGATGTCGAACGAAAAGGCAGTATATCCACCCTGATGACTTCCTATTTTAATATCATTGATCCATACATCGGCTTTCCAGTCGACAGCCCCAAAATTGAGCAGAATTTTTTTATTTTTCCAGGCAGATGCTATTGTGAAATTTCGTTGATACCAGAGTTCATTGGCTTGGCCAACTCTTTTTTGAACCCCCGAAAGACTCGATTCAATAGCAAAAGGCACCAATATTTTCCCGTCAAACTTAGCAGGGAGACCGTTTCCTTTGGTGAGTATGGCATAATCCCAAAGTCCGTTGAGGTTTTGCCATTCATTCCTTACCAGGATGGGTCGCGGGTATTCGGGAAGTGGATTTTGCGGATTTACCTGTTCAACCCAAGTTGTTTTGATTTGATCACCTGCGGGTTTCCAGGGTTGGCTGTAGATTGTGTTGGTTAAAATCATTGTAGCCAAAAGCATTGTACATTTTACGCTATTCATTTGTGTTAAGTTTAATTTGTCGAAAATACATTTTATGACATTTATTTGTTAATTCTGGCCACCACTCTTACCGGTGAGCTGTCTGCCCTGATTTTTAGCGGGAAGGCCAGCACTTCAAATTCATGGTAAGGGAGCAGGGCTGATAAATTCGTTAAATTTTCAATGATAAGCACTCGATTGTTTAGCAGGATGTCGTGGATCTTAAAGGGTGCATAATCGGGTGATGGCGAATCCATTCCAACTATTTTCGCCCGTTTTTTGACGAGTATTGCGGCAGTGTTTTCGCTGATTGTCGGGTAAGAAAGATAGTAGACTTTTTGATTGAAATACTGGTCAAAGCCGGTGTAGAAGAGCACAACTGAATCTGCTTCCAGATGGTTGAAGGCAGATTCTGGTAGATCGATGATTTTTTGTCCGACGACATTTACCAGAAGACCCTTTCCGGCAAATGAATCGACCGGGAGTTCAGCGATCCTGGTAAGGCTAGGTGTCAGGTGCATTGGCCCGTCGATGTGTGTGCTGGTATGCATGCCCGTTGTGAGCAGAAAATTTGAATGACCCTGTTCCTCTAAAGTGGCAATCTGTTCTAAGGATACCGGCTGATCACCAGGATAGAATGGCATTTCGTGAGAAATCGGATGCGAAAGATCGATATAACGAGTCATGATATACTAGATTTTGGAATTTCTAACAAAGAAACAAATTAACCGGCAGTCAACCACAAATAACACAAATTGACACAAATAACCCCATTTTTAACCACAAATAACACAAATTGACACAAATACCCCCATTTTTAACCACAAATAACACAAATTGACACAAATACCCCCATTTTTAATCACAAATAACACAAATTGACACAAATAACCCCATTTTTAACCACAGATACCAGAGATTACACAGATTTTAGCTTCAGGATTGTAAATTTCAAATCTCCATTATGGCGTTCTTCATTCCCTAATAGTCCAATAGTCCAAGAGTCCTCCAGTCTTCCTTCCCCAGTCAAATGCGGATTATAGCGGATTCCTTAACCCATCCTTTGTTTCCATCTGCCAGTCTGATTTCAATCCAGTCGCCTAGTTTATCGGTAATCTGGACACTGAGGCCTTCGTGCAAGATAAATAGTTCGGTGCCGGTTTCGCTGGGAGAGCCTTTCATCCGAACACTACGTTCCGTGATGACGCCGCTATTGTGATGGATCAGTTTGCTTCGTTGAGAAGATCCAAATGAAAAGGTTATAATACTGTATGCGAGAGTAATAACTGCAAACCAAAAGGTAAGTTGTTTTGTACGAATCGATGTAGCAAATAGAAATAGTGCAAACAAGAGTAAAAAGAGAAAGAAACTCACAATGGTGTGGGTGCCCCAGCTGTCTGCAGGTCGGGAACTAATGAGTGCATGCCACCAACGCAGAAATCCCGGTTCTGGCAGTAGATCTATATTGTCTACAACTTGCCTTTTGGTCATTTCAAGATTAAATTTTGCATCCTCGTTGGTGGGAGAAAGCTTCAGGGCTCTTTCGTAATTGAGGATAGCAAAGGTTATGTTGTTGGATTTATAGAGGGCGTTTCCAAGATTGTAATAAAGCTCAAACGACTCGAAGCCTTTGGCAGCAATCCCTTCATAGGTTTTCGCTGCTGCAGCATATTTCCCGGAAGTATAGAGCTGATTACCTACTGCTAAAGAATCCTGCAAAGCTGCAGTTTGCCCAGTGGTAATTTGTAAGTTTCCTAAAAAGAACAGGATAAGCAAATATTTTTGGAAGAAATTCTTAGTATTTTTCATATATTCATTGATATAAGTAATTGACAATTTGTAATTTGTAATTTTTAATTACTTATTTGATCTCCTTCTCCATCATCGACATTACTTCGGTGGCCTCATCAAAGAGTTCTTTCATTTTGGCTGAACCTCCGCCGGGGGCAAAGCGGGCAAATTCGCAGGTATCAAGAATTTGAACGAACCTTTCGACAATGCCTGCGGACACCGAATGTTTTGTTAGTTCGTCTGAAGCTTTTTCCATGGAAAGCTCTGATGCCTGGATGGTTAGCTTATCGCTTAGATATCCCCAGAATGCACGTGTGACGGATTCGTAAAATTTTTCATTGGAACCGGTTTGTAAGTGCCCACTTGCTTCCCTGAGCCTTTTTAGTGCCACCTTGCTTGCCTTTTTATTCTTCATCCTGGCAACATTGGCATTCTCTTTTATCCTTTTCTGGTTAAGCAGATAGACCGTTAACAAGGATAGAATTCCTACAATATAAAGCAGGTAAAAGAGGAATGACCCGAAGAAAGTATACCCTTTTGCATGCAGTTTAACCAATCCCGGTTTGATAAAGCGAATATCGGATCCTATCTGTTTGAGATCTTCTTTAGCGACCGAGTTAACCGTTTGATTGCTACGGGTTCCATCACCTTTTTCAACTTTAATTTCATACTCCTCCGTTGTTTTTGAGACATATTTTTTCGAGTCGGCATCAAAATAGACAAAATTTACGGCAGGAATTTTATAGGTTCCTGCAAAGCGTGGCAGAAACAAGTATTCAAAGGTTATATTTCCGTTGAGACCCTGTTCAGAGGCACTGAAATTACTGTTGGTTTTGGGATCATATACTTCAAAATCTGCAGGGAAAATTATTTTAGGGGGATTGATCAATTTAATATTTCCGTTCCCAATTACATCCAATTTTATGGTGATGGCATCATTCTCCCTGACATTCTTTGCCGTAATGGAAGAACGTATATCAAATTTCCCTACGGCACCGGAAAAATTGGTAGGAGCAGTCGGTAAAGGCAGAACATTTACGGAAACCGGATCGCTGATAATGGTTGCTTTGACGTTGGCAAACGACTCGAAGAAATCGTCGAACATGCTTTGTGATTTCTTAACCCGCTGTTGAACAATGCAATCAATCTTCACAGAACCAATTGAGATCGAACCGGTTTGCTGTGGAAAAAGAAGCGTCTTTTTCAGTGTCCCAACATTATAAATCTCGCCGTTATAGGTCTCTCTTTGCAAGGAAATTTGCTGGGGAAGTTGAATATCTTGCGACCAGAATCCCTCGAAATTAGGAATTGATATATCCTCAAACCCATTCAGGTTAACTTTCGAATAGATTTTAATGGTAGCAGTAAGATGTTCACCCTTATAAACCGACCTTTTATCTAAATTAAGTTTAACAAAGAGGTCATTCTTTGGGACACTTCCCGGTGTCGTAGTAGGCGTGTCTACTCCGCCCGTGGATGGTTTGGCCGAACCCTTAACCACTTCAACGGATTGCGCATTTGATTTGTATTCAGCACCGGCAACCGTGATTGTTGCTGATCCGATGTTAAATTTTCCCTCTTTTTTTGCCCTCAAGACGTAGAGGAACGAGTAGGAGACCGATTGAGAACTGACTCCGTTAATAATTTGGAAAGAAGTACTCTGTGAAGTTGATGGCCCCATTAGGACATCAAAATCACTCAAATCGGGGAGTTTAAGGTTCTGTCCATTTGCATTAACGGTAAAAGCAAGCCTGAATTGCTCACCCAATTCGACAACTTGAGGTGCCTCCATGGTAAATGTAACCTTATCAGCTGCCAATCCGGGGAGAGCTAAAAGGAGGGCGTACAATATAAGTTTTACTCTTTTGAAAATCATTTCTGTATACTATCTATTTAAGTACTCTCTTAATTACCAATTTTTCTCCACATTCCGCTTCTGAGCCTTCAAAGCCTGCGCCTTTTTAACTTTTTCCTGAGTCTGCTTTTCGTCATTTTCTAACGCCTTAAGCATCTGCTCAGCATTTTGCTTGGATATTTTGTTTTGTGGCTGTTGCTGCTGCTGATCTTTTTGTTGATCCTTTTGATCCTGATTTTGTTTTTGCTTGTCCTGGTCTTTATTATCTTTATTCTGATCCTTGTTTTGATCTTTGTTTTTGTCTTTATCTTTATCCTTATCCTTATCTTTGTTTTTGTCCTGCTGCTTTTTCTTCTCCTCTTCCTTCTTCATCTTCATGGCGTAAGCCAGGTTGTATTTGGTCTCAGGATCATTCGGCGAGATACGTAAAGCCTTTTTGTACGCTGCGATACTCTCGTCTAATTTTTTCTGAACAAGAAATGAGTTTCCCATGTTGTGCAGCGCTTTGGCCTTGTCTGCAGGTAAAGTTACCTTTTCTGCCAAGCCTTCAAATTCCTTTGCGGATTCTTCGGCTTTCTTCTGTTTATAGAGCGCATCTGCCAGGTTAAATTGCCACTGGAGATCTTCCGGCTTTAATTCTAAGGCACGGCGATAGGCAACTTCTGCTTTCCCGAAACTTACAGTGTCAAGTTTAGCAGTGTCTTTCAATCCCTGTTCGAACAGTTTATTGCCCTCCCGGATAAACTTTCGCTCATTCTGTGCCTGAGCAAGAAAAGTGATAAAGAGGAAGGCGATTAAAAAAATATATCTGATCATAACAATTCTTTGTGAGTTCCAAATAACCTAAAATTTTTGAGCCATTTATTTTTCCGGTCCAAAATAAGAAAATCCAATAAAATCAGGAAGAATGCCAAAGAAAGGAACAAAGGAAACTGATCGTTGTATTCTGAATATTCGCGTGATTCCATTTCTGTTTTCTGCATCTTCTCAATCTCATTGAAGAGGTTGTTTAATCCAACTTCTGCATTGTTGGCGCGAATGTAAGAACCTCCGCCAGCTTCGGCGATCTGGGTTAGCATTGGTTCATCAAGCTTCGTTACCACGATACTACCAGATTTATCTTTCAGGAAGTCGCTGCTGTTTTCGGTAAGCGGAATGGGTGCACCTTGTGGCAATCCCATTCCGATCGTATGCACGACGATGCCTTTTTCTTTCGCCTGCTTGGCCATTCCAACCGCATCATCTTCGTGGTTTTCGCCATCCGTTATTACGATGATGGCTTTGCTGCCTTGAAATTTCGGAGAAAAAGATTTTGATGCCAAATCAATCGCTGCTCCAATCGCCGTACCCTGAACCGGCACTACATCTGTGGTGATTGATTCAAGAAATAGCTTGGCAGAAGAATAATCCGATGTAATGGGCAGTTGAACGTATGCCTGTCCGGCGAATACTACCAATCCGATTTTATCATTATTCAGCCGGTCTGTCAGTTTAGCAATTGCACGCTTGGCCCTTTCCAATCGGTTTGGTTTAATATCCTGAGCCTTCATGCTATTTGAAACATCCAGCGCGATGATCAATTCAACACCCTTGCGCTTTGTCAGGGTTAATTTTGATCCGAATTGTGGCTGAGCCAGTGCAGTGATCAGGCAGGTTAATGCGAGCAGCCAGATGATAAATTTAATGATAGGCCTTCCGTTAGAAAGATTAGGCATCAGTTGCTCCAGTAAGTCTAACTGCCCAAAACTCTTCAAGTTCTTTTTTCGGATGATTCTGTTAAATAGAAACAGAAACACCAGCCCAAGAAGAACCAGAAAAATATAGAAATATTCGGGGTGAGCGAATCGAAATGAATTCATGGTAATTTTCTGAAATAAGTAAGTTGAAGAAAAAGCATTCCGAGGGCTAAAAGTAGTGCCGGAACAGCATATCTTTTGTATTCTTCTGTTTTTGAACTCAACTCTTTACTATCAATTTTTGATTTTTCAAGTCGATCGATCTCTTTGTAGATTTCGGCTAACTTTAAGTTGTTGGTAGCCCTGAAATACTTTCCATCTGTCAGATTGGCAATTGCTTGAAGTGTCTTTTCGTCAATCTTCACTTCGATGTCTCTCATCTGGATGCCAAATGGAGTTTGCACTGGGAAAGGAGCAGTACCGATCGTTCCGATACCGATTGTATAAACACGAATGCCAAAGGTCTTCGCAATTTCGGCCGCAGTAATAGGAGCAATTTCTCCCCGATTGTTTTCACCGTCAGTCAGAAGTATAATCACTTTGCTTTTTGCGTCACTGTCTTTCAATCGTGAAACGGCATTTGCCAAACCGAGTCCGATAGCTGTTCCGTCTTCGATCATACCGCTTTCAATATTTTGAAAAAGATTCATCAAAACGGCTCGGTCGGTGGTAAGTGGACATTGGGTGAAGCTCTCTGCCGAAAAAATGACAAGTCCCATTCGGTCGTATTCCCTTCCGGCGATGAATTCGGTAGCTACATTTTTGGCTGCTTCCAATCGGTTTGGTTGGAAATCCCTGGCCAGCATCGATCCGGATATATCCAGAGCTATAACAATATCAATCCCTTCAATGGTTTGGTTGTGCCAGCTACTCGAGGACTGTGGTTTTGCAAGTGCCGCAATCAATAAGGATAAAACGCCTAGCTGCATCATAAAAAGTGCATGCCGCAGATAATGTTTCCAGGTTCTGGGTGCATCTTTGAAAGGAGCGATAGATGAGATTCTCAGACTAGCACTTGATTTTTTCTGCTTCCAAAAGTACCAGCCAATTAATGGAAGGAGAATCAGAAGGAGATAAAAATATTCAGGGCGTGCAAAAGTTATGTAGTTCATGGCTGATTTTTTATTTCGTTATCAACTGAACTAGTTTTTTCAACCGATCCTTCTTCCGATTGAGGAGCTGGCTTTTGAACGGCTTGTACCTGCTCCGGTTTGGTCTCCTCCACCAAGGTGTAAGCTTGTACTAGAACAAAATGATTTTCGTCGGCAAGAGGTGTGTATTTCGCAAATTTAACCAAATCAGAGGTATTCAGTGTTTTCTGAAGTCCCGTAAAGAGCTTGCCTTTGATCTGTGAGTTTTCTCCTTTAAACTGTGTCAGGATTTCATGCGATGTCTGTTCCATGGCACGCACATCGTAGCGTTCTTCTAAATATACCCGGATGATATCGGTGAGGCGGGTATAGTAGTCCTTCACCTTGTCATGCTGCCAAAGCTGCTCTTCTTTCAACTTATCCAGTTCATTGAGTGCAATTACGTGAGGCGGTAGTTTTGGCTTTGCAGGAAGGCTGAACAATGGAATATTTTTTTTCCTGCGATTGATGGCGTATAAAATTAGAAATACCACCGATGCAAGGAGAATTATTCCCAAAATCCACGGTGCAACTTCTTTGAAAGTCACTGGTGCACCGTACGGTTTTTTGATGTCGGCAAACCCTTTTTTCAAATCAACTGGCGGAACTTTTACAAATAGCCTAAGTGGATTGCTCTGAAGCGTGTCCGGGGTTATTTTGGTGTGGCCAACGAATTTAAAAGGCGCTATTGGATGAGGACCACTGTCGAAAGCGGTAATAAGATAACTCTGACGCATCTGTAACATTCCATCACCAATTTTGGAGGAGTCTCTGACAGATCTGGAAATTACTTCAATTCCATTGGCCAAACTATCCTTCAGTTGAGGAAATGTGAGGGTTGTCCCAACCGGATATTCTGCGACAAGAATCATCTTGATTTGGTCTCCCAGCCATATAGAATCCTTTTCGAGCGAAGCGGTCACCTTGACCTGTTGAGCCAAAGCCGAACTTAGCGACGAAAAGAAAAATAGCGTGAATAAAAGATATTTCAGTTTCAACATAATTTAGATCAAAGTTTGTGTTCTCTTTTCTTGAAAAGCGCAACCAGCGATTTGACATAATCTTCACTTGTACTGATGCTGACAAAGTCGGTTCCGGTTTTTTTCAAAAGGGTTTCCATCTCTTTTTTCGAATTTAGCCAGTGGTAGAGATAACTTTTGCGAACAGTACTGCAGGAGGTGTCGACCCAGATATAATCACCAGTTTCGGCATCTTTAAGCTTGATCATCCCGATAGAAGGCAGTTCAGTTTCCCGTTTATCGAAAATATGCAAGGCAACCAGATCGTGTTTGTTGTTAGCGATGGAGATAGCTTTCTCTAATCCGGCGTTTTGATCCATGAAGTCTGAGATCAGGAAGGCCGTGACGTGCCTCTTCATGGCGTTGGTCAGGTATTGTAAAGCAAGTGGAAGATCAGTCTTTCTGGACTCTCCCTGAAATTCAATTAATTCGCGAATGATCCTAAGCGTATGCGTTCTTCCCTTCTTTGGTGGGATGAATTTTTCTATCCGATCGGAGAAAAAGATGACGCCCATTTTGTCATTGTTCGAGATGGCAGAAAAAGACAGAATCGCGGCGATCTCAGTGATCAATTGCTTTTTCATACGACCAACAGTACCAAAATCGTTCGATCCGCTCACATCAATCAGTAACATAACGGTTAACTCCCGCTCCTCCTCAAATATTTTGACGAAAGGATGGTTGTAACGAGCCGTAACATTCCAGTCAATGTTGCGAATATCATCGCCGAACTGGTACTCCCGCACTTCACTGAACGCCATACCACGCCCTTTGAAAGCGCTGTGGTACTCCCCTGCGAAGATGTTGCGGGAAAGTCCCCGTGTCTTTATCTCAATTTTTCTGACCTTTTTTAATAATTCAGTAGCTTCCACGAATGATGGTTTAAATTTAAATGGCCGTTTGAATTAGACGCGATAAATCGCGTCTCTACGGCGTTGCATTTCATCCCTATCTTGCGGACGATCATGCAGGATCGCCCCTATGGAACTTCCACAGTATTCAGAATCTCGCTGATGATCTCTTCTGCCGTTAGGTTATTAGCCTCTGCTTCATAGCTTAAGCCAATACGGTGACGCAAAACATCGTGGCAAACGGCACGGATGTCTTCAGGGATGACATAGCCGCGGCGTTTAATAAATGCATACGCTTTTGAGGCTTGTGCAAGACTTATGGAGGCGCGGGGAGAGGCTCCGTAGGTGATCATCTCTTTGTATTTTGCCAATCCATGTTCGGCAGGTTCGCGGGTAGCAAAGACGATATCGATAATGTATTTCTGAATCTTCTCATCCATATATACTTCTTTCACAACTTCTCTGGCACGAACAATATCTGCTGGGGTTACAACGGGATTTGCTCTTGGAAATTGCTTCAAAAGATTAAGCTGAATGATCAATTTTTCTTCTTCCTTTTTTGGATAGTTCAATACTACTTTAAGCATGAAACGGTCAACCTGCGCTTCCGGCAAACGATACGTACCTTCTTGTTCAATAGGATTTTGAGTTGCCATAACCAGAAAGAGGTTATCCAATTTATAGGTCGTATCGCCAATCGTGATTTGCCTTTCCTGCATCGCCTCAAGTAAAGCGGATTGCACTTTCGCAGGTGCACGGTTGATCTCATCTGCTAAGACAAAATTGGTGAAGATTGGCCCTTTCCGAACCATGAACTCCTCCTTCTTCTGACTGTAAATCATTGTTCCGAGCAAGTCAGCAGGGAGCAGGTCGGGAGTAAACTGGATACGGGCAAATTTTGCATCAATAGTTTGAGCCAGTGTGTTGATTGCCAGTGTTTTTGCCAATCCAGGAACCCCTTCAAGCAAGATGTGCCCATCAGACAATAAACCGATCAGTAAACTTTCAACCAAATGTTTCTGTCCGACGATGACCTTGTTCATCTCCATGGAGATAAGATCTATAAACGAGCTTTCACGTTGGATTTTTTCGTTCAACTCCCGAATATCTACTTTTTGATCCATAATCTTAAGGATGTATTTTATTGATAAATGTTAAAACGGTTACGAAAATAGTGTTTTGAACCCTAAATGGAAATAGGATATTATTAAAAAATGTTAAGGTCTACAAAAAGAAATCCCATCCAACCCCATCCAACCACAGATTACACAGATTACACTAATTACACAGATTAAAATTAGAAAAGGTAATCCTTGTTTGTTGTACAAATTAACGCATTTTTACCGGAGTACAACAATGCAAAATGGATACGAAGTGTCATGTTGTTATTACAAGGAACTTATATTTCTAAATTTTTTTCATTAATCTGTGTAATCAGTGTAATCTCTGGTTGAAGGCACTTCTTTTTTTCGTAACTTGTGACTTAATTTGTGGTCTTATGAGGTATTTTATTCAGCTTTCGTACGACGGAACCAACTACCATGGCTGGCAGATTCAGGATAATGCCTTATCGGTTCAGGAGGCGGTTGAGAAAGCACTTGCAATATTGGTTCGCGAAAAACTTGAAATAGTTGGTGCAGGCCGAACAGATACCGGCGTTCATGCCTCTTTTTATATCGCCCATTTTGATAGTAATCTCGAAAATTTATCGAGCGAATCCATCATTTTCAAACTTAATTGCCTATTGCCTCCGGATATTGCTGTACAGAAGATTTTTCCGGTCAAGCCGGATACCCACGCCCGTTTCGACGCTACCTTCCGTGAATATAAGTATTACATCTCCCGGAGCAAGGATCCTTTCACTTTTCGATATGCTGAAAAGGAGAACCGTAAATTGAATCTGGAACGAATGAATGAAGCGGCACAAACTCTTTTTGATTACAACGATTTTACCAGTTTTAGTAAGCTTGGGAGTGATGTTAAGACGAATAATTGCACAATCTACAAAGCATTATGGGAGGAAAAGGGTGATCAATTGGTCTTCACTATTCGGGCCGACCGGTTTTTGCGTAATATGGTAAGAGCTATCGTTGGAACTTTGTTGGAAGTTGGATTAGGGAAGAAATCCATCGATGATTTCAAGGCAGTCATCGAAAAGAAAAACCGCAGCAGTGCAGGTGCCAGCGTGGCTGCCAAGGGGTTATTTTTGGTGGAGATCGGATATCCTGATATACATCTGGGAAAATGAGCTACTTCCCCTTTTCCCAGATTTCCCAGGCCGCTAAAGCTTGCAGTTCCAGCATATCGCTCCCATTTTTGATTGTAGCACCCTGATCTGCTCCTTTTTGCAGAAATTTAGTAATGGGAGGATTGTAAACCAAATCGTACAATAAATGCCTTTCAGTCAGGTATTTATAAGGGATTTCCGGATATCCTTCAACGTTTGGGTATGTTCCGAGTGGGGTAGTATTGACAATGATAGTGTTTTCATCCATTAACTTCCTGGTAAGCTGTGAATAGGAAATTGAGACATCCGATCTTGCTTCCCTGGAAACTAGTAAGGAAGGAATGGAAAGTTCCGAAAATACGGCAACTACTGCCTTTGAAGCACCGCCTGTTCCCAGTACTAATGCTTTAGTATGTTGAGTTTTAAGCAGCGGAACCATCGAATTGCGGAATCCTATTAAATCGGTGTTATAACCTTTAAGTCTCATTTTTCCGTCCGAACGGTCTATCTTCACGGTATTGACTGCTTTAATGGCCGCGGCTTTGGGATCACAGCTATCCAGATAGGAAAAAATTGCCTCTTTATAAGGAATTGTAATGTTGAAACCGTCCAGATTTGGATGTTCTTGCAGTATTGCAGGAAGCAAAGTAATTTCGCTAATTTCAAAATTTAGATATTCAGCATCAATTGAATTATCTGCAAAATAGGAGGTGAAAAATCTTTTGGAAAATGAATGGGTGAGAGGGAAGCCGATCAGACCAAAGGTTCGCATGGGAGAATGTATTTTGTCAATTCGCTCCTTTTAAAAAGGAACCTGATCATCGCCAATAGGTTTGTATTTCTCGATCAGCTCTGTTACCCAATCGATTAAAAGAAAAGTTGGGAAATTCTCCAGAAAATCAATGTGCGCATTGTAATCCTCGGAGAGGGCATTTTCGAGTTTTTCTTTGGCCAGATCCAGATTGTCCAAAAAGAGATGGAATCCAGCTTGTCTGTACAAAATTGCAGCACAATATGCTTCTGAATTTTCGGCTTCTTCCAGAATTGTCAGCGCATTCTCAAAAAGATTGTTGTTAAACATCAGATCTGCATAAGAAAGCCAGTATTCAGGAATTTCATTGTCTAATTCGAGTGCCTTTTGGAAGGCAGACTTTGCCTCCTTAAATTTTTTGAGTGCTGTATATGCTTTGCCGAGAGCATTCCAACATTCGGCGCATTCTGAATTGATTTCGAGCGATTTTTTAAGTAGCGGAACCGCCTCTGCCGAAAGGTCGTGAATAAGCTTTACCAACCCTGCACCAAACCAGCCATCCGAGCAATTGGGCTCTATCTGAAGTGTTTTGTCGTAGTACAATCCGGCATTTTCAAATTCATCCAGTTGAAAATAACAATCAGCAAGATAGAGGTGCGCATCAACAGAATCAGGATCTACCCTTAGATAATCAAGATAAGCCACGATGGATTCCTCGAATCGTTCAATGGCAGATAGGGCATTTGCCTTGTTAAATATGGCGGCCGAATAATTTTCATCAATGGCCAAGGCAAAATCGTAGGAGTCAATAGCTTTTTCATAATCTTCCTGGCGATTGTAGATGATCCCCATATTGTACCAGGCTGACTCAGAAAAAGGATCTATATCAAGGTATTTGTTGTAATACTCAATGGCTTTTGTGTCATTCCCAACCTTCTCGTAGCAAAAGGCGAGATCGTACAGGACTGGTTCATGTTCCGGATTTTCCTTGAGTGCTTTTCTAAGATAGGTGAGCGCATCTTCGTAGGCTCCGGTTTGTATAAATGAGATTCCAATGTTGTACAATAGCTCATCTCTGTCCTCGAGCGAATATTGCTCTGCCTTCTTGAAATATTCTGCGGCGCGATGATATTCACCCTTCATATTGTGACAGGTGCCGAGCATCATCATCACATCCGGATTCGTATTTTCCAGCTCTTCGAGTTGTTTCAAGAGATGGATAGCCTTTGGAAGCTTTAGCTGAGAAAGATAAATCTGCGCTTTTTTTATCTTGACAATGATCGAATTGGGATGTTGCCTGAGCGCAATTTCGCAGGCCTGTAATGCATTGGAAAATTGACTCTTATCTATATACTGGTCGGCAATAAATTCAAAATCGGCTACGTCAAAAAATTCTGTGCGTTGTTCTGTCAGCATCTGTTTATAGCGCTTCAAAACAGCGGCAAATTCCTTGCTTTCGAAATTATCTCTGGACTCTTCCCACATCATAAATAGCTACTTAAAATCGGTACAAAGTTAATCAAAATTGGATTAAAGCGGTTGATGTTCCGCTCTTAATAGATCATTTACCGTTTTCACCGGATTAAAAGTGATCGGTGATACCTCTACGAAAAATGTAATCCAGTCGGACATGGCTCCATTCCAAAGCCCCGGAAGTTCCTGAGCTTGAAGTGGTTTCCCGTCTTTAGACTTTGATGATATAAAGCCTGTTTCAGAATCCCTGAAATCAGGCAGGTGGAATTTTTCCCCTTTATAATTGCGCACGCCACAAACCAGATCAACCGGATTGAAGTGAGTAGCACGAGTCGCAATGGCTGCCTGCTCCGCATTTTTGAGGTCTATCTGACGGCTTTCAACCACTTGTAAAGTTGTGGTTCCGTCGGTCTGTAAGACCCAAAATGGGCCGCCACCAGGCTCTCCTTCATTTTTAACCATTCCGCAGACGCGGATAGGTCGGTTTAATTTAGCGATGAGATATTGAATCTTAGATGGACGGTCTGTAAACGGGTATTTCCCGGGAGGTAATGTAGATAACTCTTTTTCAAGATATTGCAACATTTCCTCTATCTGAAAATCGGTTAAGTGATCCGGTTTTTCCAGAAGGTTCAGAAAGTCGAAAATCTGTTTTTGGTGCTCCAACAACAGTCCTGCCAAGGCTTTTTTGTATTTTATCGTTTCATCTTTCAATCGATCCGGAACAACGTTATCGATATTTTTTACGAAGATTAAATCTGCTTGCAAGTCGTTCAGGTTCTCAAGCAAAGCCCCATGACCCCCCGGTCGAAAAAATAATTTTCCTTCGATCGTGCGAAATGGCTGGTTTTTCTCATCTACCGCGATGGTATCTGTCGATGGCTTTTGTTCCGAAAAGGAAATTTCGTAGCCAACTTCATATCTCTTTTCAAATTCTTTGGCCGCCTGCTCACACTTCCTCTTAAAATAGGCCAAATGTTCCGGCGAAACGGTAAAGTGAATCCTTGCAATTCCTTTTGAATCAGTTCCATAGAGTGCTCCTTCGACTAAATGTTCTTCGGCAGGGGTACGGCTGATATCAGCGTATTTATGAAAATCCAGCAATCCTTTTGGCAGTAATCCGTAATTTAACCCTTCCGGGGAAAGCACAACATGCAATATTTCAACGTATTTCATCCTTCCATTTGAGTCAACAAGGGATCCCAGTTTCTCTAAAACCAAGGGATAGAACGCAAAATTGGATAGCTGGCCAAAAAACTTACCGACATTATTATGTTGTTCCTTGCCTAGCAGAAGTTCGGCTTCGTCGTTGGTGAATGCTTCCTCTTGAAATGAAAACAGCGACTGGAACATTCTGCTGGCAGCACCCGAGGCAGGCACGAACTTTAAGGGTATCGTTCCAAGCTCTAATTGCGCTTCATAATACGAAACCAGTCTGGTACATTCAATTTCATCCAGCCGGGTAATACCATGGCCAACACCCGCTGCCTCAATCGTTTTCAAGTAAGGAAAGCCCTTTTTGAAATGGGCAATTTGATTCAAAACCTCCTGAATGTTTCCGCCTCTGGCTAGTATCTGATCTTTATCTGTCACTGTGAACATGGTATTTACTTTACAATTTTCAAAAGGATGAATATAAGGAAATGAAAATGACTACAAAAATTTTGGATCAAATTTCAGCCTAATTTTATTCACATTCGATTGTTCATTAAAAAGGAAATGGAAAATGAAAAGTGAAAAGTGAAAAATGAAGAGGGAAAAATGAATGGATGAAAATTTTTATTGTAATGATAATCAAAACGTTATGAAACTTGAAAGATAACAGAATATGTTATGCATTGTCGTACAGAACGGTTAATTTTGTGATCAAACTTTGTGTAGATGGATCAACGAGAATTTCCTTGGGGAAGTGACAAAAGATACAACGATTACTCCGCTTATTTCAGGAAGCGTTTTGAGGGTCGCGTACAGAAAATTTCATTGGATGCCGGGTTTACGTGCCCTAACCGGGATGGCTCAAGAGGAGTAGGCGGTTGCTCCTATTGCAACAATAAAAGCTTCAATCCGGATTATTGCAGAACTGAGCGAATAATTACAGAGCAGATTCTGAAGGGAATTCAGTTTTTCTCAGGCAAATATCCAACCATGCGGTATCTGGCTTATTTTCAGGCTTATAGTAATACTTATGCACCAATAGATATTCTTCGGCAATCATACGAGGAAGCCCTGCGTCATCCTGAAGTGATCGGATTAGTGATAGCAACCCGTCCGGATTGCTTGAGCGATGAGGTGCTCGATCTGCTGGAGGAATTCTCCCAAAAATGCTATGTTTCGATTGAGCTGGGGATTGAAAGTTTTTGTGAAAAGACATTGAAAACGATAAATCGCGGTCATTCTGTTAAGGAATCGATAAACGCGATAGATAAGATAGCAGAACGAAAGATTGATAATTGCGTTCATCTTATTTTGGGACTTCCTGGCGAAGAAGACAATGATTATTTACAGCATGCAATAACGCTATCCACTTTGCCGGTTCAAAGTATCAAACTACACCAGCTGCAGATTCACAAAGGAACCAGGATGGCCCTTGAATACCACGAAAATCCGGAGAAATTTAAGCTCTTCGATGCAGATCAATATGCAGATCTCGTTATCCGGTTTCTGGAATATTTGTCCCCTGAAATTATTGTTCAAAGATTCGTGAGTTCGGCTCCCGCCGGATTAGTAATTGCTCCCAACTGGGGAATGAAGAACTATGTCTTTGTGGCGAAGGTGGAGAAAATGCTGAGGGACAGGGATAGTTGGCAAGGGAAAATGTACTAATTAGAAGCGAATTAGCATTTTAGCAAATTGTCTCTATGATCCGGAGTGCCGCGTCTGCCTCAAACCCGCGACTTTGGGCAAACGCCAGCAATTTGCCTCTTCGGGCGTATGGATTGATATCTTTTACGGATTTCGCTTTCGCGGAAAGCAGGTTAGCCAGCACTTTAAGGTAGACATCCTCCTGCAGATTCGACAGCGCTTCCCGGATAAACGTCTCCTCCACCTGCTTCTGACGCAAGGTATAAGCCAGCTTGATCTTACCCCATTTGTTGAATCTAAATTTATCGTTCACATAACTGATGGCATACCGCTGATTATCGATGAACTTCTCCTCGATAAGATAGCTTATCACTTTGGCCGTATCCTCTTTGGAAAGCTGCCATTCCCGACATTTCATTTCGATATCAAAACTGCATTTCTCCCCCCTGCTGCAAAGCTCCGTCGCCTTTGAAAGTGCCTCTTTATAAGTAAGTTGATGCCGCGAATACTCCATTTTAATACGCTATTATTCATCCACAACCATAAATCGTTGAAGTCTCCCCACTCCAAACTCGAAAATCCGAAATCGAAAATTCTCCTTCAATCATGCCTCAATCCCGATTTTCTTCAAAAATAGCTCGATCCATCCCAACAATGTGTACACAATTTTTCTTTTGGCAGTCCGATCGCTTCAACAAGATCGTCAATTGTCTGAAAAGTGAGGGTGGTAAGGTCGAGATTTTCTCTTATTTTATCCACCATGGCCCTGTATTTTTCGCTGTTGCAATCCGAATATTCTTTCATGTCCACATTCTCCTTGTTTTCAAGCTGTTTTACTGCCGTATGGGTGGCCAAGTCGAGGCTGGAACGTGAACGGCTGAAATTCAAAAAATCACAGGTATATGTGAGCGGTGGACAAGCGATACGCATATTAACCTCCTTTATACCAGCATGATGCAAGTCGCGTACGTTATCTTTCAATTGAGTTCCGCGAACGATGGAGTCATCCAGAAATATTCCTCTTTTATCTTTTATGATCGCTTTATTCGGAATCAATTTCATTTTAGCCACTAGATCACGCATATTTTGACTTTGAGGCATAAAACTACGGGGCCAGGTAGGTGTGTATTTTGCGTAAGGCCGCTTTAGCGGAATGCCCGTTTCATGGCTATACCCCATGGCATGACCAATTCCCGAATCAGGAATCCCGGCTACGAAATCGCCTTCAACATTATCCCTTTTAGCGAGGGCAGCGCCACAATTATAGCGGCATTCATCCACATTTATGCCTTCATAAAAGGATGGCGGATAACCGTAATAGACCCAAAGGAAGGAGCAAATCTGCATCTTTTCGTTAGGCTCACGCAATTGTTCGTATCCATCGGCGCTGATCCTGACCACTTCGCCCGGTCCTATGTACTTCTCAATTTCAAATCCAAGGTTAGAAAAAGCGCAGGTTTCAAAAGCCGCAGCGTAAGCATTTTCCTTCTTGCCAATAACGATCGGAGTACGCCCCAATTTATCACGGGCAGCCAGAAGACCATCTTCCGTAAGGACCAAAATAGAACAGGAACCTTTTACCTGATCGTAAACGTTTTGGATACCGGAGAGAAAATCATCCCCTTCAGAAATCAGCATAGCCACCAGTTCGGTTGGGTTCACGGTTCCCAGACTTGTTTCTGAAAAAATATGATTTTTCTTCAGAAAATGTATTTCCAATTCATCGATGTTAACAATTTTGCTAACGGTGACAACAGCAAAACGTCCAAGATGCGAGTTCACGACAATAGGTTGAGCCTCCGTGTCGCTTATTACGCCGATTCCGCTCTTGCCCAAAAATGCTTTGAGGTCGTTTTCAAATTTGTTCCTAAAATAGCCATCCTCCAGACTATGGATAGCCCTTTGAAACCCATTTTCCTTCGAAAAAAAAGCTAGTCCGGCTCTTTTTGTCCCGAGGTGGGAATGATAATCGGTACCGTAAAAAACATCGTTAACACAATCGTCTTTAGAAATACAGCCAAAAAAACCACTCATAGGATACTGAAATTAGGAAGTTAATGAATAGCAAGAATAACTCAATTTAAGGGATAAAAAAAGAGGAATTTTAATGCGATGGAGGATTTGGAGTAAAATTCGTTTTTTACAGCAAAATCCGGTAACTTATGGGGAACGAAACCACCAAAAAACATGATCCAACCGAGTAAAGTGAACCAAAGACAAGAAGATTCTCCGCTTATACAAAATGCAATACCGCAGACCGCAACACAGCCCAGCAACATTGTCCTTGAAATATCTTCCAAACAAATTGCCATCAAAATGTCTAGGAATGAAACAGATATACAATTTATCCGAACCTTTAAATATGTGCGATGGGACAAAAATCAATATCGCTGGATCGTACCAAATTATGGAAAGAACATTGATTTGCTGAAAAATTATTTCAACGGACGAATTATCCATATCGAAACAATAGTATTGATTCCTCCGAAACCAGTGCCAATGTATGCAGCAAGTGAAATTTTAACAGATTTACCATTTTTAGACAAGCAGAGTGACGATGAAATAGCTCGTTTCAAGCAATGGATGGAACATAAACGGTATAGTGAATCAACCATCAAGACATACACCCAAGCCATTGTCACTTTTCTGCGATTTATCAAACCTAAGTCCAGCGCCGAAGCCAACAACGACGATATGATCCGGTACGTGCATCAATACATGATACCACGTAAACTTAGTCAGTCGTTCCAAAACCAGGCAGTTAACGCAGCCCGGCTGTTTTTCAAAACCATCCAGGGATCGAGGCTTATCACGGAGCAGATAGAACGACCTCGATGCGAGCACAAGCTACCCA
>JBBQJE010000009.1:0-31195 GCA_038325635.1 Bacteroidales bacterium
AAGGGGATGATGTCAGCAAGGTCAAAAATCCCAATATCATGAGTTCACTGGCTGGTAAAGTACCCGGTTTGATTGTCTCTGATAACGCAGGAGGACCTATGGGATCTGCCAAGGTTTTGATTCGCGGTAACACCTCTATATCAGGTGATAACCAACCACTTTACGTCATCGACGGCATTCCGATAGTAAACACAAATGATGGGAATACGGGCGGCGGAAAGTTTGCTGCAGGTTATGACATGGGAGATGCAGCTTCTTCCATCAATCCGGATGATATTGAATCTGTCAGCGTCTTAAAGGGGCCGTCTGCGGCGGCTTTGTACGGCAGTTTGGCATCCAATGGTGTGATCATGATCACCATGAAGAAGGGAGCCAAAAAAGATTTCGGAATCGAGTTTAGTAGTACCACTTCTATCGAGAATCCCAACACCAAATACGACGACGTCCAAACAATCTACGGACAGGGCGATAATGGGGCGATTCCGATGGATGCTCTTCAATCTAGGAATATGTCGTTTCTGAACTGGGGACCAAGAATGGATCCAAGTATTAAAGTATTGGGCTGGGACGGCGTTGAACGTCCGTATACTCTGGCTAAAAACAATATTGACGGCTTTTATCAAACCGGTAAATCATTCAACAACACGATATCTCTCAGCTCGTTTGTTGGAAAAACAGGCATCAGGATCTCCTATTCCAACCTTAACTACCAGGATATTGTGCCAAAAACTAGCATGAACCGGAATACGTTCAACTTCAACAGCAATACTAAAATCGGAAAGCTATCATTAGAATCAAGAATCATATACACGTTTGAAAAAGTAAACAATCGCCCTTCTTTGGCGGATGGATATGATAACATCGCTAAATCCTTTCTGGGATTGGCCAATAATATTGACCAATCTGTCTTTGGTCTAAACTACAAAGACGAAAATGGCAATTATAAAGAGTGGGGAGGCGGGATATACAACTACAATCCATATTGGGTCATCAACGATATGTACAACAAAACGGATAAAAATCGCTTCTTTGGTACATTGAGTGCAACGTATGATTTTACAAAATGGCTCTCCTTAAGGGTTAATGGAAGTAAAGACATCAACTTTCTCGATTTCGAAAAATACAGTCCAATCTCTTCACCCTTAGCCGTTAACGGCTCATTGGATCAGATCAAAAGGAAAACGACGACCGACCAGGCAGATATTATGCTCTCTTTCGATAAGAAAATCGGAAAAGATTTCAATCTGACGGCAAGAATAGGTGCGAACTATTTTAACTATTACCTGGATGGTTTCACGAATCTTTATCAAAAAATGGCGGTAACCGATGCGATCAATCCCAACAGCTATACGGATAAGAATATTGTTTCGGTCATTTCTCACAAACAAAAGAATTCATTTTATGGCATTCTCGCATTATCATACAAGAACTTCCTGTATTTAGATGCCACACTGAGAAGGGATGCTTCATCTACCTTACCCGTCAAAAACAACACCTATTCCTATCCATCCTTATCAGGAAGCTTCATTTTCACGGATGCGTTTAAAAATTTGCCAAAATTTATCTCCTTTGGTAAATTAAGAGCTTCAGCTGCTGAGGTTGGAGGCGATACCGATCCATTTATGCTGAATCTGACTTATGCCATGTATCCATTCACCTTCAACGGTCAGCCAATGGGTTCAATCGGAACCAACATCATCCCTAACAAGGAACTCAAACCAACCCGTACCCGATCATTTGAAACCGGATTGGTCTTGAAATTTTTAAACAACAGGGCAGGAATCGATTTCACATACTACAACTCAAAGTCGCGTGATCAAATCAATAGAGTTCCGGCACCCATATCTTCAGGATTTAACTACCAGATTATCAATGTCGGAACTATTTCAAATAAAGGAGTAGAAGTATCCCTGACAGGTACACCGGTACAAACCAAGAATTTCTCTTGGGATCTGATTATCAACTTTGCCAAAAACATCAACAATGTGGAGTCACTCGCTGATGGACTTCCATTCCTGACACTAGCCGATGCCAGATGGTTAGGAGTTGCTGTTGTGGCTCAGCCCGGAGCACCATACGGTTCGATTTTGGGTTACAATTTCCAATATGATCCAAATGGGAATGTCATTCTTGATGCCACATCCAGACGCCCTGTTCAAACAGCAAGTCGCGAATTATTGGGCAAAGGCACTTTTGACTGGACCGGTGGGATTGTTAACAGCCTCAGATACAAACACATTTCTTTGAGCGCAACGATAGACATTAAGCAGGGTGGGAATATTTTCTCGATGACCAATTTATATTCCATTTCGAGGGGACAAAGCAATGCCACACTTGAAGGTCGTGATGAATGGATTCAATCAGAAAAAGATAGGATAGCAGCCAATCAAACCAATGCCCAGTGGCTGGCAGCAGGCAATCAAAAAGGATATATCCCGCAGGGTGTCATCCAAACGAAAGATGCTTCAGGAAATGCAGTTTATACACCAAATACGCAAGGTATTAGTCCTTCGCAATTCTGGTCTGGCTATGTTCAGGACGGACAAGGAGTGGCAAAACCATTTATCTACGATGCATCATATATAAAAATCAGGGAATTCAATGTAACTTATGACCTGCCGAAGGAATGGATCAAGAAGGCAGGCCTGGGAGCCCTTTCAATTGGATTTGTTGCCAGAAACCCCTTGATTATTAGCAAACATATCCCCAACATCGATCCGGATTCTAATTATTACAACGGAAATGGACAGGGTATGGAACTTGGCTCATTGCCATCGCGCAGAAGTTTTGGGTTTAATCTGAAAGCCAAATTGTAAGTTCTAATTTAAATTCAAAAATCAGAAAAAATGAAAAATATTACAAGTAAATTACTGATAATTATTACGCTAGGACTAATGATCTCCTGCAACGATTTTGCGGATATCAATAAAGATCCTGCTAAATCCACGTCGTTGAATCCGGTGAGTCAATTGGTTTATGTGCAGACGACATATTCCGGCAATTACAATATCCCATTAAGAACCGCTGCCGGAATCAATATGCCTCTCTTGCAACAAATCGGAGGAACCTTCACCAACAACAGCGGTGCTACCTATGCCTATTCGGAATCAATTTTTACTGCTTTATGGCTGCAGGATTATCCTGGCATTGTTGTAAATATTGTGGATGCTGTCGAAAGATCAAAGGGTGTTGAAGGAAAATCAAATTTGAATGCAATGGCACGAATCATGAAGGTAATGATCTTTGCCCGCCTTACTGATGAGTACGGTGATATTCCCTATTTCGAAGCTGGAGGAGGTTATGTTACAGGAAATATCCATCCCAAATACGATGATCAATCGGTCATTTACAATGATTTTTTCAAGGAATTAACGGAGGCTGGGGCTCAACTGGATGCAACGAAAGACAAGGTGCCACAAGATCAATTTTATGCGGGAGATGTTGCCAAATGGAAAAAATTGGCCAATTCGCTTCGCTTGCGTTATGCCATGCGACTAACCAAAGTTGATCCGGCAAAAGCCAAAACCGAAGCTGAAACAGCTATCGCTGCCGGAGTTTTTGCCAGCAACAGCGACATTTGCATGACCAAACATGAAGATATACAAAGCAGTGTAGTGGGTGAATACAGAGGGAATGCCATGTCGGGAGCATTGACAGTAAGAAACGACTTTCACATTGTCAGTACGTTTATCGACCTATTGAAACCAGCGAACATTACTGATCCGGTGGATCCGAGACTTAAAGTCTGGTTCCGTTGCTATCCTTCATCTACCGCCACAGGCGCAGGATTGCTTACCAGAACAGATATAACGGATCAGGTAGATGCTTACTATGCTGCTTTACCCGGCAACAATGCGCTTTCAGGGATATTTGGCATTACCCCAGGATCAGCAGTGATCAACAACGTGCCGGTATTAGCCAATATTACCATCAACGTACCAGGAGCTGGCAATCAGAGCATTACGCATGTCTACCAGAGACGTGTACCAGCCAATTACCTACAGGCTTTTAATGTACCGGCATTCCATATTACCTATTCTGAAGTTGAACTTTTAATGGCAGAAGCTGCATTCCGCGGATGGAATGCAGGGGGTGTGAATGCAAATACCCATTACAAGAACGGAATCAAAGCTTCGTTGGAACAGAATGCACTTTATCCTAAAGCACTGCCAATTGCAGCAACCGATATCACAAATTTCGTCGCAAGTAAAAATCTGGAGGCCGGAAAAGAGCTAGAGCAAATTAATACCCAACTCTATTTCACGCTCTTTTTGAATCCGCTGGAAGGCTATTCCAACTGGAGAAGATCCGGTTATCCTGTCCTGCAAGTTGTGGGAACAATAACAAAAACAATCCCTCGCAGATATCAGTACCCACTGAATGAAAACGATCAAAACAAAACCAATATGCAAGCAGCAGTCGCCAAGATCAAAGGAGATGGAGGAGATGGCGCTAACTCTTACTTAAACAGAGTTTGGTGGGATAAACAATAACTGGCACTGTCCATGGTGGATATCCAATAAAAGAAGGAGAATTGTATAATTCTAATGGATTACTATTAATAGATGAAATCAGAATCAATTTCGCGCAGAAACTTCCTTGAAAAAGGGTTGATAACTACTGGGGCTGTGGCCGTTGGCGCAGCCCCAGTATCAGCGGAGCATGCAATAGACAAACCAGTTCCGCCGGAGAAACTACCCCGTGAAGTATGGATTGCAACAACATCGCAAACAGATTTAAGGACTGAAAATCCGGAAAAAATGTTGCAATTAATGCTTGGAGTTTTACAAAAAGCGATCGTATTGCAGCCCGACATTGTGTGCCTTCCCGAAGTTTTTGCAACTTCTTCGGTTGAGCAGAAATTGAACCATTCCGAAAAAAATAAAGTTACTGAAATGGTGTTAAAAAGAATGTCGCTTTTTTCAAAAACAAATAGTTGCTATTCCATTTGTCCGGTGTACACAACTGAAAATGGCCATTCCTATAACGCAGCGGTAGTTCTTGATCGCCAAGGCAATCGGATCGGGGAATACCGCAAAATACATTTGACCGAAAATGAAATAAAAGCGGGATTAACGCCCGGGCCGCTAACGCCACCTGTATTTAAAACAGATTTTGGCATTATAGGGATTCAAATATGTTTTGATATGCTTTGGGATGATGGGTGGAAAGCTTTAAGACAACAAGGTGCGGAGATAATTTTTTGGCCATCGGCTTATGCCGGAGGTCAAATAGTTAACGCTAAAGCATGGCAAAACAAATGTGTGATCGTCTCAAGCACAAGAAAAAACAGAGCAAAAATATGTGATATTGCGGGCAATGTTGTTGCTCAAACAGGTAATTGGGATAATAACTTAATTTGTGCCTCGGTAAACCTAGAGAAGGCATTTCTTCATTCCTGGCCATATAGTAGACGATTCAACGACATCAGGGAAAAATATGGTCGGAAAATCAGAATAACCAACTATCACGAAGAGGAATGGTCTATACTCGAAAGCCTATCGCCCAATATCTTGATAAAAGATATTTTGAAAGAGTTTGACCTCAAAACGTATGAGCAACATCTATTCGACTCAGAACTTGCTCAGAACAAAGCCAGGATAGCACCATGATGAAAGAACACAACAAACGTTTTCGAATCAACATGATACAGATCTTTATAACTGCGTTGATGCTAATTTCTTGTTGTATGTTCATGCCAATTGATTTATTGGCTAAAATTCGGCTACCTGCCATTTTTGGCGACAATATGGTTTTACAGCAACAATCTAATGTTGCAATTTGGGGAACTAGCAACTCTAATTCAGCAGTAGTGGTTACAACCTCCTGGAACGACAGAACATACTCCGTTCGCTCTTCGGACAAAGGTAATTGGAAAATAAAAGTAGCTACTCCTCAAGCTGGTGGACCCTTTGAAATAAACATCAGCGATGGGGGAACATTCAAATTAAGCAATATCCTTATTGGAGAAGTATGGGTATGTTCAGGGCAATCAAACATGGGAATGCCTATGAAAGGCAAACGCAACCAGCCAGTATTGGGTTCGCAGGATGCAATTGCCTTTTCATCGAATACAAATATTAGGCTCTTCTCGGTAAAAATGGCAATAAGCATCAAACCTCTTGACGATTTTGATGGGAAATGGGAAATGTGCGAACCCAATAATGTTGCTGAATTCAGTGCTACTGCATATTATTTTGGGCGAATGCTAAACAAAGTCCTTAATGTTCCGATCGGTTTGATCAATGCCAGTTGGGGGGGCACACGCATAGAACCATGGATGGGTGAAAATGGATTTAAAAATTTTGATTGGATTAGCATACCGAAGGTAATCCCTGATGATACATTTCCACAATCTCCAACAATTATCTATAACGCCATGATTAAACCTATGGTAGGTTATGGTATAAAAGGAGCAATCTGGTATCAAGGGGAAGCGAACCGCAACGAACCTCAACAATATCAAAAATTAATGGTCAGCCTAATAGAGAACTGGCGTTCTGAATGGGGTATCGGAGAATTCCCTTTCTATTTCGTTCAAATTGCCCCTTTCGATTATGGCTCCAGCGGAGTAAATTCTGCCTATTTACGCGAAGCCCAATTAAAAGCATCTACAGCAATCCCTAACATTGGTATGGCGTGTATTATGGATATCGGCGAAAAAAATTGTATTCATCCCAGCAACAAAGAAGTCGGTTCAAAGCGACTTGGATTTCTAGCATTAGCTCAAACCTATGGTATTAAAGGGATTGCTTGCCAAAGTCCTGTATTGAAAAATGTCGAGATTATTGATGAGACGGTAAAACTTACCTTTGATTATGCTCCGAACGGACTGACTTCATTTGGCAAAGAATTATTATGCTTTGAAAGTGCAGGAGCTAACAGAAGATTTTATCCTGCCAGTGCATTTATTACACAGGTCGGAGTTACAGTAATATCGCCTTTCGTGCCCAAACCTGTCGCTGTTCGATATGCATTTAAGAATTTCATTGTTGGTGATTTATTTAATACAGAAGGATTTCCCGTCTCTTCGTTTCGCACAGACCCATGGAACCTTGAAGAATAAAAAATAATTCAAGAAAAAGTGGCAAATTTTAAAACTATAAATAGAACTTCTCCATGAAAAACCTGGTTCAATACAAGCAAGCGTCCTCATTTTACTCGATCTGTTTTTTTACCGTTTTCTGCACGGTATTAGGTTCGTGCCAAAAGAACCAACATAAGCTCGCCAAGCCCAATATCCTCCTAATTTTTACCGACCAGCAAAATGCGCAGACCATGAGTGCTGCAGGCAATCCGAATTTACATACACCTTCCATGGACATGCTGGCCAAAGAAGGTGTGATGTTTACGCATGCTTATTGCACCTCCCCGGTTTGCGGCCCATCCCGCAGCAGTATTATATCGGGTCGCATGCCGCACGAGACAGGTGTAGAATGGAACGGACAACGCATGAATCCGGCCATCCTAAACGCAGGCGACATTTTTCGTGAAAACGGATACCATACGGTTTGGGCCGGCAAGTGGCACCTTCCCGAAAGTTATCCGCAGCAGTCCAAAGCCAAACAAAAAACAATACAAGGTTTTGATGTACTTCCTTTTTGGGATCCGGATCAACCGAGCTGGTTTCTGGGCTCTGAAACAGACCCTCCACTGACTCTTGCCGTGGTCGATTTCCTAAAAAAATACAACAAAGAAAAACCTTTGTTCCTCGCCGTAAGTTACCATAATCCGCACGACATCTGTTTCTATCCCCGCAAAGCTGGCTGGACAAATCCAAATGATTCGCTGCTCGAAATTAGAAATTACGGGTTCAAACATAAGTTGCCCGATGTGATTGGCACTTTTCCGGGCAATTTAAACCATCTGCCCCCCCTTCCTCCCAATTTTGAAAATCAAAAAGACGAGCCTAATTTTCTGACAGAGAAACGATTGCACCACGACGAATACGGTTTAGAAACCAAGCTGGCATTTCAGGAATTTGGCCCGTTAGAGTGGCAAGGGTATCTGAATGCCTACTACCGGCTCACTGAAATGGCGGACACCGAAATTGGGAAAGTACTGGAAGCCTTAAAAGAAAATGGATTTTGGGAGAACACGCTAATTATTTTTACCTCCGACCACGGCGATGGTGCTGCTGCCCACAAATGGGCTGCTAAATTAAGTTTGTATGAGGAATCGGCCAACGTTCCGTTGATTGTTGCTTGGCCGGGGAAAATAGCAAAAGGCAAAATTGATAGGCAAAACCTCGTTTCCCTCACCGACCTTTTGCCCACCATGATTGACTATACAAACATTCAAACGAAAACTTCGTTCACCGGGAAAAGCATAAAACCCATTTTAGAAAACGGACAAAAAAAGCTGCGCGATTATGTCGTGGTGGAGCTTGCCGATTACGCAAAAGATACTACACGCAAAGGAAGGTTGGTGCGTACTTCCGAATATAAATACACTATTTACAGCACCGGAGAAGAACAACTGTTCCATTTATTGGACGACCCAGGCGAAATCAATAATTTGGCCGCCAAATCTGACTTTAAAGCTATTCGTTCGAAGTGCCGCAACTATTTAAAAGAGTGGGCGGAAGAAACAAAGGACAGTTTTGTCTTGAATAAATTAGAACTTTAACTCTCAAAAAACGCATGAAACGACAATTACTTATCGGTCTCATTATCTTAACAACATTCATTTCTTACGGCCAGGAAATGAATGAGCAATACCGTGAAAAATTTTCCGAATCGTATCCTATCAGGAAAGAGCAGCACCTGGAAATCAAAACATACATTGACAAACTGTTGAAAGAACAAATCGAGGTTTCCCTGAATAAATTTCAGCCCGATTTTTTCAGCATCGAAAGCTATGAAAACTCCTTGTATCCTTATCGTCAACAACTCGGCAACTTCTTTGGCTATCCACCGCTAAAAGCTTTAAAAGGGAAAATATCGAAATTTATTAAGGTCGGGGAAGACAAATACAGCACTGTTTATCGCGTTTGGGTAGAAGTTGTCCAGGGGGTTCATGCTTATGGCATATATATGGTTCCCAAAAACTTAAAAAGAAAAGCTCCGCTAATTATTGCCATACATGGCGGCGGCGGTAACCCGGAAGCCATTTGCGGTTTGGACACGCGCGACAACTATCACGCTTTTGGATATGAAGCGGTGAAAAGGGGATACATCGTTTGGGCTCCCGGATTGACCATGTTAAGCGACTACGCTGCTGATGCACCTATTGCAGGAGCAGCAAGGGAGATTCTCGACAAGCAATTGAAACTAATGGGCAACAGCATTATTGGTCTCGAAATCCATAAAATCATCGAAAGTACCAAAACACTTATTGCTGAACGACCCGAGATCGATGTAAAAAATGTGGGCATGACCGGTCTTTCATGGGGCGGGTTCTTTACAATGTACACTACTGCCTTGTGCCCATTTATAAAGGCGGCTGCGCCATCCGGAAATGTCAGGGAAACAAAAGTAGAATTGGAAAAAACGATGGATATCGAACAATTAAATAAGTTGTTTCATTCGCTCGACGGGTTTGGGTATTTTCAAGCCATCGGAATGATTTGTCCACGCCCTTGCCTGGTTCAATTGGGCGAAAAAGATACTTTGTTTGATATGGGGGAAGCTAAGGAAGAAGTAAAAAGAGCTGCATATTATTATGAGAAACTTGGTGTGAAAGAAAAATTTCAATTTACGACCCATCCAGGAGGCCATGAATATGAGATTGAAAGTATATTTAACTTTTTTGAAAAACACTTGAAATAAATCAAAAAACATATCCAAATGAGAAAATCAATTTTCTTGCTGTTGACAGCCATTTGCTTTTTATTTGTCCCAAATCATGTGAATGGGCAAAATACAAAGACTTACGAAACTTTGAAGGAGGCTTTTTTAAATCCACCCTCCGATGCCCGCCCGAAAGTGTATTGGTGGTGTCTCAACGGGAACATTGATACAATCAGGGCAAAACAGGAATTCCGTGCCATGAAAGATGCGGGGATTGCCGGTTTTGATTTTTTTGAGATCGGGGTGCCAAAGCAAGATACCATGATTAAAGGTGGACCGGCCTTTTTAAACGATGAGTCGCTAAAAATTATCAAATTTGTGGTAAATGAGGCCGGTAAACTTAACCTGACTGTTGGTTTAAACCTGGCAAGTAGCTGGAATGCTGGTGGATCATGGACGCTGCCAAAAAACGGAGGTAAATCACTCTATTTCTCCAAAACCGTAGTTGTGGGAAATCAGCAACTTCAAAAAATAAAACTATCCTTTCCCGAGATATCATTTCCTAAAAATGCGTTGATCGGTGGAACCGGCAAACCCATGATCCCATTCAGGGACAACGGCAAGCCTGTCTATTATGAAGAAATTGCCGTTCTGGCTCTCCCGGCCTCTGTCGGAAAAAATTCACTTGATACCACTAAAATTATCGATGTTACGCCCTATTTTGATCAGAAGAATGATGTACTCAACTGGAAGGCTCCTGCCGGAAATTGGGAGATTTTCAGGTACGTTTGTTCAAATTCAGGTCAACAATTGGTTCTGCCAAGTCCGCAATCTGCCGGGCTTACCATCGACCATTTTGATTCAACTGCCGTTGAAACCCATTTGATGTACATCATCAATCGCCTTCAACCTGTGTTGGGCGACTTTAGAAAAACAGCATTAAAAAGCTTTTATCTAGCTAGTTACGAAGCGCGCGGATTTGTATGGACTTCCTCCCTTGCAAACGAATTCAAGAAAGTAAACGGATACCAAATTCGCAAATTTATTCCTTCTTTGTTTAATCCGGAGCTCTTCGACAAAGAAACCACCAAGAAAATACAATCCGATTTCAAGAAAACCTTATCGGAATTGATGATCAATAACTTGTACAAAAAATCCAAAGAGATTTGTAATAAATACGGACTGAAAATCAACTGTGAGGCAGGCGGTCCGGGATATCCGCTTTACAATGGTCCGGCAGAACCGTTGAAAGCGCTTGGTGCATTGGATGTGCTGAGGGGTGAATTCTGGATCAACCATTCCCGCCTTTACGAGGATAGTAATTCCGCTGACAGCATCGATATTCTAAGAGTTGTAAAAGAAGTTTCTGCTGCTTCCCATGTCTATGGAAGGGGAATCGTTGAGGAAGAGGCATTTACCTCATTCCAGCATTGGCAGGAAGGTCCATCAGAAATGAGACCTTTTGGCGACAGAGCGTTTTGTGAAGGGATGAACCGGGTCGTTTTCCACGGATTCAGTCATAATATTACAGGTTCCGGTTATCCTGGATTTGTCTATGGTGCAGGTACTCATTTCAACGATAAACGAGTATGGTGGTCAAAGGTTCGACCATTTGTCGATTACCTTGCGCGAGTCTCTGCCGTCTTTCAGAACACTTCCTTTGTCTCGGATGTGCTCTGGTACTACGGCGACAAAATACCCAATTCAGCTGCAGCCAAAAATACCCATTTCAAAGTTGGCCCAGGGTATGATTATGAAGTTATTAATACGGAAATACTATTAACAAAGCTCTCCGTAAAAAACGGGAAACTGGTTCTTTCGAACGGTGCCGAATTCAGTGTACTGGCATTGGAGAACGAAGAATCGATTCATCCGGCGGTGCTGAAAAAATTGAATGAATTGGCGAAACAGGGTGCTGTTATCATTGGCGAGAAACCCGGGAAAATAGCAGAACTTAAGAACTATCCTACTTCAGTATTGTCGGGAGAAAAGCTCATCAATCAACTTTGGACCGATTCAAAGAATGTGCCAAAAGAAATTTCGGAAAAGAAAGGCAAAATATTTTCAGGTATTAAACCAATTGAAATGCTCAACATCCTTAAGGTTTCTTCCGACATTAATTATGCTGATAAAGGATTGAACATCTTGGATTTCATACATTTCAGCAAGAATGATATCGATTTCTATTTTATCAGGAATACGGCCAACGAATGGATTTCCCGCAATATTGGATTTAGGCAGCAAAACAAAGTTCCAGAGGTTTGGGAACCCGTTTCCGGAGAAATTATTCCGGTTCCAATCTTTAATCAAGAAGGTGTCTACACAAATATTCCGGTAACCTTGCCTCCTTATGGTTCAACTTTCATGGCATTTAAAAAAGCAACCCCCACGACTCATTACAGCGGAATATTCGGAGATGGGCAGAACCCTCCCTTGCTGAGATATACAAAGGATGGGATTTGTATTTTGCAGAACGGTAAAGCAGTGCTCAAAAAAACGGATCAATCCATCTCCATAAATAACAATCTTTCAACATATTCCTTGGATGGATCCTGGGAGGTCACCTTTGCAAAAGGTTGGGGAGCACCTGAAAAAGCGACTTTCCCGAAACTGATTTCCTGGACGAAATCGGATATTGACGGAATAAAATATTTCTCGGGAATTGCCACCTACCGACAAACATTTCAGTACGATCAAAGATCAGGCACTTCAAAGGGCACAAAGCTACTTCTTGATTTAGGTGAAATATCCAAAGTGGGCGAAGTCTGGTTAAACGATCAACCGCTTGGAATTACGTGGACAAAACCCTATCAATTTGATGTCACAAATATCCTGAAACAGGGAACAAATACGATAAGAATTGAGATCGCAAATGTGTGGTCCAACCGATTAAAGGGAGATGCTGTTACCGGCAAAAAATTTACCAATACGAACATAACAAGCACAATTATTCCTTCTCCAACCATGGTAACCGGCGATCAGACACGGTATCCATGGGCCAAAGTTCCGCTGATTGAGTCAGGATTACTGGGGCCGGTTACAATTACTTCCATTTTGCCGGTTAAACTTTAACGACTGATTGCAACATGCTGATTTGGAGATGAATTTCTTTTACAGATAAACATAAATTATGAAGCTAATATTTCTCTTTTCTCTTTTATTTAGTATACTTCCCATCTCAAAAGCTCAGGAAATTTGGAAAGGCAATAAACAATGCGCCGTTTGCCTTAGCTACGATGATGCCATGGATTCCCAACTGGATAATGTTGTCCCCCAATTGGAAAAATACGGTTTTAAGGGTACTTTCTATCTAAAAGGAGCTGCTCCGACAATTACTCATCGAATGGGCGAATGGAGAGCATTAGCTGCGAAAGGGAATGAGTTGGGAAACCATACAATTTTTCATCCTTGCAGTGGAGCAAGGTTTCCCGGAAGAGAAAAAGACCGTGATCTCGATTATTACACCTTAACCCGTTTTCTCTCTGAAGTTGAAGTTGCAAACATTCTTTTAAAAGCGCTTGACGGTAAGGATAATCGCACATTCGCATACACTTGTGGTGACATGGTTGTTGAAGGGAAAAATATTTGCGATTATTTGCCAAAATATGTCAGCGGTGCCCGTGGAGGCGATCCTGTGTACATAAGGAAAGAAGAAATTGACCTTTATAAGCTTCCTTCATTTTCATGTTCAGGCAAAACAGCCGAGCAAATGATCAAATTAGTAAAAGGGGCTCAAGAAAAAAACAGCCTGATCGCCCTCATATTTCATGGAGTTGGCGGCGGACATCTGGCGGTTGAAGCGGCTGAACATGAAAAACTACTGAAGTACCTCAAAGAAAATGAAAAAAATATTTGGGTTGCTCCCGTTATAGACGTTGTGGATTACCTAAAAAAAGTGCAGTGATGAAAAATACGGGTGAATATATTGAATCAATGTATTTTACTACAAAATAAAAGATCATGGATTTTACTCGTCGCCACTTTATGAGAACTGGAACACTGGCCGCTTTAGGAACAGCAATAAGTCCGCAATCTTTTGCCTTTTCAGAAAAATACACCTATCGACCAATTTGTGTGTTTTCGAAATGTCTTCATTTTCTCGATTATGATTCTCTGGCAGAGGTAGTATCATCAATTGGATTTGACGGCGTCGATCTGAGCGTTCGACCAGAAGGTCATGTCTTACCTGATAATGTTTCCAAGGATTTACCCCTTGCAGTTAAAATCTTACAAAAGTCTGGTATAAAAGTGCCGATGATAGTTACTTCTATATTGGATCCCGGCAATAAACAGACTGATCGAATTCTCGCGTCAGCATCCGATTTGGGAATTGAGCGCTATCGCATGGGATGGTTCAATTACGATCTTTCAAAATCAGTTTTACAGAACTTGGATAATTATAAACGGGTAATGGAAAATTTTGAAAAAATAAACCGTCGGTATAAAATACGGGGTGAATATCAAAATCATTCTGGTCCATACAATAGAGTTGGCGGTCCTGTTTGGGATCTCTATATGCTGCTAAAAGATCTTGATCCGGAATTTATTGGTATTCAATACGATGTAATGCATGCGACTGCTGAAGGAACTGATACTTGGATTTATGGATATGATCTGCTGAAACCTTGGATTGGCTCATTGGATATAAAAGACTTCCGTTGGATTGATGGGAAAGTAAAGTATGTTTCACTTGGGAGTGGAGTCGTTAATTATGACCTCTTTCTTAAAGAAGTAAAGAAGCTGAAATCAAATGAGCCGATTTCAATCCATTTTGAATATGATCTTGGGGGTGCTGAGCATGGAAGTAGGAAACCGTCTATGCCTGCTGCTGAAATATATGGGAGTTTAAAAAAGGATCTTTTGTTTTTTAAAAACAGACTTTATAATTAGAACAATTCACCATATTGATAATCGAGTCGAATGGGAAATAATATAAGTTTTTTTCAGAAAAATAGTCTTTTTATTGCCCTCACATTAGTGATAATGGTCCTTACTCCCTCTTGTTTGTCTGGAATGAGGCCGCCACCAAAGGATAAACGTACATCCAAAATTTATTCGTGGGAGACTGCCATGGCAAAAGCAACAGGAACGGGTGATCTTCTTTGGATGCTAGATGGAGAAGAGATTACACGGATTCCACTGGCGCGTATGCCGAATTGGAAGATATCTGATCCTGAAGATATTAAAAGTGAGTGGTGGAAATGGGATTACAATGGCAGCAGACCATTTAACGTGTTTATGAAAAATAGCGAGAATAAAGAACTCGTTTTGGGTATTGACTCAAAAAATATAATCGGGTCAAAAGACCTTTATATAGGGGCAATTGCCTGGACTGAATTCGGATGGGTTGATGGAACGCTCTATCCATCACGTGGCCAGGGCTTTGATGCCGAAAAAAAAGGAATTGGGTTTGAAGGATATCTTGGGAGTGCCAAAAAAATGACCCTCAAAAAACACGTATATCCCGCCTGTGTTAGGGTTTGGGGTGGAGGTGAAAATATTCAAGTAACTAATTGTGCTTTTACTCATGTCAACTCAGCTGTATTAATGAAAGCGGTTAAACCTGAATTAAATATGGCCCATTCCTAAAAGATTTTACCGGAATCGAGCCTGTCGGGAAGCGTGATGCAGGGGCATTAGAGAAAAAATTTATTTTTTGAACCATTTGAATTATATCATTATGAAAAAATATTTGATGCTAATTTGTTTTATTTCCTTTGTAGGCGTCTCTTCTGCTTGTGCCTATAATTCCGCAAATGATAAAAAGGAATCAAAATCATCCTTCTTCCCGATAGGAGTTTGGTTACAAAATCCAAAATCGACAACCGCCAAAAGCAAGGTATTTCAGATTCCTGCAGAGTATCTACGCGAGCCGGAAACTATTCCATCGTATTGGATTACGGAGGTAACAGATGTTGAGAAATTTCTCAAAACAACCGTAAAAAAGGGCGAATTGAAAGTGATCGGGACTTCAGCTGGTGGCCGACCAATAAGCGCAGTTTTTTATGGGAATCCCAGGAAAGGCAAAGGAACCACTACTTTTTCAGGCTCACTTGGGTTTGGAAATGTGGCCGCTTATCGGGGACCTGATCATGACAAAACGGTTTTCATGGGCATGGCAGGAGTTCATGGTGGCGAATTTGAAGGTATTGTTGGCATGGTCAACTTGATTTCTGTACTGGAAACCGGGAAAGACCTTCGGGGAAAAGAATGGCCTGAAATAAACACACTTGCCTCAAGAATGGATCGGATCATCCTGATTCCAATGGTCAATCCGGATGGTAGATCACGCATCCCAATTCGAATGCAGGCCTATCGAGGTACAGACAATACTGTAGCTGAATATTTTAGCACCGGAGGAAAAAGTGATGGATCACTTACAGGCTGGCCACAAGTTAAAAAATTCATTCCGTACGATTTTTCGCAACCCGGATTTCCCGGCGGATATCCAAATGATGCCGGTGTGAATATTCAACATGATGATTTTTTTGGCAAGCCTCAACCTGAAACCCGTGCATTACTTGATCTCTGTCAAATTGAAAAACCCGACCTGATCTTCAACATGCATTCTGGCGGTACCGAAATGCTTTTACATCAATCATTAGGAGAACCTGTTTTAAACCAGGTATTTGATTCTCTTTTCCATAAAGTGCAGACTGTTCTTGCGATGAATGGATTGCAAAATAATAAAGATCCAAAAGCAGCAGCAAGTCGTCCACTTGCCTCAAAGTTTAGCTTTAACCTTGACGGAGCCTTGAATTTAAATTGTGGTGCACTGTGCGTGATTGTTGAGTCTGCAAGTCATGGATGGTCAGGTAAGAATGAAAAAGGTGATCTGTATTTTTATTCACCTGACAAGCTAATAGATGCACAACTAATTTGTCATCGGGAGGCGATGAAATTTCTACTAGAATCCGGCGGTCGCTCAAAATGGACACCAGGCCCGCTGTACACTGATGCCTCCAGAAGCCTCGAAGAGCGTGTCACTAACATTCTCGGCCTCTTGACTTTAGAAGAAAAGGCAGATTTCCTTACAGGAGTGGATTTCTGGCATCTCAAAGGCGTTTCCCGGTTAGGGATTCCATCGGTTCAGGTAACGGATTGTGGACATGGAGTGACGATCGTTTTAGATAAGGATGGAAACTGGATCGGAAATTCAAGCTGCTTCCCAACCGCTGTCGGACAGGCGGCAACCTGGAATAAAACACTTATAAAGGAGGTGGGAGCTGCACTCGGAAGAGAAACCAGGGCGACCGGCTCGGCTATTTTGCTTGCTCCCATGGTCAATATTAAACGTATACCACTGAACGGACGTAATTATGAACTGTTCTCGGAAGACCCAAAACTGTCGGGTGAATTGGCCGCTTCTTTCATTCAGGGGGTACAATCTGAAAACATTGGTGCGGTGATTAAGGCCATGGCCGCGAATAATCAGCAAGCCAACCAACAAGATATAGAAGCAATTGTTGATGAACGCACTTTGCAGGAAATATACCTTACTAGTTTTCGCATTGCTGTTCAAAAAGCAAATCCCTGGGGTGTAATGACTTCCTACAATGGCCTCAATGGTAGCAGGACCTCCGACTATAAATATATGCTGCAAACAATTTTAAAAGATACCTGGGGTTACGAAGGGTTTGTTGTTTCTGACTGGCGCGCGGTAAAAAGCATCAAATCACTTTATTCCGGATTGGATTTGGAAATGCCTGGCCCTGGTAAAATCATGACCAAAGAAAATGTACTGAAAGCTATTGGGGATAAATCCCTGTCAATGGATGAGTTGAATGATAAAGTGAAGCGATTATTGAGGGCTTTGGTGAAAACAAAATTACTGGATCAGAATAATCCTTCACTGAATTCTGAATTAAATAGCAAAAAACACCAGGATCTCACCCGACGTGTTTCAGAAGAAGGTATCGTATTACTGAAAAATGAAGGATCCGTTTTACCTTTAAAGAAGAGTATCAGAAAGCTGGCTGTCATCGGACCGAATGCCGGAGAAGCTCGCCTGGGCGGTGGGGGCAGCGCTTCCGTATCCCCATTCTATTCAGTTAGCCCGCTTGCCGGATTGAAAGCGTTGTGTGGAAGTAAAACCCAAATCATTTTTCAGGAAGGCTGTGGCTTGAATGGTTCGCTTCAGGTACTTGACAGTTTGTACCTTTCCTCGGTAGTAAACAGCAAAAAAATTAAGGGATTAAAAGCTGAATATTTTAACAATAAAACAACGGAAGGTTTACCAGTTCTGAGTTCCTCTGATTCAAAAATTGACTTCTCCTGGGGCTGGGCCAATCCGAGGCCGGAGGTCGACAAACGCAGTTTTTCGGTTCGTTGGAGCGGACAACTAACGCCTCCTGCTTCAGGCGAATATAAAATCGGTCTGGCCGGTGCTCAGTGCGGCTATCGTTTATATTTAGACGGAAAGCTGATTATTAACGAATGGAACGAAGCTGCCAATGAAAATTTTGAAGCAACATTTACGGCAATCAACAAATCTGTAAATGTTAGTCTCACGAAAGACATAACGGTAGATGTTCGGATTGAATTTCACAAAATAGGCAACCGGAATTTTATCCGTTTTGAGTGGGAAATACCCGGAAACAATTCAATAGAAATGGCTAAAAAAGCGGCCAAAGAGAGCGATGCAGTGGTCATTTTTGCCGGATTGTCCAATTTTTTTGAAGGAGGCAACAACGACCGTCCAAACATCGACCTGCCGGGAGAACAAAACAAACTCATCAGCGAAATTGCCAAAGTTAATCCAAACACGATCGTTGTGCTCATCAATGGTTCTGCATTGGCAATGCCTTGGATCAACGATGTAAAATCGGTGTTGGAAGCCTATTACCCGGGTCAGGAAGGTGGAAATGCTATTGCCAATGTGCTATTCGGAAATGTCAATCCATCCGGGAAATTACCTGAGACCTTCCCTGTTAAGTTATCCGACACTCCTGCTTATAATTTTTATCCCGGAGCGAATGACAAAATCACCTATAGCGAGGGAATTTACGTCGGTTACCGCCATTATGACACCAAAAATATCGCGCCCCTTTTCCCCTTCGGATTTGGATTATCGTACACTAAATTTGCGTACAGTAATTTGAAAATTGACACTACCCAAAAGACATTGAAGGCAAGTTTCGATTTGAAAAATACAGGCGATTACGATGGCGCAGAAGTGGTACAACTATACCTTCACAAAGTAAAAACGAGTGAAGACAGACCTTCAAAAGAACTGAAAAATTTTGAAAAAATATTTTTGAAAAAAGGAGAAAGCCAGCATGTCTCTTTAGACATTGAAGAGGCTGATTTGATGTTCTTCTCTCAAAAACGGAATAAATGGGTTACTGAACCCGGAGAATTTGAAGTCTTAATAGGGAGCTCTTCAAGAGATATCAGACTAAAGGGAATTTTTAGTAAAAAATAACTCGAATCATGACAAATAATATTTCTATGAAACGAACATGTTGCGACACAACACCCAAGGGTATGATACTGATTTTCTGCAACATGGAGTTCCATACTACCATTAAAAAACAAATTATTATAGTATGAAACGAACATGTTGCTTCCCGACACCCAAGAGAATGATACTAATTTCATCAACATGGAGTTCCATACTACCATTAAAAAACAAATTATTATAGTATGAAATCATTTCTCTTTACCCTTCTTATTGCCAAGCTATCGTTGATTTCATTTTCAGGATGTCAAAAAGCTACCAATGACACCAAGTCGGACCAACCTGAATCAACCAGCGGGTTTTTCCCGATCACCGTCTGGTGGCAGCCAACCACTGTTGCAGCAAAGTACAAAAATGCCGGTATCAACGTATATATTACAGCTGAAGTGCTCACTGCAAACACGCTCAACAATCTAAGAGCGAACAACATGAAAGTGATCTGCTACCAAAACGATTTTGGGTTACAGAACCTGAAGGATACACTAATCTTCGGTTGGTTACAACAAGATGAGCCAGATAATGCGCAATGGAATGCTGTCACAAAGAAATATGATCCCTGTATTGACCCCGCTATCATTATCGCGAACTACAACAAGATCAAGCAAAATGATCCGAACCGTCCGGTTTACCTCAACCTCGGACAAGGAGTTTCCTTTATCAACTACAATGGAAGGGGAGCATGCAAAGGCAATGTAGAATTATATAAATCCGCATTCGGAGGATATCTAAAAGGGTGTGATATTGGATCCTTCGATATCTATCCTGTTAACAGCAGCTATCCGGAAGTTCAAAATAATCTTTGGTATGTTGCCAATGGTATGGACAATCTATACAATTGGTCAGAACGCACAAAGCCAATGTGGTGCAACATCGAAACAACCCAATTTGGGAGTAACAGTCCGAGGAAACCAACAATTTCCGAGGTAAAATCAGAGGTTTGGATGGCTTTAATCCACGGAGCAAAAGGAATTAGCTACTTTGCGCATGTAATTTCTCCTATTTTCGATGAAACTGCTTTACTGAAAGATGATACCATGATGGAGGCACTTAAGAACATCAATATGCAGATCGCATCCCTGGCCACTATTCTGAACAGTCAGAATACATCCGGATTTGCTTCATTGACAAGCAGTAATGCTTCGATTCCCGTCGACATAATGACGAAGAATTACAAAGGGATAGATTATATCTTTGCTGTGGCCATGCGGCCGGGAGAAACCACGGCAACTTTCACTATTTCCTCAGGAACCGCTGTGGAAGTAATCGGTGAAAACAGGAAAATTTCTGTCGTCTCAGGAAAATTCATGGATGATTACACTGCTTATGGTGTTCACCTTTATAAAATCATCAAATAATTTGCAACCAAAAAATACAACCTGGATACAAATAATCAAATGCATTTACAAATAAAAAAATCACAAGTTCAACTGCAATTGGACAATTTCAAGATGAAAGGCGAGCCAATCATCAATCAAATCAGATCATTGAAAGATATCGCCGGCATATTTCATGATCAGCAGGCGATGGGGGAAATGGATCCTGAAACTACTGCATATACTGTTCAGTCATGGCTGCCGGTGGCGGAAGGCACTCCCGGCGGACTCTTTTTTGGAGTATCAACGATCTTTCCGGGGAAAGTTGGCAATGAATATTTCATGACCAAAGGCCATTTCCATGAAAAATCTGATCGAGCCGAATTTTACTGGGGCGTTCAAGGCAAAGGAATGCTACTATTCATGGATCGTGATCGCAACACCTGGGCCGAGGAAGTTTTCCCCGGAAGCTTGCATTATATTGGTAGTGAAATTGCCCATCGTCTCGCCAACACCGGTGATGCAAATCTAGTTGTTGGCGCTTGTTGGCCATCCGATGCCGGACACAATTATGAAGAAATCGCCAAAAAAGGGTTTTCAGCGAGATTACTGGAAGTGGAGGGAAGTGCTATTTTAGTGAAAAATTAACTGCAATAGGAATCATAACGAAAAACCCATACAAATAAATTGTTCAATCTATGAAGGGATATGTAATTTTGATTTCAATAGTTGCTGCCTTGGGTGGTTTACTCTTTGGTTTCGATACCGCCGTAATTTCCGGAACGCTCAACTTTATCCAACCCTATTTTGGTTTGTCTGAGGCTGGATTGGGCTGGACCGTCAGCAGTCTATTATTTGGATGCATGGCAGGCGTATTTATTGCCGGGAAAGCAGGTGATCTTTACGGTCGTAGAAAAATATTGATGCTGGCAGCTCTCCTCTTTTTCCTTTCGGCGATTGGAAGTGCCTCGGCCCATTCGCTCCTTTTCTTTTTGGTAGCCAGGATTTTAGGTGGGATAGCCGTCGGCGTTGCCTCGATACTTTCGCCCATGTATATTGCAGAACTGGCACCGGCCAAGTACCGCGGAACATTGGTTTCACTAAATCAACTGGCTATCGTAATTGGAATCCTCGTTGCCTTCTTCAGTAATTGGCTGCTGGTTGATACCGGTGTAAATAATTGGCGATGGATGTTGCTGGTAATGGCAGCCCCAGCCATATTGCTATTTTTTAGCCTTTTTTTGGTGCCTGAAAGTCCACGTTGGTTAGTCGCCAGAAAACGGAATAAAGAAGCGCTGGATGTATTAATAAGAACTTCTGGGGCCGAATTTGCACCTGCCGAACTCCATGAAATCGAATTTACCCTCAAAAATGAGAAGGAATCAACCTACCGCGAATTACTTGCTCCAAAAATTAAACCTCTCCTGATTATCGGTATCATTTTGGCTATATTTCAACAAATTACAGGCATAAATACCATCATGTATTACGCTCCGAAAATCTTCGCAAACATTGGGCAGGCGAATAATCTAGCCTTGTTGCAAACCATTGCTATCGGTGGTACTAAATTGATTTTCACCCTCGTAGCAATGCTTTTAATCGACCGTTTTGGAAGAAAATTTCTGATTGTTGTAGGTTCAGCCGGCATGACTTTAATGCTATGCGGACTGTCACTTTTGTTCTTCATGAAAATGACTTCAGGAATTTTAGTCCTCCTGTTTATTCTTGGCTACATTGCTTTTTTTGCTGCTTCCCTCGGACCGGCAATTTGGGTAGTTGCTACTGAGCTGTTTCCCAATCGATTGCGAAGCAAAGGCATGTCAATTGCAATTATTGCGCTTTGGATGGCATGTACTGTAGTTACAATTGTCTTTCCAATTATGCTGGAAAAATTAAGCGGTGGACTAACTTTCCTGATTTTTGCGCTTATTTGTCTGGCTAACATGATCTATATTTTGAAATATGTACCTGAAACAAAGGGAAAGACGCTGGAAGAACTCGAAAATGAATTCGCAGCAAAGTAGCGTATCAAATAAAAAGCGGTAAAAACATAATTGTACGGTGTTGAATCCGTAATTTTTGAATTACTATGGGACAAACAATTGCCATCGATTTAGGGGGAACGATCATCAAAATTGGATTGCTTAAGAGCGGTCATCTCATTGATCGAATTGAAATTAAAGCGCAATCAGCATCCGGTTTAAAACCTCAACTTCCGGAGTTGGAAAAAGCTATTGAACAGCTTCTTTGCCAGAACAAACTTAACGAAAAAGATCTTCTGGGAATCGGATTTTCCTTCGCCGGATTGGTAGATTCATCTACAAACAGGATTCTATCAACAAATCAAAAATATGACGATGCTCCGGAGACGGATCTAGTTGGCTGGGCAAAGAGAAGATGGGGCCTGCCGCTTTTTGCCGAAAATGATGCCCGGATGGCATTGTTGGGTGAATGGCAGTATGGTGCTGGAAAAGGCTTCACCGATTTGGTGATGGTTACGCTGGGAACCGGTATCGGCTCGGCCGTTCTGATGAATGGACAATTGCTGAAAGGCAAACACTTTCAGGCCGGTAACCTGGGAGGGCATTTTACCGTGAACCACAAAGGTGGGGTTTGCACTTGTGGAAACATCGGCTGTGTGGAAGCTGAAGCATCTACCTGGCGATTACCTTCCTTGCTAGAAGAGCACCCGGACTTTTTGAAAAGCTCAATGAACGGTTTGGAATTACTCGATTTTCAAGCACTATTCCAACATGCTGAAAACGGCGATAGCGTTGCCGGGGAAGTACTCGATCATTGCCTTTCTGCTTGGGGTGCCGGCATCATCAGCATGATTCATGCCTTCGATCCGGAACTGATCGTTTTAAGCGGTGGAATCATGAAAAGTGCTTCAGTAATTCTGCCTGCCCTTCAGGAAAAAGTAAACCGGCTGGCGTGGACACCCTGGGGAAAAGTAAAACTCGTTGTAGCCCGCTTTCCCGATTCAGCAGCATTATTTGGTGCAGACTACCTCGTGCGATCGTCATTATAACAATAAATTGAAAATGAAATACTTAAGCAAGCCTTCAGAATTCAATAACCTTCCTTGCGTTGAAGTTAAAAACAGTCAGTACAAAGTCGAAAATGGTTGGTCAGCTATTTGTACGCGGCTAAATAGGGAAATTGCAGCACTTTCGGGAAAGAAAAAACGGATAGTGATTGAAACATACCAAGGGGTAATCCAGGAAGAGTTGATTTCAAATCTGAAAAGCGGATTGAATTTTAACCGCTTCATCAACGCATCGGATTATATGTTACAGGAGGAAGAAATTAAACAGCTTGTATTTCAGGATGTTACTAACGATCGAATATTTGGTTTCATGACTCGCCTGACCTTAGACGCCTTTTTCGATCCTGAAAAAGTCTCCGCATTTCAGTCCGAAATTGAATTAGCTGGTGACGGAGTGATCGTGATTTATGGCTGTGGTGCTGCATTGCTTTGTCAGAAGCCTGATTTGCTAATATATGCCGACATGGCTCGGTGGGAAATCCAATTGCGGATGCGGCAACATCTCGTCGACAATCTTGGGGTAAAAAACCGTGATACTGCCGACTGGATGCTTCTATACAAACAAGGATTTTTCGTAGATTGGCGCGTTTGCGATCGACTGAAGAAGCAACTGTTTGACAAATGGGATTTCTTACTCGATACAAACAAAATCGGTCAGCCGAAGTTGGTCGAAGGAAAAGGAATTTTGGAAGGTTTGAAAATAGCCTCTACCCGACCGTTTAGTGTCGTTCCATTTTTTGATCCGGGACCGTGGGGTGGACAGTGGATGAAAGAAGTATGCAACCTGGATCAACACCGGCAGAACTATGCTTGGTGCTTCAATTGTGTACCTGAAGAAAATAGCTTATTGTTTAAATTTGGCGAAGATGTGATTGAGATTCCATCCATCGATCTTGTATTCCGGCATCCGTCCGAATTACTGGGTGATCCGGTTTACGGTCGCTTTGGCGATGAATTTCCGATCCGTTTCGACTTTCTGGATACCATGGAAGGAGGCCATCTCAGTTTGCAGGTTCATCCGCTTACAGAATATATTCAGGAAAAATTCGGATTACATTATACACAGGACGAAAGCTACTACATGCTGGATGTAGAAGATGACGCCATTGTTTACCTCGGTCTGCGCGAAGGAATTAATCCTGAAGCCATGCTTTCCGACCTGGAGGAAGCCCAAGCTGGAGGAAGACCTTTTGATGCTGCGAAACATGTGCAGACCTGGCCTGTCAAAAAACACGATCATGTGCTGATTCCGGCAGGAACAGTCCATTGTTCGGGCAAAGGAAGCATGGTATTGGAAATCAGCGCCACCCCATTTATCTTTACTTTTAAACTTTGGGACTGGGGACGTTTGGGGATGGATGGGAAGCCCAGACCAATCAACATCGAGCATGGGAAAAAAGTGATTCAATGGAATCGAACCACCGAATGGACGCGACAGAATCTGATCGAATGTGTCTCCGTAGTTGCTAAAGGCGATGGCTGGGTAGAAGAACGGACTGGTTTGCACGAGCGGGAGTTCATCGAGACCCGCCGGCACTGGTTTACCAAAAAGACGGAACATCATACCAATGGCGGAGTTCATGTAATCTGTCTGGTACAAGGCGATGAAGTAATTGTTGAAAGTCCGGAGAATACATTTGAGCCTTATGTAGTAAATTACGCCGAAGTATTTATCATCCCGGCCAAAGTAGGTGCATATACCATTCGTCCTTATGGAGCAGGTGTTGGACAAAAATGTGCTACTTTAAAGGGATATGTGAGATTTTAATCATTCTGACTATGAAATTTTATCCCGGTTTTACCATCAAACCAACCACCAACCCCTTGGGATTCGAGTACGGTCCGGAAACCTTTGGTCCGGAAGTCGAAAACCGCACACTCGATTCTATTCGGAAAAGTTTGCGGAATCCGAATTGTTCAGGTCCTGATCCTGTCTATTCAATTGCCATGGATGTCGGGAAAACGGAGCATATCCGCCTACTAAAGCAACATCACTTGTTGTATGGTGCGGTGACCTATGCCGCTGGTCGTCTGGGCAATGAGCCTGTCCGAAGTCAGGGTCACATTCACAAAGTATCGCCACTTTCAGGATGGTCAACACCAGAAGTATATGAGATCTGGTCTGGTAAAGCAATTATTTATATGCAGGAAACGGCCGATGACCATCCGGGAAGATGCTTTGCAGTGCTAGCAAATCCGGGAGATGTGGTAATTGTTCCTCCCAATTGGGCACATGCGACAATCAGTGCCGATCCTAAACAAGCACTCACTTTTGGTGCCTGGTGTGATCGGGAATATGGTTTTGAATACGATGCAGTTCGCGCACACAAAGGGTTGGCCTGGTATCCAATTATTGATGAAAACGGTGAAATTATTTGGCAAAAAAACCCGAACTATCTGGAATGTGAGTTAATCGAGAAAAAACCCGAAATTTATACTCAGTTCGGCATCGATCCTAAAACACCCATTTATGCACAGTTTGAAGAAAATTCCGATAAATTCCTCTTTGTTCCTCAACCACAACTGGTCCAAGATTTGTGGAGAAATTTTCTGCCCTAACAATCAATGGAATGATCTATCCTCGATGAAATACACATTACTCCTTTTCTCCCTTCTGCAATTTTTCCCTTCCTTCGGGATAGTTAAACCAGCGAAACTTTTTTCCGACAACATGGTTTTGCAGCGGGATGCTCCGATTCCGGTATGGGGAACTGCCAATCCGGAAGAAAAGATCATCGTTAAACTGGAGTCATCAGAGATGAAAATCACCGCCAAACCAGATGGCACCTGGATGGTTTATCTGCCTAAACACGCTGCCGGCGGACCATTTCAACTTGTAATCGAAGGACAAAACCGGATTAGTTTCTCAAATGTATTGATTGGTGATGTTTGGTTTGCTTCGGGTCAATCCAATATGGAACATCCCGTAAATGGTTGGGACCGGATTCCCTATTCAGCCATTAATAATTCAAAAGAGGCAATTGCAGATTCAAAATATCCGGAAATCAGGCTTTTCTCGGTGCCTAAATATCCATCCCCCGTCGAGCTCAAAGATCTCTCGGCAGGAAAATGGGAAATGGCAAATCCCGAATCCGTTGCCGGATTTTCTGCTATCGGATGGTTCTTCGCAAAAGAGTTGCATCAAAAACTCAAAGTACCAATAGGCATCATCCATAGTTCGTGGGGCGGCACACCGATCCAAACCTGGATGAGTCGCGAATCGCTGGAAGCCTTCAAAGATTCTGTGAAGCTGCCCCCTGTTCCTGCTTCATTCGATCAAAATGTGTGGACGAAAAAAATAACTTCCTCCCTCGAAAAGACCAGAATGCGGCGCATGCAAATTAGTTATCCGCCAAAAGATTTACCTTGGCTGGTTGCCCAACGGGTATTGAGAGATGCCACCTGGAAAACGGTAAATATCTTGGAAAAAGACAATCATTTTGGTAATGTTGTATGGCTTCGAAGAAAGTTAGACATCCCTGCAACGAATTCCCGACAGCCTTTGCAATTATCGCTTGGTTATCAAACTTGGCAGAGTCAGATTTTTCTAAATGGCAAAGAGATAGGCTATTTTCAATATCCCAAACCGGTGATCGTGAAGCTACCGCAAAATTTTGTCCGCACAGGAGAAAATATCCTGACTATCCGTATTGCTCAGCCTTGGGTCGATGCACAATGCTTCGGTCGATCCGAACAATTCTTCCTGTCAAATAGTGACCGTTCTTTCTATTGTGACCTCTCAAAAGACTGGCAAGCCAATAGCAGCTTGGAGTCAATTATAGGGAAAGTTGAAGAATACCAAAATAATCCTGCTTTCTTGTACAATGGGATGGTTGCACCGTGCATGCCTTATGGAATGAAAGGCATCATCTGGTATCAGGGAGAGTCGGATGCCGGTCGTCCGTTGCTCTACAAACAGCAATTCCAAAAATTGATTACCGATTGGCGTGCCTCCTGGAAAAACAAGGATATGTCATTTCTGTTCTTTCAAGTCTCCACCTTTCCGCAATCGCACGAGTCAGCTAAAAAGGAAGATCCCTGGAAAAAATTAAGAGAAGCCCAACAAGCGGCTTGTACTTTACCAAAAACCGGAATGGTAATGACCATCGATATTGGCGATCAGCTTGATATCCATCCGAAAAATAAGCAGGAATTTGCGCATCGGTTGGTGATGAAATTGCCGTAGGGACATGTTGGGAAAGGTCTATGCAGATTTTGAAAATCTTTTTTTCACGGCTTCCAGTTTTCGTAAATACTTGTATATTTATTCATTCATCCTTCCGTAGGATTAATACCTATTCCACCTTCTCTGGAATCTATAAAAACAAGTCTGAAAACAGTCATTTTGATGGATAGTAAATATACTAAATTAGAGCTTTGCTGGCCTGGCAAAGATGCTGAAATTAAACCTGAACCAAGGGTTTTGATCGAAGATCCCCAAAAATCGTATGGCGAAACAGCTACAGATAATATGTTAATACAAGCCGACAATCTGTTGGCGCTGAAAGCGTTGGAACAAAATTTCGCCGGCAGGATCAAGTGCATCTACATCGACCCACCCTACAATACCGGCAATGCCTTCGAACATTACGATGACGGACTGGAACATAGCATGTGGCTAAACCTTATGAAAACAAGGTTGGAGTTACTTTACAAGCTTTTAGCCAATGAAGGAAGTATCTGGATATCGATTGATGATGACGAAAGCCATTATCTGAAGGTCTATTGTGATGAACTGTTTGGCCGGAAGAATTTTGTTACTAATGTAATTTGGGAAAAGAAATTTTCTCCTCAAAATGATGCTAAATGGTTGTCCGATAGCCATGACCATATTCTGATATATGCAAAAAATAAAGAAATTTGGAGACCAAATCTACTGCCTAGAACAGTGGAGATGGATAATCGATATAAAAATCCTGATAATGACCCAAGAGGCTTATGGACATCTGGCGATTGTTCCGTGAAAACGTATTCTGCAAATACCGATTATCCTATTGAAACGCCTTCAGGCCGAATTGTAGATCCACCCTCCGGATATTGCTGGCGGTTCTCAAAAGAAAAATTCCAAGAACTCGTTAAAGAAAATAGAATTTGGTTTGGAGAAGCTGGAAATAACGTACCTCGTTTTAAACGATTTCTTTCTGATGTTAAAGAAGGTTCAGTTAGTAAAACAATTTGGAACAGAGTTGAAGTTGGTGATAATCAGGAGGCCAAAAAAGAAACAAAAGAATTCAATTCTGATAGTGTGTTTGCTACCCCTAAACCCGAAAGACTTATTCAGCGAGTTATACAATTAGCCACCTCCGAAGGCGACTTCGTTCTCGACTCCTTTCTTGGTTCCGGCACTACTGGCGCCGTAGCGCATAAAATGGGGCGCAAATGGATCGGTATCGAGTTGGGCGAGCATTGTAACACCCACTGTTTACCACGGCTAAAAGCGGTTTGCGATGGCACAGATCAGGGTGGAATTTCAAAAGCATTGGATTGGAAAGGCGGAGGCGGTTTCAAATTTTATCAGTTAGCGCCAAGCCTGCTCAACAAAGACAAGTACAACCAATGGATTATCAATCCGGATTACAATGCCCAATTGCTGGCAGCGGCAATGGCACGGCACGAGGGATTCAACTATTGTCCGGACGAATCAGTAGTCTGGAAGCAGGGATTTGCCACCGAGAACCATTTTATCTTTACCACCACCAACATCCTAACTCCCGATGTGTTGGAGCAAATTTTAAGCGAAATGAAGCCCGAAGAGAGCCTGCGAATCTGTTGTACGGCCTACCAGGAAGGATGTGAAGATATCAGTGACCGCATTGAAATCAAGAAAATCCCCTCTGTTTTGCTTGGTAAATGTGAATTTGGTAAAGAAGATTATTGCACCGAAACCACCATCATCAATATGCCGGAAGATCCGGAAAGACCCCTATTTGTGCCTTCCTACGTAAAACCAGAGGTAAAACCAAGTCCCGCGAAAATTGAAAAAGGGAAACAACAATTGAATTTATTCTGAAGATTTATGTCAGCAAAAATAAAAACAATCAAAGTTCAGGATAGAACCATAACTGTAGTTACGGTAAATAACGATGACTATATCTGCATAACTGATATTGCCAAGACAAAAGAGGGCGAATCCCGGGCTGCCGACATTATCAAGAATTGGATCAGGAACCGTGCCACGCTTGAATTTATCGGAACCTGGGAGCAACTGTACAATCCCCATTTTAAAGTGGTCGAATCTGACCACTTTAAAATGCAGGCCGGGTTACCTAGTTTTGTATTAAGCCCCGGACAATGGGTGGAAAAAACCAATGCAATCGGGATCTACGTGAAATTGGGAAAGTACGGTGGCACCTTCGCGCACAAAGACATTGCCTTTGAGTTTTGTTCGGCCATAAGTCCAGTATTCAAACTCTATTTAATCAAAGAGTACCAGCGACTCAAAGACAATGAAAACGATCACTTGAAACTCGAATGGGATGTAAAAAGACTCTTAAGCAAAGCCAACTACCACCTGCAAACCGATGCCGTGCAAAAACACATTTTACCGAAGAAAAACTATTCCAAAATCAACGAATGGCTGGCCTATGCGGAGGAAGCGGATTTATTGAATGTCGCACTATTTGGCTGTACGGCAAAAGATTGGCGGGATGCCAATCCCGAACTGGCAGCAAAGAACCTCAACATTCGCGACATGGCAAGTATCAACGAATTGACGGTATTGTCGAATATCGAAAGCATGAATTCAGTACTAATCCACCAGGAAATAGACAAGCCAAGCCGTTTCAATCAATTGCTGCAAATTGCTAATTATCAGCTTAACATTCTAAACAACAAAGAGATAAATAAATCAATTAGAAAACTGGGGGAATAACCTCTTGTAACTGACCACCTAAAAAAGAATACCTTTTATGAGCAAAAGTACTGAATACATCAGCAATACGCTGAGTCTAAGGGAACCACTCAAGCAAAGCCTTGAGTTGCTTGAAAAACTCATAACCAATGCTGATTTAATTGGATCATCCGAAATAAACCTAAAAGAAAGCATTGTAAAAGAGGAAAATGCATTATTTGAATCTTTTGAAAGGAGTTTTCCTTCCATCTGCTTTTCCATCGCAACCGGCATCGGAAAAACCAGACTGATGGGAGCTTTTGTGAGCTATTTGGTGAAAGAAAATGGGATTCGAAACTTCTTTATCCTTTCGCCGAACATTACTATTTACGACAAGCTGAAAGACGATTTTGGAAACAAAGGTGCGGCAAAATATGTATTCAAAGGCCTGCCGGAAATAGCAAACAATGCAACGATTATTACTGGTGAAGATTATGATACCAAAGGAATAAAAGCAACTGATGATTCTATTCAAATCAATATGTTCAACATCGGCAAGATAAATACCGATGCCAAAACCACTACAAAAGACGGAAAGCTTGTACAGCCCCGAATAAAAAGATTTAGGGAAACTTTAGGCGATAGTTATTACAATTATCTGATCAATCTCAAAGATCTGGTGATTATCATGGATGAATCGCACCGCTATCGGGGAGCGAGAGGAATGGAAACATTGAACGAGTTAGATCCTTTGCTTGGCATTGAGTTAACAGCAACGCCAATTGATGCAAGTACGAATCAACGGTTTAAAAA